>JBGPIK010000042.1:0-27011 GCA_041484845.1 Binatia bacterium | reverse complement strand
GCCGTCGCCGAATCCGGGCGAGGTGAGGTAATGGACTCTCGGCGGAAAACGCCGCCGCTCATGGTTCATGATGATGATGCAGCGCTTCGCCATGGTCGCGATGTCCGCCGCGCCGCCGCTGCCGGGCAAACGGGTCGGCTTGCCGTTGTCCTCGACCCAATGGGTGTTGAGATTGCCGAAACGATCCACCTCCGCTCCGCCGATGAAGCCGACATCGACACGGCCGGATTGCAGAAGGTACATAACGTCGTTCAAACTGCCGCAGCACAGCGCGCGCGCGACATTGGGTGGGTCGCTCATGGTGAAAATCGACTCGAGGGCCGGCCAGTCGCGCACAACGCCGTTTTCAAAGATTCCCAGAGCGTTGGGAGCGTGCAATTCCTTGGCAACCGCAAAACCCAGAAGCGGCAAGCGCATGCCGACAAACAC
The DNA here is from genome assembly GCA_041484845.1 of Binatia bacterium. Lineage (GTDB taxonomy): Bacteria > Desulfobacterota > Binatia > UBA9968 > UBA9968 > JBGPIK01. The sequence goes on along the minus strand of JBGPIK010000042.1, from coordinate 26,582 downwards.
TTTCTCGCCATCGTGAATTTCGCGCGCGGCGGCGGCAACCATTAATTCTCTGCGGGTGTAGTTCATAGCTTGCGGTCGTTTACAGCAAAGGCGGTCATCCCGAAAGGTCTTATCGGGAATCTAGACACGTTAAAAACTTCGCGGGTGAATAGATGGAATACCCTTGATCACGCCCGGTTGAATGCGTCGATACCAGCCTGACAAATCTGTTTGTCAACGGCCGCCGGAGCGCCGCTGACGCCCGCGGCGCCGATGCATTGTCCTTCGACGACGATCGGGATGCCGCCTTCGATGCTCATAAACCAGCCCGGTCCGATGCCGAGCGTCTGGGCCAGCACCTGGTGATCGGGAATTTCGCCGCCTTCGCGATTGGTTTTGCCGGTGGCCGCCGTGGTGAGCGCGGCGCTGCGCGCTTTGGCGAGAGCAAGCATTGTATTGTGCGTGCGCCCGTTGGTCATCCTTTTGAAGGCAAAAAGGTGGCCGCCACCGTCGACAACCGCAATGCTTACGATTTGTTTAAGTTCTTTGGCCTTGTCGAGCGCGGCGTTGACGATCAACTCGCAACCTTCCTGGGTCAACTTAAAAGACGCTATGGTTTTCATACGCAACCTCCTGTGCTGGAAAAATTTAGTAATTAAAGCTCACGGCGGGCGCGAACAACTGGCCTTGGGGCACTAAGCGTTGCAGGCGGCCCGGGCTCAAAAGATCGAGGAAGGCGCGCTGATCGTTCGTGCCCAGTACCCATTTTTGCAACCATTTTTCGAATCCCTCTCTGCTGCGAGTGTCCCTATGATATTCAAAATAAAAGCCGTCATCGCGCCGTGAATAGCCTTGAGTTGGAGAAGGATGCGAGCCGAACGGCTCATGAACAACGCTCGAAACCACGAACCCCGGAATGATCGTGCGATTGGGATCGCTCAAAATAACCTCGTGATCGACAATCTCCTCGCAGGTGAGAATGACTTTATGTGCCGCCAAAGCGGCCTCACGCATGACGCCCAGGTTACCCCACACATGAGCATTACCGTCTTGATCCGCGCGCTGGACATGCAGGATCGCCACATCCGGTTGAATAGCGCGAACCGCCACGAAATCTTGTTCGGTAAATGGGCAACGAACAGTAGCAAAGTGATCGCCCTGGCGAAGGTCGCTTCCTTTCACAGTTTGGGTCGGCAAGAAAGGCAGACCGGTGGCGGCAGCTTGGAGGCCCAACCCGATGGTAAAATTAGAGTGCTCCTGGATTTCTATCGGCCGGGGAATTCCCAGCTCTGCGGCGCGCCGATAGTTGTGGCCCAGACCCGCGGCCACGTTGCCCACCCACGATGCAATGACTTTCGCGACACAGCCCGCGCCAATCAATTGATCGAATTGAATATCGGAAATCGGGGCGATCAGCGTCAGATCTTTTCTTTTCTGCCGTATGATTTCGTAGCTTGCGGCGAAAGGGATCAATGATTCCAGCGCGCAGCCCATCGCGATGGACATCCCGTCCCGCACATCCGCAGCAATAGCGTCATGGAGCGATCTGAGTTTACTCATAAGCGCCATCTGTACCTGCTAAGAAATTGGAGTTCAACCCGTACGACGTTTAATGCATCACCCAGGACAACGCTAAAAGCAGGAGTTACGCTTTCCGTCCGAACGCGATCGAAAGATCGCCTTTGCGGATATAGACATGGCCGAAGTCGCGTTTACGGCTAAGCGCTTCGACAAGTTTCACGAGGGGCTGACGGGCATCGAGATATTCTTTGCGCGGCGGCGCCGTTTTTAACGCATCCACGAACTCGGGGCCGGCATAGAAGCGGAGCAATAATTCTTCGTCCGATAGACCCGAGCCGCCATATTTTCTTCTCACCTCTTCAAGGCTGACGTCGGGTATTGTCCAATGTTCCAACTCACGCGCCCGTGGCCGGTCCAGAACCTTCGCCTTGATTTCAGGGTCCATGTACCGGCTGCCCTCTTTGCCCCATTTGCCGAGCGCATACTGGATGACCTGGTCGGTGACTTGTTTGTATCTTTCGCCAGTCATGACGTTGATAGCGGCCTGGCTGCCGACGAACTGAGCGAAGGGCGTCACCATGATGGGATAGCCGAGCTCGGCCCGAACTTGCGCGATTTCGTTCAATACGGTCTCCATCTGATTTTCTTTGCCGAGCATTTTCAGTTGATGGCGCAGGTTTGAAATCATGCCGCCGGGGACCTGGTGACGGTACCAGCTCTGGTCGTATTCCCGCGGCGCGCCGATGGGGAATCCTTCCTGCCTGGCGACCCGACGGAAATGCTCTTCTACGGGTTCCAGCGCTTTCTCATCGACCAAGGGCGCATATCCCAGGGCTTTCAGGTTTCGGGCGACGTTGAATACGGAAGGCTGGGAGGAGCCATTGGCCAACGGCGGAATCGATGTGTGGACAATTCGGATGCCTTCCTTGACCGCCTCCAAGACATTGAACGGTGCCAGGCCATTATTACAGTGAGCGTGAAATTCCACGGGGATATTTCCAACGTTGGCGAGGACGATGCGGGCGAGAGTTCGCGTCCGCTCCGGCGTGAGCATACCGCCGACATCTTTGAAGCAGACCCGGTAGGGCTTCATGGCGGCTGCTTCTTGCGCTTTGCGCGAATAGTATTCATCGGTATGGCGTGGCGAGATGGAATAGATCAAGTTGACGACCGACTGCATGCCAAGTGTTTTCAGCTCCGCGACCTCGTTCTTCAGCGCGTCGTAATCGTTCCACGGATCGGAGAGGCGCGTCGTCGTGATACCGTAATGAACCACGCGTTCGATCAGCAGGCGCGGAATGCAGGCCGGAATCAGATTGAAACCGCTGCTGAGGCCGCCGTGATAGCGCAGTTGTGTTTTCTTGACTTCCTTCTTGCCGTAGCGAACCCAGTCCCAGGGATTGTCCCGCTGCTCTCTGACGACTTTCTTGAAGCGTCCGCTGACAAAAAATTCCATGGCGTCAAAGCCGGCTTGATCCATGTGGCGCAGCACCGGGTGCATCATGCCGGTCGTCATGTTGTGCGCCCACAGACTCGTGTTGCCGTCGCGCAACGTGGTGTCGATGATCCGGATCTCTTCCAAAACGTCCCTCCCAAGCACTTACGGCTTTGTCGGCGCGCCGCACAAGGAATTGTTCAGCCCGAAGTTCAGAAGCGCGCGATGACTTTGTCGCCGCACTTACAAAGTCGCCGTGACCAGGCATCATTACACCACGACCCAGCAACAAGACAAGCGAAACTCTGCAAGGAATTGATCTTGACAGATGCGCGGTTGCACGAGAGTATGACTGCCTAGACGGATCTAGCATTACTTGTAATTTGAACGGGCACAGCCGAGGTCAGGAGTGAATATGACGACTCATCATCGTAGTCCGATTCTTCCCCGCTTATTGTTGCTGCCGATCATCGCCGTTCTCGGCGCGGTGTTACTTGTGGCGCCGGCGGTCGCGCGCGCGGAGAAGTTCGTCATTGCCTGGTCGGCGGTTAGCGCATTGAATTCGCCTTTCTGGGTCATGCACGAGGCCGGCTTTCTGAAACAAGAGGGCTTGGATATGGAGCTGGTTTACATCGCCAGCTCTCCCACCGTGGCGCGCGCTACGCTGGCCGGCGACATCGTTATCTCAGGCGCGAATAGCCAGGTGATCGTCGACGCCGGTCTCAACGGCGCGGATCTGGTCGCCATGGGCGCAATCACTAACGTAGTCGCCTTCTATGTCATGGCGGCGCCGGAGATTAAAACGGTGGCGGATCTCAAGGGCAAGGTGGTTGGCGTTACGCGCTTCGGCGCTTCAACGGATTTCGGCATGCGCATGCTGCTCGCAAAATACGGGCTCGAAGCGGCCAAGGACGTTCCCTTCATTCAAATCGGCGGCATGCCGGAACTGACGGCGGCGCTCACGAAACGGACGGTCTTTGCCGCGCCGATGTCGCAGCCCATGGTTTACCTCGCGCAAAAAGCCGGGATGCGCATGATCGCTAATCTCGCCAAGGAAGAGATTCCGTTCATGCACATCGGCCTGACCACCTCGAAAAGATGGGTGCGGGAGCATCGCGCCGAAGCCAAGGCGTTCATTCGCGCGCACGCCCGCGCGATCCAGTTTATGCACACCCATAAAGAAGAAACGCGGGCGATCTTCGCCCGCTACACGCAAATCAAAGATCAAGCGATGCTCGACGGCAGCATTCAATACGCTTATGACTTCATGGAAAAAATTCCGCTGGTGAAGGCGCAGGCCTTTCAAGTCACCTTGGATCAGATTGCCAAGAACAATCCGAAAGCCAAGCAGGCCAGACCGGAGCAGTTTTTCGATAACAGTCTGGTTCAGGAATTGATAGACGAAGGGTTCTTTGCCAAGTTATGGGCGAAGCAGTCGTGATTCGGCGCGGGGAAGGATCGACAAAACATGCTGCTATTGAATAACACCGATGTGGCCGGCGTGCTCACGATGGAAATCACGATGAAGGCGCTGGAGGATGCCTACGGAGAACTGGCCGACAAACAGGCGGTTTGCCGGCCGCGCATCGATATTCAAATACCGACAAAAGATCCCCGGAAGATTTACCAGTGGGGGACGATGGAGGGGGGTTCGACATCCGGCTATTTCGCCATTCGCATGAAGTCCGACGTGATTTACGAGCACGAGTACGAGGGAGCGCGGACACAGGAGAAGTATTGCGTCGAGCCGGGAAAATTTTGCGGTCTGATTTTGCTGGTGGATATTCATAACGCCGAACCGGTGGCGCTCATGAACGACGGCTATTTGCAGCATATGCGCGTCGGAGCGGATTCGGGAATCGGGGTGAAATACATTGCGCGCGCGGATGCCGAAGTCGTCGGCATGATCGGCTCGGGCGGCATGGCGCGAAGCCACCTGGAAGCGTTTCGCCTGGCGCGCAAGATCAAAAAAATCCAGGTCTACAGCCCGACGAAAGCGCATCGGGTCGAATATGCGAAAGAGATCGGCGAGCGCTTCGGAATCGAAACCGTCCCGGTGGAAACCCTAAGAGACGTTTACAAAGGCGCTCACATCGTCGCCGGCTGCACCGATTCCGCCGTGCCGATCATCATCGGCAAATGGTTGGAAGAGGGGACTCACGTGACCTCTATCGGGGGCAAGCCGGATGAGGATACGCTAAAGCGCATCGATGTGTCGCTGCGCCTGGGCAATGCGCCGGCGCCGTGGGGTTTGCCGCAATTTGGAATTTCCGACGAGTACATAACCTATGCGGCCAAGCCGCAGGAAAATACCGGCTTTCAAATGAAGCGCGCGGACAAGAGGGGCCACGGCGTGATCGCTGAAGATCGCGCGGTGTTCTTGGAAGAGTTGCTCACCGGCGCGAAGAAAGGCAGGACCTCGACGGCGCAAATTACCTATTCAGAGCGCGGTAATGTACAAGGCGCGCAATTTTTCGCGGTCGCCGGCAAAGTCTACGAGATAGCAAAGCAAAAAGGGTTGGGGCGGCAAATTCCGACGGATTGGCTGCTGCAGGATATTCGCGATTAGTAAGCGCGCAAGTATTAGTATACTCTCAAATGTTATCCGCTAGCGCAAATTCTGACGGCACTCAGCCCCCGGGGGGTCTTTTGCTGGTTGCGTTTGGTTACGGCTCTGCTGTGATGGGTCTTTACGTTCCGGGCTTACACCGAACGCGGGCGCCGATGTCAGGTTACCTGTTGCGCCTGACGGGCTTTGCAGATTTAAGTTTTAATCCCTTAGGTGCGTCCGCGGGATCCTTAGAAGAGTCTGCTATGGAGGCGGAAGGGCTCGCATCGATTTCGCTCATCTCTTTGAAAACGGCACCGTGTTGAACCGGCCGGTCATCGACCACCAGGGTAAACAGATCGAATCGGTTGTAGTGCCCCGTGAGATCGTGGCTGATCTTTTCGTCGATAATGGTTTCCGGATCGACTTCCGCGTAGAGAATTTTTTCACCGCCGGTGTCCGGTCCGGCCAAATAGTTTCCTGACGGACCGATGATGGAAGAGTAAGCTCCCGATCCCGACGCCTTGATCTTTTGCTCGTCCGTTACGCAAAGCAACTCCCGCATTTCATCGCTGAATACTCCGGTGGCGCTGATGACAAAGCATCGGCCTTCGAACGCATAATTGCGGGTGCGGATTTCAATTGAATCCTGTCTTGGCCGCCCGGGAAAGGCAGGCCAGCTCGCTACATGAATTCTCTCCCCCTGCAGCAATAGGGTCATGCGGTAAAAGCTGTTGGTATTTTCCCCGCAGATCAAGCCGCTCACCGGGCCCATTTCCGTCGGGAAAATTTTCAAGGTGCTGGCGTCGCCGCCGGCGTGAACCAGGCGCTCCGTCCAGGTTGGAACAAGCTTACGGTGTTTGCCTAAAATGCGCCCATCGGGACCGATGAAAAGCTGGGTATTGAACAACGTTCCCATACTCCCGGAGTCGCGTTCATTCAGACCGATGACCACAGTTGCGTGCGCGTCCTTTGCCGCTTGGCAAAGCAAGCCCGTAACCGGACCTGGGATCTCAACGGAATTTTTAAATAATTCTTTGATCAAGCCTTTGCACTCGCGCGCAAGACGAAAATCGAACCAATGGGGGAAGCCGGGAATGAAACACTCCGGGAAGCCAATGACCCTAGCGCCCTCCTTGCCTGCGGCGCGAATGAGCCGGCATGCTTTTGCAGCAGTCTTTTCCCGATCGAGAAAAACCGGCGCCGCCTGAACCGCGGCTACCTTAAACTTCGGGTAAGTGTCTCCCATATGCGAGCGGTCCCCAAAGGAGGTTCTTCAGCGTCACTCATCACCCCGTATGGAGCGGAAACTGTTTATTGCTGTTTCCGGTCCTGGAGCAGTTGGTACACGCGTTCACTGGTCATGGGCAGGCGGGTAACGCGAACTCCGATCGCTTTGCTGACGGCGTTCGCCATAGTTGCGCCCACCGGATCGAGCGAACCCTCGGAAAAACCTTTCGCGCCGAATGGACCCGTCGGCTCAGGGTCTTCGATGACATCGATCAGAAACTGGCGCGGAACATCGCACGTGGTCGGAATGAGATAGGTTCCGAACGTGGAGTTCGTGACGCCCTTACCTATGAGGACTTCTTCCGTGAGGGCGTATCCCATGCCCATCATAACGCCGCCGTACATTTGTCCCTCGACGGCCATTGGATTGAGCATTCGCCCAACGTCGCCCATCGCTAAATAATGAAGCGCTTCGACCTTGCCGGTTCCCTCGTCAACTTCGACCAAGGCCACATGGACGTTGAAGTTATAAGTCCCGGCGGGACTCCCCTGGCCCGTTTCTGGATCGGGCGGTGTGGTCGGCGGCAAGTTCTCTGCTACGTCGGTGATCGTGTGCAAAATATTCTTACCGTACAAGGTGGCGAGGCTTAGTCCTTGCTCTCGATGCGCTACCACGCCGTTCTTTAACTTTACTTCTTCAGGAGAGCAGCCAAATTCACGGCTGGCAAGTTCCAAAACGCGCGCCTTGACCTTTGCCGCCGCAAAACGCACGGCGTTTCCCGAAACATAAGTTACACGGCTTGCAGACGTGGACTCGCAATCGGGTGAAACAGCGGTATCGTTCGTGACAACCCGAATGCGGTCCACATCCAACCCCAATTCCTCCGCAGCCACTTGAGCCATCATCGTGTCGGAGCCTTGGCCCAAGTCCACATGTCCGCAAGCCACAGTGGCGCTCCCGTCGGGATGGAGACTGACCACCGCAGTGCTTCGTGACGCTTTGCGAATGCTGCCGATACCCCGGCTGCTGCAACCGACGCCGATTCCACGTTTTTTTCCCGGCGGCGTTTCATTCAAGAGCGGTCGCAGTGATTGCACCGAAACCTTGGCCTGCGCCAGCATATCTTTCACCGGAATACTTGCCGGCATCACTTGACCCGTGGCATTCGGCACGGTTGTATCCAGGGCGTTGCGCAATCTCAGCTCTACCGGGTCCAATCCGAGACGGTCGGCGAGCTCGTCCATCAGTGACTCTAGGGCGAAAGTCACCTGGGGAACTCCGTAACCACGCATGGCGCCACAAGGCACTGTATTTGTATAAACGGCAAATGCATCAGCTTTAATGTTGGGAATATAATAAATACCGGAGACATGACTGCCGGATTTTGTGATAACGGCCCGGCCTTGACAGAGATAAGCTCCGGTATTCCCCACCAGCCGCCCCTCGACAGCCACAAGTTTTCCCTCCTTGTTGGCTCCGAGCTTCATATCGATCACAAACGGATGAGCTTTGTAACTGGCGAATAGCGACTCATCGCGGTGATAGTGGACTCTGGCAGGGCGTCCAGTTTTCCATGCAGCCAGAGCGGCATAGCACTGGGCGTGCGGATTGAGCTTTCCTCCGAAACCTCCGCCGGTTGTCATTTGGTGCACGCGCACGCGGCTTTGCGGCAAGCCGAGCATCCGCGAGATTTCCTCGCGGTCGAGATGCGCGTGCTGAGTGGAGGACCAAACGGTGACATCTCCCTGCGCGTCGGTCGCAACCACGGCGATCTCCGGCTCCATATAGGCGTGCTCAAGGCGCGGCGTGATAAAGCGGCCCTCGACAATCGCCGCGGCAGAGCGAAAAGCCTCCTCCATATTTCCGCGGCGAACTTTCATGTGCGTACCAATGTTTCCGCCGTCGTGCGCTATCGGCGCATCGGACTCCAGAGCTGCTAACGGATCGGTTGTGAACGGAAGCACTTCGTACTCGACTTCGATCCGCTCCACTGCTATCTCGGCGGCTTGTTCTGTTTCGGCGGCCACCAGGGCAATAGCGTCTCCGGCGTAGCGCACGATGTCGGAGCAAAGGATCGGCTGATCCTTGATGATCGGCCCCATGGTGTTTTGTCCGGGAATGTCTTTTGCGGTAAGCACGGCGACGACGCCCGGCTGTTTGCGTGCGACTGTAGTTTTGATGGCGTGGATTCGAGCATGGGGATGCGGGCTACGCAGCACTTTGACAAAAACCATTCCGGGCAAGGAGAAATCGTCGGTGTACTTGGCCTGACCCAGAACCTTGCTGCGCGCATCCTTGCGCGGAATCGGCTTGCCGATGATTTGATATGCCAAACCCACCGTTCACTTGCCTCCGCGAAGTTGTTTAGCCGCCGCTGTCACTGCCTTGAGGATGCTTACATAGCCGGTGCAGCGACAGAGATTTCCCGCAAGCCCCAGGCGTATTTCCTCTTGAGATGGATTGGGGTTCTCGTCGAGCAATGCCTTGGCGCCCATGATCATGCCGGGCGTGCAAAAGCCGCATTGGACGGTTCCATTGTCGATGAACATTTGCTGCAACGGGTGCAGCTCACCGTCGGAACTCAATCCCTCGATCGTGGTCACGCTGGCACCGTGGGTTTCAATCGCAAGGACCAGGCAAGAGTTCACAGCTTTACCGTTGAGAATCACCGTGCAAGCGCCGCAGTCTCCCGTGTCGCAGCCTTCTTTTGTTCCGACGAGCCCCAGCCGTGTCCGCAAAAATTCAGAAAGCGTTTCACTGGGCGAGACTGCCGTATTCACTTTCCGGCCGTTGACTGTTACACGGAGCTTACGAACTCTACTCATAGGTGCTTTGCTCCCTGTATCTCGCGCGCAATTTGGTCGAGCGCGCGCTTTACCAGAACACCGACCATGGCCCGGCGGTATTCTGCGGAAGCACGAATATCTGTAATCGGTCGGGCGTCTTTATTCGCAGCGACCTGGGCAGCCTCTTCCGCTATTTTTCCGTCGATGGGTTGCCCTTGGATGCGCTCTTCCGCGTAGCGAGCGCGAATCGGCGTAGGCGCCACGGCGCCGAGAGCTATGCGCACCTCTTGCCAGGCTTTTTTCTCAGCATCCGGCACGGCATAAACGGCAGCGCTTACGATGCAGATGTCCTCAGGTGCATTGCGTGCTCCAAGCTTGCGAAAGATGCCGCGTCCGTCTGGGTCACCCGCGGGAACGCGCACTTCGGACAAAAGTTCGTGATCGATGACGGTCTTTTTCGGCTCAACAAAAAAATTATCCAGCGGAACCCACCGCGTCCCCGCTTTGCCGACGAGCTTAAGTGAAGCGTTGAGCACAAGAAGCGGTGGCGCCCCATCGGCTGCCGGAGAAGCATTGCACAAATTTCCTCCGATGGTGGCGCGATTGCCAATTTGCATTGAGCCAAGAAATTTAAGTGCCTGCGCAAGCATCGGAAATCGTTCTCGTACCAGGGGAGATGCGGCGATCGACCGCGTGGTCGCGGTCGCGCCCAAGCAGACGCTGCCGTTTTCAGCACGGATACCGCTTAGGTCAGGCACAGACTTGATATCGAGTAGGGCGGGGTGTTTACCCCTGCGCTCTTTCATTGCTACGAGAAGATCTGTTCCGCCGGCCAGGATGGAAAGATTGCCATTCAGTCGCTCAAGGATACCGAGCGCTTCATTGATTGTAACGGGGCGATAATAATCGAAAGATGGAAGTTTGCCGAGCATGCGGCCACCGGTTTCGCAAAACATGTACCATGATGATCGGCGATAAGTGGCCGAAAAATATAGATACACCCACGGTTTAACGTATGGGGTTTATATGAATCAGGAAAATCGGCGAGTTCTTTCCTAAATGCGAAGAGGATCGAGCACGCCAAGCACAGTTAGTAAAATAGGTAGAGTTCAAGCCGGAGAAAAAATAATTAAGTCAGTATCATGACAATCATCAACGGCTTTCTACCACACGCCAAATGATCGGAGTATGTGGTTTATGAGTGCCCTTAGCCATTTTCCTCGCCTGAACTTGTCAAGAGCACGGCTTTCGCGATATAGGGCCGATTAGATTCCTGCATTGCAGGTCTTGTTGTAGGTAGTGCGATTCGATGGGCTGTCCTTCAACCGAAGACGACGACTTAATGTTGTAAAGCTCCTCTCGGAGGCCCGACCATGAAGCAACTTCACGTTTCTCTTGCCCGTGTTTTAGCGGCCTTTGTTCTGCTGAATCTGACTGCGCTCGCTCCAGCGGCTATGGTAGAACAGTTGGTCAGCGAAGCAAAGAAAGAAGGGGCGATCGAGTTCTACGCGCCCTCGACGCTTACGCCCCAAGGTGCTCAAGCGCTGGGCGATGCCTTCAACAAAAAATACCGGCTAAAAATTAGATTGAATTACAGCCCTGCTGGGCAGATGGCGCGCGATGTCGCGAAGGTCTTGACGTTCGCTGCGGCTGGAGCACCTCCGGAGTGGGACTTGATGGTCGTAACCGATGCCCATCATGCGACGCTATGGCTGAAAAAGCAGCATAAGCCATTTGACTATGGCAATCTCGGCGTAGATCCGCGCGCCATTCAATACGACAACGGTACCGTAATTCTGGCCAATCAATTTGTTCTCCCTGCGTATAACAAGAAGACCCTTCCGCCGCAGGACGTCCCTAAGACGTGGGAAGACCTGCTGTCTCCCAAATGGAACGATGGTAAGCTGGGCATGAGTACGGCAACCCATCATCTGGCGCGGCTGGCAAGCGCGTGGGGCGAAAAGAAAACGACGGAATATGTTCAAGCGTTGGCCAAGCAGCAGCCTTTCCTCGGCGAGCTTGGCACGATCTACACGCGCCTGCAGCTGGGTGAAACGCTCATTGCGATTACGATGACCGACAGTTTCATCCACACGGCCAAAACGACAGGCGCTCCCATCGTCCATGTAGAGGGGATCTCGCCCGTGATTTCGCCTGCATACAATGCCGGGGTGCTCAAGGGTGCTCAGCATCCCAACGTGGCGCATCTGTTTGCTGCGTTTCTTACAACTCTCGAGGCTCAGGCGGTATGGGAGAAATACGGCGGTCAGACTTCCGCGTTGGTTCCAGGGACGCGGGCGTACAAATATGCTCAGGGAAAGAAGGTGTTGTACATGGCCCAGAATGAGGCCGAAACAGTGGATCGGCTCGCAAAGGAATATTCGAAGATTTTGGGTTTTAATTAGGTTCGTTCTCAGGCCGGACGTGATCCAGAATAACCGGAGTTCAACGAGAAAGAATTTAAGGAGGCAAATATGGCACGTTACACGAAAGGGCAAGCGAAGTCATGGGCGAGGGGAAATTTGCACGGCCACTGGACGACAACGATAACTCCCTTTCTCGCTGACGGCGAAGTCGATGAGAACGGCATAGCAAAACACGTCGCTAATATCCTCAAATTGGGGACGCAAGGCCTCGGCATCACTTGGCTGACGGGCGAATTCTGGTCACTGACGCTTGAAGAGCGGAAACGAATTTGTGAAATCACTCTCGACAGCGTGGCCGGCAAAGCTTTCGTGGCGGTGCACACGTCGCACACTTCATTAAAAGAGTGCATCGCGCTGACGCAGCATGCACAACGCGCCGGCGCGGATTTCGCCGTGCTGATGCCTCCTTATATAATCGCGCGGACACTGCCTCAGGTTTATGAGTTTTTCAAACGAGTCGCCAGCGAGACCGATCTCGGAATCATTATTTTTAATACGCCGCAGTCGGGATTCACGCTAAAGGCGCGTGATATTGCCGAGCTGGCCGAAATCCCGAATGTATGCGGCGTCAAGGTAGCGACCCAAAATGTTGGTGATGTTCTCGACACGCACCAGCTCGCCGGCGATAAAATTGTCGTGAGCGCGGCGACGGATGAGGTATTTTTCTATCAGGATTTCTACGGCTTTCGCCAGCAGGTTTTGTTCGCTAACCCGTGCGACTGGATGTTTGACACGCCGGAAGAGAATTACTACGTCAAATTTGTCGAGCATGCCTGCCGCGGGGAAATGGCGCAAGCCGCCGCCGTTTATCAGAAGAAGCTCAACCCGCTAAGGCAACTTTTCAGACATTGGATGAAATATTTAATGCCCAAATTCGGCGGCGCTTATCCGACGCAATTCAAGAAAGCCTGGGCCGAGCTGATGGGATTGCCCGCCGGCCCGGTGCGGCCGCCGCTTCTACCTTTAACTGATGAGGAAAAGAGTAGTCTGGCGCGGGGGCTCATCGATGCGCGCCGCGAGGCGGGGCTGACGCCGCCTGCCTGTGCTCGTTAACGCATTTAGCACGCGACATAGAGGATCGAAACTCGTTTCTTTGCAGCGCCCAGGGCGACGCCGTCCCATAGTGACCAAAACCGGCGACAGGACAAAGACTCGGCGGCGCTGGAATATCGAGGGAAAAGGGTCTAAATAGGTTATGCGTGTACCGACACTGAATACCCGCGGAAATTGACAGTGATAGCCGTTTTTCCAGCCCGTGCGCGAAATTTCACCGATCGCGCTTTCTGCCGCGCTTAGACAAAGAGTTTTAGCGCCGATTCATTCAATATTTACGACAATCAGGAGGTGCTATTCATGTATCCTTACGACGTTGCGCTAATTCAAAGCCCTTGCCAGGTCATACGCCGCCGTGATGAACGAGACAAATTAATCAAGCAGAACATCAAACGCATTACCCAGCTTACTAGTTTTGCGGCAAACCGCATCGGCGAGATCAAGATTGCCGTCGCCGGCGAGTACTCGCTGTACGGTATGTATCGACCGCGATCGTTGGAGGAATGGATCGAGCTTGCGGTGCCGATCCCCAACTTCGCTACGGATATGCTCGCGGAATTTGCGGCCAAATCGGAAATCTACATGACCGGCCATTTTATGGAGAGGCACTCGGAGTTTCCCGGACGCTATTTCAACACGACGGTTCTGATCGACCCCAACGGTAGAATTGTTCTTGCTTATCGGAAGCACAATGGACCGAACAACTTGAATACGTCTTACACGGGGCCTGGGGATGTGTATCAGAAATTTGTCAGCGTGTTCGGCGAGGACGCATTGTTTCCGGTCGCCGATACACCGATCGGGCGCATTGGTATTATGGTCTGCGGCGACATTCAGTATCCGGAAGTTGCCCGCGCGCTTTGCCTCAAGGGAGCGGAGGTCCTGCTGCATCCCACGGCGGAGATCTACCGTCGCTCGCACGCCGGCTGGGAAGCCATGCGCGTAGCGCGGGCGGCGGAAAACAAAGCGTACCTCCTTTCCTGTACCACCGCCTCATTTCTCGGCACCGATCGGCCGGAATTCGGTTATCGTGGCAGGTCTCAAATCATCTCTCCGGATGGCGACATACTCGCAATCGTGGATGGTCCCGGGGAAGCGGTGATTTCTGCCGCCGTCGATGTCGATCGGTTGCGCTGGCGCAAAACGCGCGTCGCAGCGAGCGGGCATAATTATAATCCGACCGTGCTCTGCCGCGCCGATCTGTACGGCAGGGAGTACAAGCGCGCGATTTCTTGGCCGACGGGCGTTTTCGACGACAAACCTTTTCGTTCCACAGCCGAGTGCCAGGCGGTGGCGGCCAATATCATCGAGCGCCAGATCGCCGACGGCAGACTGCATAAACCGAGCGAGGCTGACGGCAAACAATAACTCGAATTCAGGATTTTTAGATGTCGGAAGGATGGAAGAAAAGATGAGAGGCAGGTTTACAGCAGCGATAGTTACACTTCTATCGATATTTTGTTTTCATCACGCGGCTTCGGCGCAACCCGCGAAGGTTGCCATCGGCTATAGCGGCATGAGCGCCGACCAACTGGTTATTTGGGTTGCTAAAGAGGCGGGGATTTTCGCTAAAAATAATATCGACGCGCAGCTAATTTATTTTACCGGCGGAACCACCTCCGTGATGGCCATGGTTTCAGGTGATACGCCGCTGATTCAGGCCTCCGGCCCGGGAATCGTCAGCGTGGGGCTCTCGGGCGCCGATCCGGTCTATGTTGTCGGCGGTATCACGACGTTGGATTACTGGCTGATGACCCAGCCGGAGATCAAAACACCCGAGCAGCTCAAGGGCGGCTCCGTCGCCGTCGCTCGTTTCGGCGGCGCGGCGGATTTCGTCGCGCGCTTTGCGCTCGCAAAACTGGGTCTTGTCCCGGGGAAAGACGTTACAATTCTCCAGGTCGGCAGCACGCCGGAACGCTTTGCTGCATTAGAGACCAAGCGCGTTCAAGGCTCGGTCTTTCCTCCAGCCGCGAATTTCATCGCGCAGAAGCGCGGCTTCCATTTATTAGCCGATGTCACATCCCTGGGGCTCGCGTATCAACATCAAGGCGGCGTCACGACACGCAAATTTATCCGCGAAAAACCCGACATCGTGCGCAACTTCGTGAAATCTTATATCGAAGCGACGCACCGCACCAAAACCGATCGGCAGATCGCAATGCGGATATTAGCCAAGTACCTTCGTCTCACCGACAAAGATCTCTTGGAAAAGACCTACGACAGCTCCGTTTTGGACAGCAAGTTGCCGCCCAAACAGTATCCGAGTCTAGAGGGCATCAAAACGATTCTGGATCAGGCCGCGTTGAAGGATCCGAAAGCGAAAGCCGCGAAACCGTCGGACTTCGTCGATACGCGCTTTATAGAAGAATTCGACAAGAGCGGTTTCATCGACAATCTATACGGGCTGAAAAAAAGATAAAGGCACCGCGCCGGGGGAGATGGATTATTGAAGGGGAGAGCCTTGGATTTAAATCATCGCTCCATCACTCCATCACTCCAACAGTCCAGCCCCGATCGCTAAAGCACTCCGGCTATGCCGCCTTTGTGCACGTAATGCTCCCATAATTTGGCGGCGCGAGACTCGGAGCGTCCGTAGCTCTCTTGCAGCGCTACGGTCTCGTGGTCCGTCAATGGTAGCAAAGGGCCAAGCGCCGTGGCGTAAATGAGACTGCGCGCATTCTCCTCAAAATCCAGACAATCCATGAACAACTCTTCAATGCTGCGCGATACGACGACAGTTCCATGAGCTCGCAGCAGGCAAACCTGGCGGTCTCCCAAGGTTTGGGTGACGGCGTGACCTTGCGCCATGCTGCGAAT
This sequence comes from Binatia bacterium, assembly GCA_041484845.1. Lineage (GTDB taxonomy): Bacteria > Desulfobacterota > Binatia > UBA9968 > UBA9968 > JBGPIK01. The sequence continues at coordinate 10,786 of JBGPIK010000042.1, read as the reverse complement.
GTGGGTGGTGTCGGCATGCACCGGTACGCCGTTCGCGAAACGATAGGCGAAATTGCGTACGGCAAGAAGCGGGCGGTCCACCACCGAAAAGAGCGTGGAAAACGGCGGGTGGCCGTGACAGACGGCCCGGGCGTCCGGGCGGGCCCGATAGACGGAAACGTGCAGCGCCGTTTCCATCGGCGCCGGCGCAGCGCCTTCCAAAACATTTCCGTCCAGATCAACCACGAGAAGATCGTCAGCGGTGAGCGCCAGACGGCTGGTGTTGCGCGCTTGAATGAGAACTCGGTCGGTGCCCGGTATGCGCGCGCTCACGTGCCCGCTGTAATCCATGACCTCAGTCATGACCAGCAAGCGCGTGCAGGTGGCGATTTGCTCGCGCAGATTATCTGTCGTTGCGTCGGACATAGGAACCTCGCTTTCCGCGACACGAGAAATTATCAGCTCGTGTGGAAACCATCATTACACCGGGGTGCGTAAACCTTCAATCTCTGTGGGTCGATCCCCGCAGCTTGCTGCGGGGTTATTCAACTGCGTGTAAGCTTCTGAAGCGCTCACAATAACTCGACAACGACTCCTTCATCGCCGCGCAATTCGAGGTCGTCGGCGAGCTTTTCGTGATCGCGATCCAGGTGAGTTGAGACCAGCAGACAAGCGCGCGACTTCAAAGACGCGAAATTGAAAGTTTGCGGGTTGGCGCCGAGATTAAGCACGACCAACAGCCTACGCTCAGCGGTCTTGCGCACGTATGCCATCAGATCGTTGTCGGCGGGGATCGGCGCAATGTCTCCGACCGACAATGCGGGTTCGGCGCGCCGCAGCTCGATTAAATGATGATAAAGGCTAAGCAGGGAAGTTGGTTGTTGCCGCTCGACCGCTACGTTGTTGGTTTTGTAGTCGTCGGCCAGTGGTAGCCACGGTTGGCCAGTCGTGAAGCCGCCGCTCTCATCGCCGTTCCACTGCATGGGCGTTCTGACGGGATCGCGGCCCAGGCCCAAACCCGGCACGTTTTTTTCGTAGGGATCTTTGATTTGATCGGGGGGAATCACCACGTCCCGCATGCCGATTTCATCGCCGTAATACAGGGTCGGCGTGCCGCGCAGGGTCAGCAGTAACATCGCGGCCACGCGTGCCTGCGCCGGACTAACCCGCGTGGCAATGCGTGGCTTGTCGTGGTTGCCGAGCACCCAGTTGGGCCAGGCATAAGCGGGGAGCAGCGCTTCGTAACGCTCGACCGCGGCCGCGAGATCGCGCGCTTTCCACGGGAGACCGATCAATTGAAAGTTAAAAGGCAGGTGCGCGCCGTTTCCGCTCGCGCCGTAATAGGCCATGAGCCGTTCCACGGGCAGATAGATCTCACCGACCAGCATGCGATCGGAATACTCTTCCACTACACTGCGCATTTTAGTGACGATCTCTTGCACTTCCGGAAGATCAGTTGTGTAGGTCGTGATCACCTCACGGTAGGGTGACATTCCCGGCCGCCAGGCGGGATTGGGCGGGTTGTTGCGAAACTCGGTGTCTTTCAGCATATGGTGCATGACATCGACGCGAAAGCCGTCCACGCCGCGTTCGAGCCAGAAACGCAGGACATTTAGCATGGTCTCCTGCACCTCCGGGTTTCGCCAGTTGAGATCGGGCTGTTCTTTCAGAAACGCGTGATAATAGTACTGCCGAGTTTTTTCTTCCCATTGCCATGCGCCGCCGCCGAAGTTCGAGCGCCAGTTGTTCGGCGGCCCGCCGTCCGGAGCGGGATCGCACCAGATATACCAGTCCCGTTTCGCGCTCTCACGCGACGAACGCGCCTCGATGAACCAGGGATGGCGATCCGACGTATGATTAGGGACGTAATCGAGCAGCACTTTCAGATCGCGGTGATGCGCGTCGACGAGCAGCGCGTCAAAGTCGTCCAGCGTGCCGAACAGCGGGTCGATGTCGGTGTAGTTGGTAATGTCGTAACCAAAGTCGGCCATCGGCGACGGAAAGATCGGCGAGATCCAGATCGCGTCCACGCCGAGCCATTGCAAATAGTCGAGCTTGCTGCGAATGCCGGGAAGATCGCCCACGCCGTCGCCGTCGCTGTCCATAAATGAGCGCGGGTAAATTTGATAGATAATACCACGTTGCCACCATCGGAATTGCGGCAGTGGCGGATTCTGTTCCTCTATTTCTTCAGGTTTCATTTAATCACGACGGCTTTAATTCCAAATAGCTTGCTGTGTAAGATTCCACGGTTCTCAAGGCCCGTCATTCCCGCATGCTTGTAGCGGGAATCCAGGCGAAACTCCGGCTGGACCACTGATAAAACATTCGAGGGTGACAAGTTTGCGGCAAATTATCATAAAGTGTTTTCGAGAGCCCGCAGCTTGCTGCGGTTAGTTCATTGCCTGCTCATCGCATTACGAATTGACCTTCTCGATTATTAGTGAATTCGCATTGTGACCGTTGGCCCTCTTCATGTGCAAATCCTGGCATAGGCCATAAGCGAATGCCAGGAGTTTAGCCAATCATCAAATCCGTGATAGAAAAAATCGATGCCTAGCAAAAAAAGCGCGGGCTTGTTGGTATACCGCGTGCGAAACGGAGATTTGGAGGTGTTTCTTGTCCATCCGGGAGGACCGTTCTGGGCGAAGAAGGACGAGGGCGCGTGGTCGATCCCAAAGGGAGAATTTGGCGAGGATGAAGATCCACTGGAGGCGGCGAAACGAGAGTTCCTCGAGGAGACCGGGTTTCAAATCGATGGCAACTTCATCGCTCTTACTCCGGTTAAACAACTTGGTGGAAAATGGGTTTACGGGTGGGCCGTCGAAGGCGACTGTGACGCCGCGGCGATCAAGAGCAATACCTTTTCAATGGAATGGCCACCGCGCTCCGCCAAGAAAGAAGAATTTCCCGAAGTCGATCGGGCGGCTTGGTTTACAATCGATCAGGCAAAGCAAAAAATTCTCAAAGGTCAATTGAGCTTGCTGGAAGAGTTGCGTCGTAAACAAACGGGCGGCTGACAAGAATAAGCGAATCGATCCACCGATTGTGGCGACCTCGTCTGCAGGGACGGGCACGCGAAAGAGGGGAGGCGTCCGGCGCTGACCTGTGTTGCGGAATGCGAAGAGATTGCCAATGACATACGAAAACTTTTCACCCGATTGTTCTTAATCACGTGGCCGAATGGAATTTATCCACGGGCGTTCTTGGCGATTTTAACGCCCTGCCGCTCACCTGCGGGCGCCGAACGCGACCGGCAGGTGCAGCGGCTTGTTAGACGGCGCCTTGCCGCTCCTTGCTAAAATCGAGAACGAAGACCGACGCCACGGCGATTCCGATAGTGAGGACGTTGACAACTGACCAGATCTCCCTCGTGAGATGCACTCGAATGATCGGGTTGTAGACCGCCGCGGTGATCCCCAGGACCCAGACCCAGCCGTGACGTTCCTTATCGAATACCTTGAAAGTTAGGTAAGCGAAGACCCCACAACAGACCCAGCGAAGCAGAATGTAATACCCATACGGGTTATGCGGGTTGAGAGCCCAGAGGAGCATCAGGCTCGCAATGAGTTGGGGAACCCAGATTCTTTTCATTTCTCAGCTTTCGAGACTTTCAGCGAGCGACATGGCGCCAACTCGGCTCCCGATGGTCATGATTGTCAGCAGCACGAGTTCGACGAGAGGGATCCACATGCCTTTAAGCAGTGTCGCCAGCATTGCTATGGGAACGACCCCAACTCCCATCAGGAACAATCCGATGAACACAGCACCGAGACCCCAAATCGCCAGCGTCAGTAGGAGACCCTCCATCCATAAGGTCGCACCGAAGATGTAGGAGGCGATGAATAGCGCGACACTTGAGAACCCACGAGTCGCTCTCGGAATTGCAAGTGGAAGAAGGATGAGCACGACGATGGCGAAGGCAATCCAAGTCAGTACTGAGAACCACGGCAGGAGCTTGGCACTTCCCCAAGCCGCGCCGAAGATGAAGACCGCAGTGATTGCAAGACCCACGATGAGGAAGGCCGCCATGATGAGGAGACCACCGAGCCCGGCCAGCATGTCTTTTACGTTCATCGCGCGATCTCCACGTTGTGTCGATTTCGAGCTGAAGTACTGTTTGGCACCAGAAGAAAAGAAGAGTAGGGCCATCGCTATGCTGTAAGGGCCGGCGAGAAGCACGACGTGGAGAATGCGTGGGGTGTCCCACACGCCAACACCGATCCCAACAGCAACAGCAATCGTGAGAAGCCCGAGCCCGACCAACAGCGCAAAAATCCACCTAGCCCAGCGGAAGCCGGCAATGAGGCAGGCGGCGAGCGCGACCGTTAACGTCAGCCGAAGGGGCTTAATGGCCCCATATCCTGGAACGAGAATAGGTGCGAGCAGCTCTGGGATGACCGAGAGGGCCGCAGCAGTGATCACTGAACCAAATCCCGGTCGCGCCACGGTATATCCCCCTACGTCCCGTCTAACGTTATGCCGCTGAGCCGTCATTGAAGAAAGTCGCCCGCTACCACATAGGAGAAATCGGCTCCAGCGGCGGGTTAGCCGATTTCGTTGCCTTCGGATGTTCCGATCGGTCCTTCGAATGCTTCAAAGTGAAGATGGCTCACGAAATAGCCATCTTTCAGCAACTTTAGTGCTTCTATCCTGATAAGTTCCGCGAATCGTTTCAGTTTTTGCAGCGCAGGTTTTATTTTGTCTGGACTATCAAAAGCTTCCCACGACGTACGGAAACTCGGTTCTTCGATGGGTGTTGTTTCACTGTACTGCATCACCCGATTATGAGCCAAGCTATCTCTGATATCTTTAAGTCTTTTAAATGTCTGATAAGGCTCCTCGCCTTTTTTCAAGTCCACATTCGGAAAAAGTGTAAATAGATATTCTATTTTTCCGACAATGCCTCGAAACTGTGGGCCAGCAAAGAATTTCCTCTCCGCCTTCCACACCTCGGGAGCGATCTCATTGCCTACAAGGTTGATAAAGCCCTCAAATGCGAGAAACGCGGTGAGAACACTATAAATCGAGAGGTGATCCACACGAATACGAGGATCGTTGATTTCCGCCATATCCAATGCGCCAAGAGCAGCACTCCACAGAATTTCGTGAGGAAAGGTCGCGTTAATGCGGTTCCACATATTGGGCTAACGTCCGCGTTGACGGCGCGCGCCGCTCTTGCGCGTCGCCGTCCAACGCGCGGTTAGGACCCAATATCTTCCGAGTTGGACCAAGAACCAAGGTCTCCTAGTGGAAAATTACGGCCGCTTTTCAGCCACCAGGCGGACAACACGCCTCTTTGTCCGGTCGCCCCAATCGGGCATTGCGACGGAGTCCTCGAAGTGCAATAGGCGGAAATCCTTAAACGCTGCCAACAACTGAGCGGGATCGATGGCGGTATTGGGCCGGTTGGGAGCCGTTGCGTCTTCACCGAAGCTTTCAATCACGATGAATCCGCCCGCCTTCATGGACTTGCGTAGCCGCTCGACGTACGCGGCCGAGGCCACGGGAAACGGTTCGTACATAAATACGATCAAATCCCACTGATCAGAGCCGTAGTTGAACGCCTCATCGGTTTCACGGATGGCGTTGAGCTTGACGCCGGCACGCTCGGCATTCTTGCGAGCTACCGCGACGCCTTCGTCAGAAATATCGAACCCGGTGACATCCCAGCCTTTCATGGCAAGAAACACCGAGTTGCGGCCTTGGCCCATGCCGATGTCAAGTGCACGCCCGGGTTTGCGGCCTTCAACAGTTGATATCAGCAACGCGTTCGGCTGCGTTACGAATCCCGGGGTGCTGGCCGAGTAGACATTGTTAAATACGATCCGCCAGCCCTCCGACCTCTCAAGCATCATGCGCCGGATGATGTCCACCTGGCGGTCTGCTTCTGTGGTGGAAGCGCCGTTGGAGATCAGGCGGGATCGGTATTGATTGCGTATCTGGCCGCTAGTATCGGCCTGCGGAGCGCTCGGCAGCCATTCCAGGTACTGCTGCCAGATCGCTTCGTTGGACGGCTGCGCCTGCGCCTGCGCGCTGCCCAAGAGCATTAAGGCAGTAATTAGTACGACCACCGCCGCCACGGATACGTGACGGCTACGGTTTAGGTTGATCGTCATCTTGAGTTCTCCTCTTCTAAAATCCCTAGCCTATGCTCTTGGCTCAGCATAGTCGTTGGGTCCTAACCAGTAATACCTAGTTCCGTATAGAACGGCTTAACTTCCGTATAGTACGGAACCGCCTTTGTTCCCACGGCCGGTTTCTATAACGGTCACCATGAGTTGTAAAGAGCCAGTGAACATGCGCGGCGGCAAAGGCTGAAAGTTATTTCCGTATATTAAGGGGGAGTTGACCGAGTTGACTGGGTCAGGCTTGCATAGATGAATGAGTATTCCCATTCAATGCTTTATTCATTTATACAAGCCTGACCCTTCACTTTTCCCCCAGCATCCCGGAAATCAAATCTTCGCAAGACCTCAGAGGGAAGATCGTCGGAGAGGACCGGCCCGGGGCCTCTGATGACTTCGCCGTGCGTGCGGCGCTCAAACACTTCTGTTGATCGGGTCAGGGTTGCATAGATGAATGCGTGTTCGCATTCAATGCTTTATTCATATATACAAGCCTGACCCTTTGCTTTTCCCGTAGCAATGGGGGAGCCCCGGGCATCGACGGGGAGACTTTCCACTCGATAGAGAGTGGCGGTGGCGAGACTAAGTTTCTGTCGAAGCTTCAGCGGGAGCTAAAGGAGAGGACCTACCGAGCGCAAGCTGTACGGCGGGTCTATATTCCCAAGGGCAATGGGACCAACAGGCCGTTGGGGATACCCACCATTCGAGACCGAGTGGCCCAGATGGCGGTGAAAATTGTCATTGAGCCGATCTTTGAAGCGGATTTCGAGGACTGCAGTTTTGGATTTCGTCCGAAGAAAGACGCCCATCAAGCGATTGGTGCCATACGGGAGGCGTTGAACCATGGATGTCCTTACGTCTTAGACGCCGACCTTCAGCAGTACTTTGACACGATTGTGCACGATAAGCTGATGAAGTTGATCGCCGGTCGAATCAGTGACCGGCATATTTTAGGATGGATCAACCAATGGCTTAAAGCGCCAGTGATGGAAGTGCGAGTTGATCGGGTCAGGCTTGCATAGATGAATGGGTGTTCCCATTCAATGCTTTATTCATTTATACAAGCCTGACCCTCTACTTTCCACTCTGGCGGCCTAACGGGTCGGCGGGTGAGCCGTGGCCCGCGAGTCTTGCGAGTGGGTCCGAAGGTCTGTCTCAAGCCGGTTATGCGGTGCCACTCCGCCGCTCCCGTTGTAAAAGAAGCTCTTGCACTGCTTTTGGCATCTGATTCCAGACCGCACGGCCAGCAACGGTGTCCCGGAATTCTCGCGCCTCAAGGAACGAGATAGCAACAGCGTTTTCGATTTCCGAAACGGCTCGTGGGTTACCTAGCATATCACCGAGAAAGCGGCAAATCCTGATGGGAAGGTCTGTCTCCCCTAAGGCTAGCGCCTGACGAACCGCACCAGCAAGCGTGCCCATCTGGACATGCAGGAGGCCAGCATCTTCTTCCAAATCGGCTCGAAGCGTCGGGAATTGCCCGATTACATCGCGGCTGAACTCTTCGTTCCCATACATATCGAGCAGGACGCCATGCTTGTCTGGCAACTCCTTGTCCATCAGGTCACGTCCGCATAACGATCCGGGTGAGAGGCGCGGCTCACCGCGTCCTTCTCAACCCGATGGTTAGCCGTTCCGTTGACTGGGCGGCTTCTTTACCGTCGCCAAAATCTCATCAAGTGTGAGATCTTTGAACAAGGCTTCCCGCTCCTCGGTGTAGTCTCCATAGCCCGTCGTGAACTGGTTGAGAAACCGCACGGTATCCACAATGCCAATTTCTTTGGAGAGCAAATCAATCGCATGACGCGTGATTTCACTTAAGGGTCTTGTCTGAACGTTCATTGCGTTACCTCCGTAATCAGTTCCAGCGGAGAAACGACTTGGGTCTGTCCCGTTTTCACCGCTTTGGCTCGTTTCAGAAATCTATCATCGCACGTGCAGAAATAATCGGCCTTTGCAATCACGGCCGACGCCAGATGGAGCGCATCCAGAGGCTTCATTCCTTCGACTTGAAATGTGCGGGTACGTTCCACAACGTGATCATCCGTGGGAACGAAGACGACAGCTTTAGCCAGTACTTTGAGGGCATACTCTTTGCGCACCGGATGCGGGTTACGTCCGAGCTCGAACAACAGCGTGTCGGAACTCATCAAGTCCACCTGCCCGGCTTCGCAAAGTGCCAGTACCCCCAGAATGGCCTCCGCTTCCACAGCAATCCGAGGCTGAGTCTTAGTGTCAAGCGGACGCTGGATGCTGCACATGTCGAGGTAGATTTTCACGACACCAGTTTACCCTTTGGATTCTTGGGCAGCAAACCGCGTTGAAGAAGGCTAACGCTGAGGCTGGGAAGCCACGCTTCGCGAGCGTAGCCAGCAGGGCGGTAGGTCTTTTCTCAAGCCGTTTGTTAGCCCGTTCAGGTGTTGTGGTTAATGACGTAGAGCACTCGCCTTCGTGGACTTAAAACGAAAAAATCGATATCCCCGGGCCAAGTAATACCGTTCCACGGACCCGCCATAAAATAAAAATAAGCGTAGTAGTTATCCTCTTCGCGAAGAAGCTGTTGCAAAAATTCGGCTTCTCTTCTCGCCGCATCGCCAAGCTCCACAAACCCCGGTTCACTTCTCATCCCATTGGGAAAATTTCCCATGGGCGCTGCAAACTGCACGAACTCCTGCTCACTCTGTTCGACGGGTGTACGACGCCAATATTTCGTTTTCCACTCCGAACGGTATGAAGGCTTCTTGGGAAGCGTCGTGAAAAACGTTTCGGGCGGCCGCGGCAAGCCTTCCGCGATGGACGCTGGAAGATTGTAGCGATATATCGAATATCCGTCTCCATTGAACGCACGTTCAGAGTCGAAAGCAAACACAGGTGAACCGAGCAGGAAGGGACGACTCACCAACATCCACGTCATCCGAAGATGCTGGTAGTGAGTGGATCCAGGCAGAGCGGATATTTCGAGTCCGCCAGCATAGTAGAGAATTAAACCGACTATCAGGCTGACGAACAAAACTCGCGAACGTCTTCGCCATGCCAGAACAATTCCGATCAGAAGAGCTAAACCAATCCCGTAGAACACAACCTGGAATGCTAAAACTATGGTGTCTAGTGTGTCCATTTAGCGGGCTAACCAGTAATACCTAGTTCCGTATAGAACGGCTTAACTTCCGTATAGTACGGAACCGCCTTTGTTCCCACGGCCGGTTTCTATAACGGTCACCATGAGTTGTAAAGAGCCCGTGAACATGCGCGGCGGCGAAGGCTGAAAGTTATTTCCGTATATTAGGTCGTGCCCAGTTAGCGATTACTTCGGGGCCGACTTCCTTATCCATCCGGCACGAGCCGTAGCCCAACTGCCACGGGCTACACGCCACCTTGCCGATCGATTGGCCCACTCGTTATTCCGTGGGCCAGATGAACGTCGAAGGGAAAAAGGGGATAAGTCCAATTTTAACGTTCTCGACCAAGGCTATTCCTCTGCTTTTGCTGCTAAGCCTGCTCGCAACGGGTTTTGTTCCACGTAACGACAGACCGTTAAGAAGTGATCATCATTTTGTATTCGGAAACGATTTGTACGTCCCCTGATAGAAATGTCCGGTAACGACTGTTTGCCGATACAAATGCCCGCGCCCTCTTGACACCTGGCGGGATGCTCACCTAGTGTCGATCCTAATTACTCACCACTGGAGGCAAATATGGGGCGATGGAATAAGTTGGCTGGGTTGGCTCTTGTCGCGGTTCTAGCCGTTTTTAGCCAGTTAACTTTTGCGTACGAACTCTCGGCCGCTGAAGCGCCCAGCCTTCGCGGGGTCTATAATGCGCTCGGGGGAGTGATGCTGCCGGTTTGGGTCGCTCAAGATCTCGGACTTTTCACCAAGCACGGACTTCAACACAGCCTCAATTACCTCGCCGCCACCACCGCGATCCAAGCGATCGTTAGCGGTACCGAAGAGATCGGCTTGGTTGGCAATCAGGGAATCGATGTCGGTCTAGAAGGGGCGGACACCGTCTACATCGCGGGCACGGCGTCGCGCTTTATTTTTCACCTTTACGGCGATCCTGCCATCAAGTCGGTCGCTGATCTCAAAGGGAAAGTCCTCGCCGCGACGCAGCCGGCGGCGTCGACGGACTATGCGGGGCACGTGTTGTTACGACGGTATGGCCTGGTGCCGGATAAAGATGTGAAGATTCTCTACGCAGGCAGTTCACCTGCGCTCTTGACGACACTGAAGTCGGGCAACGCGGCCGCCGGGATTATGGCCCCTCCCATAACGTTTCAGGCTGAAGAGCTGGGGCTCAAGCATATTCTCAACATCACGGAACTCAACATTCCATTCATCTTCGTCGCCGTGGTGACAACGCGCAAAGTCGTCCAGCAAAAACCGGAGGCCATAAGCCGCTATCTCATGGGCTACACGGAGGCGATCTCCATCATCCACCGGGATAAAGAGACAGCGATGAAAGTGATGGGGAAATTCATGAAGACCGATAACCGGCGGTTGCTCGAGGCAGTTTACGAGGAGCACGAGCCGGTTTTTAAGCGCGTGCCGCTTATGACCAAGGACGAGGTCCAAGCCGTGTTGGACGTGGTAAGGAGTCCGAAGGCGGCGCAAGCCAAGCCGGAAGACTTTTTCGACAACTCGTTTGTGCAGAAGTTAGACGCTTCCGGCTTTATCAAT
>JBGPIK010000041.1:0-27018 GCA_041484845.1 Binatia bacterium | reverse complement strand
TGGCGGCACTACAAGGCTGCCTATGTTTTTCTTGCGGCCCTGGCCACCCCGCTCGTCATCTCGGTCCACAGCGTGGTCTCCTGGGACTTTGCCCAATCCATCGTTGCCGGTTGGCACAGCACGATTTTCGCGCCCTACTTTGTGGCTGGCGCGATCCATTCGGGATTGGCCATGGTGATCACGCTGCTGATCCCGTTAAGGCGAGCTTTTCGCCTCGATGCGTACCTGACTCAAGAGCACTTGGAGAATCTCGCCAAGCTCATTATCCTGACCGGACTCATCGTCGGCTATGCGTACGGCGTGGAAACCTATATCGCGTGGTACAGCAATAACATTCCCGAATGGCAGCACTTTACCTATCAGGTAACGGGTGAATACGCAGTGCCCTTCTGGATTATGATCCTATTTAACTCTCTCGTGCCGCTCCTGTTCTTTATCAAACGGATTCGAACCAGCACGCCGTGGCTTCTCATCATCGCCATCTTGATCAATATTGGGATGTGGATGGAGCGTTTTGTGATCATCGTGACGGGTCTGGCTCATGAATACGATCCGTACTCGTGGGGTGTGTTCATTCCCACCTGGGTGGATATCAGCATCACACTTGGCGCCTTCGCCTGGTTTTTCCTCTGGTTTCTTTTGTTCATAAAGTTTTTGCCCGTAATCTCCATCGTGGAGGTCAAAGAGGAATTGCCACCTCCGATGAAGAACCAGGATAGAGAGCACTAAGATGGCGAATTCCGTTACCGGCCTTGTAGGGAGTTTTCGTTACGTCGACAGCCTGCTTGAAGCCATCGAGCAAGTGCGCGAGGCCGGCTATCGAGAGCTCCAAGCCCTTTCTCCGGTACCTCATCATGCCATCGACGAAGCGCTGGAAAAACCTCCTAGCCCAGTGCGTTATTTTACGCTGGTGGGCTGTTTGCTCGGATGTCTCGTCGGTTTCACACTGACCATCGCTACTTCGTTGTATTACCCTTTGATCACGGCGGGGAAACCCATCGTTTCGATACCACCGTTTTTGGTCATCGTCTTTGAGCTGACGATTTTGTTCGGAGGACTGCTGACTCTGGGTGGGATGCTGCTCAATGCAAGGTTGCCGAAAGTCGCCATCGAACCAGCGTACAGTCCGCGCTTTTCCGGAGACCAGTTCGGGCTGTGGGTCCGTTGCGCAGACAAGGATTACGAAGCGGTGACTGCGCTACTTAAAAATGCCGGCGCGGAAGAAATTCTCCGCACAGGGCAAGACAGTGAATCCCAAGGTCTGAGGTGATGGTTTTGGAACTCGAGCGAGAAAAGAGCTGGAAATTACTTTCCCACGTATCGCCGAAGTGGCGCGGAATTTTCGCCGCACTTTTAGGATTCGGTACGCTGGTCTTTTTTCTCGCTCTAAGAGTGGACCCTCTTCGAGGTTGGCAGGCGTACTTGATCAACTTTCTTTTCTGGGGTGGGGTAGCGCAAGGTGCAGTGGTGTTCGCCGCCATCTACCACGTTGTGGGGGGCAAGTGGGGACCATCAGTGCGCCGGTGCGGCGAGGTAATGGTGGCGTTTCTTCCGGTAAATTGCGCGCTTTTCTTGCCGCTCTATTTTACCCTGGACAGGTTTCTTTCGCCTGCGCGGGACCTGAACCCGGCTCGCGGAGCCTGGTTTGATCCCCGCTTTATTTTCGTCAGAGGCGGGCTGGGGCTTGGACTGATCACGGTTTTGAGCCTCTTTTTTGTTTACTACTCGGTTCGACCAGAGGTCGGTTGGGCGCAGGAGCGCAAGCGTGGACCGCGGCGCTGGCTTTACGAGTGGATAATTGATGGGTGGGAAGGGGAGGAAATAGAAAATCAGCGTTGTCGCCGCGGGATGGATATCATGGCCGCAGGAGTTCTCATCGCTTTTCCCATGACCTATACGTTTATGGCTTTTGACTTGATCATGGCGCTGGATCCTTTTTGGTATAGCTCTCTGTTCGGCGGCTATTTCTTCATCAGCACTTTTTACCTTGGTCTTGCCGGTGTTACGTTGATGTGCGTCCTGATACAGCGGCAGCTCGGTTCTTCAGTCGTAACCCCCTCTCAGCTTTCGGATCTTGGACGGCTACTTCTAGGATTTGACCTTACTTACTTGGCCATGATTTGGTCCCAGTACATTGTGATCTGGTATGGAAATCTACCGGAAGAGACCCAATTCATCATACTAAGAGTTTGGAAAATGCCCTGGGCGATTTTCTCCTGGAGCGTTTTAGCACTGAGCGTTTTTTTCCCTTTTCTAGTCTTTTTGAGCCGACGGGCAAAGCAGGTGCCGAAAGCCATGGCGGCGGTAGCTATTGCGATCGGCTGTGGAATGTGGCTGGAGCGATATGTTCTGATCGTGCCGTCGCTGTGGCACAGCGATTCTCTCCCGCTTGGATGGATCGAGCTCGGCGTAACCGCGGGTTTCTTCGGAGCGTGCGGCTTGAGCTGTTTATTTTTCTTGGCAAGATTTCCGGTGATCCCTTTTGCCATGCAAGCTGCTCGGCCGGCTGAACTGGAAATTGAAAGAGCGGACGAGAATGCATCTAAAGCGTAGGCTTCGAAATAGCGCTGGAATTGCAGTGATAGATAGAAAAGATTTTAAACTCCGAAGTTTGTTGCTGCGGGCTTTTCCTCCCAAGGCGAGGAAGTCGGTCGCTCCCCTGCTAGCCATGCTGGCGTTGCTCCTAATTCGGGTTGCTCCGGCTCATGGCTGGGTTTGGCGTACAGATATGGTTAAGCAGCCTTCCATCAAACCGCAAGAAGCGCCGCGGCCTATACCTCAGAATTCAATCCCAAGGCAAGGAAAAGAGCTTCACATGGACCGTGTTGAGGCGGGGAAAAGGCTCCGTAATCCCATCGAGTCTAACCCCGCCGCCGTCGAGAACGGGAAGAAATTGTACCAGATTTATTGCACTCTGTGTCATGGGCTTGAAGCTAAGGGAGACGGTCCGGTCGCAGCAAAGTTTGTTCCGCCCCCCGATCTCACGCTTGAAGTTATTCGCAAGCGACCGGACGGGTTTCTCTATCAAACGATAACCGACGGAGGTCCTTTGATGCCCGCACAGGGGGAGGCACTGGGACCGAGCGAACGGTGGGAGATTGTCATTTACCTGCGGCGCCTCCAAGGAGGTGAAAAATGAAATCTCGTGTCCTAGCGTGTTTTGGCTTCTTTCTAATCATGACCAGCGCGAGTGCGGCTCAGGTGAGATCGAAGGGCGATGTCAAACGAGGTGAAGAAGTTTTTAAGAGCCTGTGCTGGACGTGTCACGGAAACTATGGTCGAGGCGACGGGCCCGCCGGCAAGTACTTGGCTTATCCTCCGCCTGATCTTACGGATACTCGTGTTTTCGGAAAAAGAACCGACCTGGAAATCGTGTCGGGCCTCATAGACACGAAGGGTCAAACAGCTACCAGCCACAGAACCATGGTGATCGGAGACGTTTTGAAGAAGGATGCTCTGCAAGATGCCATCGCCTATATGCGTAGTTTATCGCTGCCCGGTAAGCATGTGAGCATTTCGGCGGGCAAGGACATCTACGATACTTTCTGCGCGTCTTGTCATGGGGCTAAAGGTACTGGACGCGGGCCGGCGGCAAAGAACCTCACGGGGGCGAAGCCGCGCGACTTCACATCCAAGGATTTCGTCATTGAGGGACACGAGGCGCAGATCAAACAGACTATTTTTGAAGGAGCGGCGAAAACCTTTCACGGTTCTCCTTACATGCCGCAATGGAAGACGACTCTGACCGAGCAACAGATCACCGACATCGTGGAGTATCTTAAAATTCTTAAAAAACAGTGAAGCCCTGAAGAAAAAAGAAAAGCCACTTCTAATTGGAAGTTTATCGTGGGCTTTTTGGCCAATAGACAGGGAAACGTCAGATATTATATTGGTCACTGTAATCACGGTGATCCAATGACATTTAGGTTCAGCAAAAGCGGGGAGGCAATTTGTTTTTGGTCCTGCACATAGACTTCGGTGAAACGCTTTCGTCTGCGGAAGGCCGGCGCGGCTTGGACAGTTAGGATCTCTCCGTCATTTGTTCAAAAACAATTTTCACATCGTGCACAAATCTTGATAGTGAGCTCCCCGAGTAAATTATCGCGCTTTTTTGTCGCCTCGAATAAAAGCTATAGAGTTATCGTCTAAACATTAGAGAAAGGTGGAATAATGAAAAAACATTTTAAATCTATCATTGCTGTTGGCTTAGGTGTTTCGCTGGCGTCGGGATTAGCGCTGGCTCAAACAAAAGGAGATCCAAAAGCAGGAAAAGCAAAGTACGACGCCAATTGCGTCGGTTGTCATGGCGTGGCAGGAAAAGGGGACGGACCGGCGGCGGCCGCTTTGAATCCAAAGCCGGGAGATTTCACCGATGGCAAGGCGATGAAATCTCTCAGCGACAAATTCTTGTTTGACATCATTAAGGATGGTGGGTCGTCGCAAAAAAAATCTCCGATCATGCCGGCTAGCGGCAAAAAATTAAACGATCAGGAAATATCGGACATCGTCGCTTACATTCGTAGTCTTGCCAAGTAATCGCGGAAAATAATTTGTGGCGGGCGTTTTTCAGCGCCTCTTCGGTGTTGTAACTGAAGAGGCGCTTTTTTTATTTTATTCCCGCATCTGATTTTTACTCACGCCTCTTTTGTAAGTCTGTTTGATTCATTTTCCAATTTGTTGGACCGGGCGCCAATCTTTTCCAAGCCTCAAGAAATATCCGGGTCATTTGAACGCGAAAAGTAAGAAAAATTCAGTGGCATGTCTCTTGCGGACAGCTTCTTCAATTTTTGCGGTCAGCGGCAGCTAAAAATAGATGTGTGCCGATGATGAGAGGGGTAGCAGTGAAGCGATTCGTTTTGGTCCTGGTAGCCGTAGCCGGAATCGCAGGCTTGGTTTACTCGTCAGGGTGGACGTTCGGCGGTGTCCAGCAACCGATTGCGTTTCCTCATAAGACTCACATAGCGCTTAACCTTCCGTGCACGGGTTGCCATCAGCGGGCGGAGAAAGATGCGGTCGCCGGACGGCCGCCGACGGCGCTGTGTATGGCTTGCCACGCGGGCGGAGAGACCAACAGCGCGGAAATAAAAAAGCTGCGCGCTTATGGGGAAAAGGGACAAGAAGTTCCCTGGCAGCGGGTGTGGCGTCTGCCGCGCCACGTATTCTTTCCTCATCGCCCCCACGTCGTCAGTGCGAAGATAAAGTGCCAGACTTGTCATGGCGCGATGGAAACTTTGACCAAGCCTCCCGCGACGCCGCTTAATACTCTTAGCATGAATGACTGCATCGGCTGCCATGAAAGCCGAGAGAAAGCCGTGGCCGCGAAGTCGACGACCGCACAAGCACACCCAATAGCGGCACGGAGCTTGTTGAACGACTGTAATACCTGTCACCGGTGAGGGGAAAATGCGATTTACTCGGCGAACATTTCTTCAATTGTTAGGCGGAACCGCCGGCGCGGCTGTCATTGCGAAACAACAGCTTTCTTCCAGGGTCGGGCACGCAGCCGAGGATGTCGAGCGGTGGGCCAAGCCCGAAGAGGTGTTGGTTCCGTCTATTTGCCAGCAATGCCCCGGAGGTTGCGGTTTGATGGTTCGCACCCTCGACGGAGAAGTCGCGGGAATCGCGGGTAATCGTCAGCATCCCATCAACCGCGGCTCGGTTTGTCCCAAGGCCTTTGGCGGACTTCAACTGCTTTACGACGCCAACCGTCTCAAAGGACCGATGGCGCGGGCCGGAGACCGCGGTAAGTTTCGGCCCATCGGATGGGATGAAGCCATTGCGCAGGTGACCTCTCGACTGTCTGATCTCAGGGCGAAAAACCTTTCGCACACGGCGGTTATTTTAGGCGGGCAGTATCGCGGCTACCGGGATATTTTGTGGAAGCGTTTCGCCGACAGCTATGGGACGCCTAATTATATTCGCTTCCGTTGCTTTGCTCCGGAGCGGCCCGCTCTCGCGCATTACTTCATGCAGGGAGTGACCGAGCCTCTTGGATACGACTTGAGCGAAGCGCAATTTATTTTGTCTTTCGGCGCCGGGCTGCTCGAGTCTTGGGTCGGGCCGGTCCACAATTCGCGCGCGTTTGCCCGGCTGCGTCGCAGTAGCGATCGGCCGCGCGGTCTGTTCGTGCAAGTGGATCCGCGCCGTTCGCCCACCGCTATCAAAGCGGACCGTTGGATTTCAGTCGTGCCGGGAGCCGATGGAGTGCTGGCGCTCGGCATCGCCAACGCGATGATACGCGAGGGGCTTTATGATCAGGACTTCGTTGAGGAGCACACTTTCGGTTTTGAAGACTGGGTCGATAGCTCAGGCCAGCAACATTTGGGCTTCAAGAATCTTGTCTTGACGGAATACGGGCTACTTACCGTTTCTGCCGCTACCGGTGTGCCGGTACAAAGCATTCTCGAGATCGCAAGAAATCTCGGCACGCTCAAACCGGCAATCGTCATAGGCGAGCGCGGTCCCGTCTACGGACCCGATGATCTGCACACGCGGATGGCAATCCACAGTCTCAATGCGCTTGCGGGGAACATCGGTATTACCGGTGGCCTGCGCGCTCAAGGTGAATTACCATTGGCGGCTTTGCCGGCGGTGCGCCAGGACGCGGCGGCAAAACAAGCCACAGCCCAACCGCGGATCGATGGCGCGGGCGAGAAGGAGTATTTGATAGCTTCGGACACGCCTCAGCTGTTGGCGCAAAGAATTTCGAGCGGAACTCCTTACCCCGCTAACGTCCTGTTCCTCTACGCGACCAATCCACTGGCAAATCATCCGGCTAAAGAGGCATTGGCGAGCGCGCTAAAGAAAGTGCCTTTCATAGTAAGTTTTTCGCCCTTCCTCGACGAATCGAGCGCGATGGCCGATCTGATTTTGCCGGACCAAACCTATCTGGAGAGATGGCAGGACGATCAAGTCACCCATCTGGCCGGTTTCACGTGCTTTAGTATCGCGCGGCCGGCTTCCGCGCCGCTGCACCAGACTCGCAACACGGCGGACGTATTGCTTCAGGTGGCCCAAGCCCTCGGCGCGCCCGTGGCGCAGAATTTTCCCTGGAAGAAATTTGAAGATGTGCTCAAACAGGGAGCCGAAGGTCTATACAATTCACGCCGAGGATACGTCGCCTCCGCCCCGGCTGAAGAGGCCCTGAGAAAGGTTCTCGAGCGTCAAGGATACTGGGTGTCGGACTTCAAAGACTACGATGCTTTCTGGAATGCTCTGGTTGAGCGCGGAGCTTGGTGGGATTCGACGGGTCTGCCGGCCGGGTTGAGGGCGCTGCTCAAAACACCTTCAGGCAAGTTCGAGTTCTACTCGACGGCATTAAAGCAATTGGTTGATAAGGCCGTCAAGCAAGAAGGAAAAGCGAACTCGTTTGTCAGCACTCTGGGCGCCGGCAAGACGGAAGATCTGCTGTTTCTCCCGGCCGTGGCCATCCTGCGCCCCACGCCGACGGGATCGTTTCCGCTCCGCCTCAATACCTACCGTCTCATGAGCCGGCCCATGGGTGGAGGTAAAGACCAGCCCTGGCTGCTCGAACAACCCGCGGTTCATCTTTACTCTCCCTGGGAAAGCTGGGTCGAGGTGCATCCTAAAACAGCGGCCGAGCTAAGCCTCAAACAGGATGATTGGGTCTGGGTAGAGTCGGCAAAAGGACGCGCAAAGCTGCGCGTCAAACTTTATTCGGGGACGCGGCCCGATGTGGTTCATGTTCCCCTTTACGGCGGCGAAGGACCGAACCCGAACGATTTAATCGCCGACCAGCCGGATACACTGAAGGGATTCGGTGTCTTGAATACAACCCAGGTGAGACTCAGGAGGGTATAACGTGGCGCTATGGGGCATGGTCATAGATTTGGATCGCTGCACCGGCTGCCAGGCCTGCGTCATGGCCTGTAAAGCCGAGAATAATGTTCCTGCCGTCGGTAGCACGGAGGCAAAGAAAGGCCGCACCATCAGTTGGATGCAGGTGCTTACGGAAACAGACGAGGGACATCACGAGGAAAAGACGCGTTTCATACCGCGACCCTGCCTTCAATGTGATGACCCGCCGTGCACCAAGGTTTGTCCCGTTTATGCGACCTATCGAAATCCTGAAGGTATTGTTGCGCAGATTTACGGGCGCTGCATCGGCTGCCGTTTCTGCATGGCGGCTTGCCCCTACAACGCGAAATACTTCAACTGGTACACCTACCAAAAAGAGCAGCCCGGACAAAACCCCGACGTGTCGCTGCGCCCGAAAGGCGTGGTGGAGAAGTGCACCTTCTGTCATCACCGCTTGCAGAAGGCGCGCGAGCGAGCGCACGCGGAGAATCGTGAGATTCAACCGGGGGAGTACACTCCAGCCTGCGCTGACGCCTGTCCTGCTCAAGCGATCAGTTTCGGTGACCTTTCTGATCCGGGCAGCGAGGTAGCAAAACTCGCCCGTAGTCCGCGCGCTTTCAAGCTGCAAGAGGAGTTAGGGACCAAACCAAAAGTGATCTATCTGACAGAGGGAGAAGGCGGTGGTTGATCAAAAGGACATTCATGAGGATATTCTTCTCGCCCCGATCGCGCAAACGGGGCCCGGATTTTACTTTGCCGTGGCTGGCCTTTCCGTCTTTATCCTGTGGGGCGCGATTGCGTACGCAGTCCAATTTTACGCAGGGCTGGGGGTTACGGGGCTGCAGCAGCCCGTCAGCTGGGGCTTTTACGTAACGAACTTCGTCTTCTTTATCGGCATCAGCCATGCGGGAACCTTGATCTCCGCTATCCTGCGCCTTTCCAGAGCGGAGTGGCGCCGGCCCATCACTCGGATGGCTGAAGTCATCACAGCGATGGTCCTTTTTATCGGGGCGGGTCAGATCCTCGTGGATCTGGGCCGGCCTGACCGAATATTAAACGTCATACTGCACGGCCGCTATCAGTCACCTCTGCTTTGGGATGCGACGAGTATCAGTGCCTACTTGACGGCCAGTCTCACGTACCTCTACCTGCCGATGATTCCTGACATTGCTATTCTGAGGGACCGTCTCGGAAAGTGGAAGCTCTTCTACAGTGTCTTGGCCCTCGGTTGGACCGGGACCGAGCAGCAGCAACGAGTCCTTAACCGCGCCATCGCGATCATGTGTGTTATAGTCATCCCGGTCGCGATTTCCGTACACTCCGTCGTCTCCTTCGTTTTCTCCATGACGCTTCAGCCCATGTGGCACTCAACCATCTTTGGCCCCTACTTCGTTGTCGGAGCAATTTTCTCCGGCATCGCGGCTCTGATTGTGGCCATGATCGTTTTCAGGAAGGCCTACGGGCTTGAGCCCTACCTGAAGCCGATCCATTTTCGCTACCTCGGTCAGCTCCTGCTGATTATGTCACTGCTTTGGTTCTATTTTACTTTTGCCGAGTATCTGACGGGATATTACGGGGCGGAGCCGGAGGAAATGAAAGTGTTCTGGGCAAAGTTCTCGGGTCCGTTTTGGCCTTATTTCTGGGCGATGGTCCTGTGCAATTTATTCATTCCGCTGATTTTTCTGGTGCGGCTCGGCCAGCACACGGTAAGAAAAGTTCTCATCGCTTCGTTATCTATTATCGTCGGGATGTGGCTTGAGCGCTTTATAATCGTCATACCGACCCTGTCGTATCCGCGTCTCCCTTTCCCCCAAACTATTTACCATCCAACCTGGGTGGAGTTGGGAGAATTCGCCGGCAGCCTGGCTCTGTTCGCACTGTTTTACCTGCTTTTCACCAAGGTGTTTCCGATCATCTCCATCTGGGAGATCCGTGAGGGTCGTGAAGAGGGGATCAAGGAAGTCGAAGAGCGGGTCAGGAGCTACCTGCCGGACGAGGTTGAAGGAGCAGCGTAGATAACTAAGAAGGAAATGAGATGGAACAGCAGAATTCACCTTCCGATCAACTGATAATAAAATTGCAGTGGATATGGATGATTGGCTTCATCTTATTGGTGTTGGGAATCATCACTTGGTTCATTCATCTGATGCGCGCCGCGTTGTGGCTTGGCGATGTGCCTTCCGCCGCCATCGGTATTCCTATTGTGGCCATCCCGATTTTTCTCGCTCTCGCCAGTGTGGTCTTCTATGTATTTTGGGGATTGGCTGTTCGCGGGAGGAAGCTATGAAAATCAAACCCGTGATCTTCGCCTTGGTCTTATGGGCCGGTTTTGTTTGTATCGCTGCGGCGGTTTTTGCCGCGGCTGAGTCTTCTTCAGTTCTTGTTCCCGGCAATCCGCTGGAGGGCAGTCGGCTTTTTTCCGATAAAGGCTGTCTCGGGTGTCACTCGGTCTATGGAGTGGGAGGGGTCGCGGGACCAGAGCTAGGGCAAGGCATTTTGAAGCGCCCTCTGCTCGATATTGCCGGTGTGATGTGGAACCATTCTCCGGGAATGGTGCACCTTTTCCAGGACCAGCGCACCGCGCTCCCTCAATTCAAGCCAACAGAGATGGCGAGCCTTCTGGCGTTCCTTTATTACTTAGGATCGCTCGACCCACCCGGGGACGCGACCACGGGTGCGCGGCTTTTCCGCGAGAAACAATGCGTGACGTGCCATTCGTTGGGGGGCATAGGCGGCAAATATGGGCCCAAGCTCGACAGCTACGGACGTTACGCTTCTCCCCTTTACTTGACGGCCGGCCTTTGGAATCACGGCAAAGCGATGGCGGGGGTGATGCAGTCGTTACATGTGCCACGACCCACGTTTGGAAAAAACGATATTCCTGATTTGTTGGCCTATATTCGCAGCGCGGCCGGCGGGGTGGAGCGAATTTACGTGCGCCCGGGTAGCCCGCAGGTTGGCGAGAAACTATTCACGCAGAAGCGCTGCGTACAGTGTCACACTGCAAATGCTCAGGGAATTCGCATCGGCCCGGATCTGCGAAAAAAACTCAAAGGCAGCCTAATTGGCATTGCCGGCGCCATGTGGAACCATGGTCCCGGAATGTGGGCGAAAATGGGTGACGTGCCGTCACTTGGCCCCGAGGAAATGTCTGATCTCATCAGCTATCTTTACTTTCTCCAGTTTACAGATCCCTCGGGTGATGCTAAGAGGGGACGCGTAGTGTACCAAGAGAAGCGTTGCGGCAGCTGTCACACGTTGCCGGGAGTCAGCGGGACCGTCGGACCCGACCTGGCGACGGCCGAAAAGCTGCAGACTCCCGTGGAGGTTGTGACTGAAATGTGGAATCACGTCGGCTCGATGGAACGGAGGATGCTCGAGGAATCCGTGGAGTGGCCGGTTTTTAAAGGTGGCGAGATGGCGGACCTCATCACTTATTTGCTTTCAGTTCGAAAAGATCCGCGCGCGGCGGCCGAAGGTAAAAAACCCTAAGCCACGGAAAGGCGACAAGAAGCGATGCACCGCTTCAGCGGTGAGTCACGTGGCGTGAGGGCACAGTTTCCCACCGAGGCGGATCTCATTCCTGGCGGCAATCAGATTGAAGCGGCGCGATGGAAAATGGCCTGGCGGCCTTTGGTGGCGATGGGAAATCGTCGCTGCGTAGTAGCCGTCGCGAGACCGCGATGCGATAGCCAATTGGAGAGCAAAGACATCAAGATTTTTACTGATTATAGGCTCAACTTGCGCGTCGTTCGCCGCGCATTGGGGAGTAATGTCATGATGACTCAATCCCTGAAATTGTTTTTTTTCATTGTCGCCATTCTTCTCTGGTCTTTGCGGCCGGTTATGGCGCAACCGCTGTTTAGCGCGACTCAGGATCCGCTTGCGGGCTCCAGGATCTTTGGCGACAAGGGTTGCGCGAAATGCCACGCGATCTTCGGCGTTGGGGGAACCGTGGGTCCCGACCTCGCGCGCAGCACGCGATCTCGTTCATTTTATGATCTTGCTGCGGCGATGTGGAACCATCTTCCCAAGATGACCGAGCAAATGCGCAAAGCTGGCATCACGCGCCCCGCTCTGAGTCCGAGCGAGACGGGCGATTTGATTGCCTTCCTATACACTGCGAACTATTTCGAAAAAGCCGCTGATGCAAAAGAAGGGCGCCAGGTCTTTACGGTCAAGCGCTGCATTAATTGCCATCAGGTAGGCGGTTCGGGCGGTGTTGTTGGTCCCAACCTCGACAGCTTAGCGCAGTATGATTCTCCTATATTCCTGGCTTCAGCTATGTGGAATCATGGGCCAACGATGACGGATGCGATGCGCGCTGCGGGTATCAAGCGGCCCAACTTCACGCAAGCGGAGCTGCAAAACTTGATCGCGTTTCTTAGGTCCGCTTCGCCTTTAAGCGGGCAACGGCCGCTTTACCTTCTTCCCGGTCGTCCGGATCAAGGCCAAAGACTTTTCATACAAAAAGGGTGTATTGAGTGTCATAGCGTCAAAGGACGCGGGGGACGGGTCGGTGGCGAACTCGCTCAGCGGGCGGTCAGGTTAAGCATGGTTCAGTTCGCGGTTAACATGTGGAACAAGGCTCCGGCGATGACGAAGGAAATGGCCACGAATAAAATTCCCCTGCCTCAGCTCACCGCAGCAGAGATGGCTGATATTATTGGTTATCTCTATTCGGTCCAGTACTTTGCAAAGCCTGGCGATGCCCGTCGAGGGCAAGAACTCTTGGCCAGCAAGGGATGTTTGAGTTGTCACTCTGTGCGAGGTAAGGGAGGCAAAGTGGGGCCTGATTTCGAGCGCGCGAAGGAGCTTGATCAACCGGTAACGGTTGTCGCGGCCATGTGGAATCACGCCAGCGCGATGGCGGAAAGGATGCGCGAAAAGTCTTTGACCTGGCCTGCCTTCACCGAACAGGAAATGGGAGATGTCGTCGCATATCTCCAAACGTTTGGAGGGGTGCGGGAGTGATGAGGGCGACGTTGCACTGTTTTTTGTGGAGTGGAATTGTAGCAATCTTCTTTTTGCCTCTACCCGTGATGGGCCAGCAGCAAGGGGACAATTGCGCTGCCTGTCACTCGAGTCTTCCCGATGTGCGGCTTGCGCAGCCGGCGAAGCTGTTCAGCGGAGATATCCACGCGGCCAAGGGCTTTGGCTGCGTCTCCTGCCACGGCGGCGACGCTTCGGACCCGGAAATGAGCGCCATGAGCCCGGCCAAGGGGTACATCGGCAAACCCACGGGAACAAAGATCGTCGACGTTTGTGGTCGCTGCCATTCTGACGCCAGTTTCATGCGGCAGTACAATCCGGCGCTGCGGGTCGATCAGGTTACGGAATATTACACGTCGGTCCATGGTCGGCGTCTGAAAGAATTTGGCGATCCTAAAGTCGCGACCTGTTCGAGCTGCCATCGCACACACTCCATCAAGCCGCCTTCGGATCCCCGCTCTTCAGTTCACCCCCTGCGCGTGGTCGAAACATGCGGTGCATGTCATGCCAATGCGGAGTACATGAAGCCTTACAAAATCCCTACCGACCAAATGGATAAATACAAAAAGAGCGTTCATTGGAAAACAATGACTACAAAAGGGGATTTGTCAGCGCCAACCTGTAACGATTGCCACGGTAATCATGGGGCCGCGCCGCCGGGTATCTCGTGGGTGGGTAATGTTTGCGGCCAGTGCCACGCGGTGAACGGAGAGCTGTTTAGCAAAAGCCGGCACGCGCAAGTCTTTGTTCAGATGGGAATTCCAGGCTGCGCAACCTGTCACGACAACCACCAGATCTTGGAGACGAGCGATGAGTTGCTCGGCACACAGGGAAAGGCCATCTGTACAACTTGTCATAGCGCCGCGGACCCGGGCGGGAAGAGCGCGGCCGCGATGCGGGCAATGATCGACTCGCTCCGTCAGGAGTACGATAAGGCCAATGCAATCGTGGATAGGGCCGCGCACGCGGGCATGGAGGTGAGCCAAGCTGAGTTCGATCTCAACGAGGCGAAGACCGCGCTAATTAAAGGCCGCGCGGCCATTCACGCCTTCTC
The DNA here is from genome assembly GCA_041484845.1 of Binatia bacterium. GTDB lineage: Bacteria > Desulfobacterota > Binatia > UBA9968 > UBA9968 > JBGPIK01. Next base: position 13,154 of record JBGPIK010000041.1, on the reverse strand, counting down.
GGTGGTTACGCTGAAAAAAGAGATTGATCCGGGGCTTCAGATGAGCGCGAAGGCGCGTGCCGGGGGATTGAAAGCCCTTGACGAGTTAAATTTTCGGCGCAAATGGTTGGCCTTGTCAGCGCTCATCATTTTGGCCTTGGTCGTGGGGTTGGTGCTTAAGATTCGTCAGATGGAGAGCGGACAAAAAGGTCGGGAGTAGGACAATCGGTTAAGGAGAGGAGAATGGGGGAACGAACGTTGAAGGAACTTATCGACCGGAGGAACTTTCTCAACTGGTTTTTGGGTACGACGGCGGGGGCTTTTGTCCTTTCCATAGTTTACCCGTTGAGCAGGTACTTGACTCCGCCCCAAGTCGCCGAGTCAACGGCGCGGTCCGTAGCGCTCTCAGTTAAGCCTCAAGAAGTAAAAGCCAACACCGGACAGATTTTTCGTTTTGGCAGTCAGCCGGCGATTCTAATTGACACACCTGACGGCCAGCTGAAGGCGTTTACCGCGACCTGTACCCATTTGGGTTGCATTGTTCAGTACCGTTCGGATCTTAATCAGATTTGGTGCGCTTGTCACAACGGGCATTTCGATTTGAACGGGAAAAATGTCGAGGGACCGCCCCCGAAGCCATTGGAAGAATATGCCGTGAATGTAAGGGGTGACCAGATCGTGGTGAGCAAGAAGGGGTGAGTATGGAGAACCCAGGTCAGCAACACGGCAAACTTTGGCTCTGGCTCGATGAGAGGATCGGGCTCAAAGACATAGAAAAACTCGCCAAGAAGAAGGAAGTGCCGATGCACCGGCACTCGGTCTGGTATTATTTCGGTGGCATGACGTTGTTCCTTTTCATAGTTCAAGTCGCCTCGGGGATTTTACTGTTGCTCTATTATCGTCCCAGCGCCGGTGAGGCGTACGAGTCGGTGCAGTTCTTAATGACCGAGGTGCAATTTGGTTGGTTGGTGAGATCGATCCATGCATGGTCAGCGAATCTAATGATCTTTGCGATGTTCATTCACCTCTTCAGCGCGTTGTTGCTCAAAGCGTACCGACCACCGCGCGATCTGACGTGGCTTTCGGGCGGCGGACTGCTGGGGTTAAGTTTAGCCTTCGGCTTTACCGGGTATCTTTTGCCGTGGAACGAGCTTGCATTTTTCGCCACCCGTGTGGGAACTGAAATTCCCGGTGTTATGCCGGTGGTCGGGTCGTTCCTGCGCAGGTTCATGCGCGGCGGTGACGATGTTACGGGTGCGACATTGACCCGTTTCTACGGAATTCACGTTGCGGTGCTGCCGGCGATTGTTACGGTGATTCTAGGGCTCCATTTGTTTCTCGTTCAGAAGCACGGTATGAGCCGGCCGCCGAGTGCGGAGAGCGGCCCTGAGGCAAAACGGGTGATGCCTTTCATGCCGAATTTTCTCTTGCGCGATCTCGTGGGCTGGCTCTGTGCGCTGGTTGTTTTGGCGGCCCTCGCCGCATATTACCCAGCGGAGTTGGGCAAAAAAGCCGATCCCTTTCAGCCGGCTCCTATCGGGATCAAGCCTGAGTGGTATTTCATGGCGATGTTCCAAACTCTAAAGATGTTGCCCAGCCACATTCTGGGAATAGAGGGAGAACTGCTAGGGGTGCTCGCTTTCGGGTTGATAGGGCTGGTGCTCATCGTTATGCCTTTTCTTGATCAAGGTGCTGCGCTGGGACGCAAGACACGATTCTCGGCGGCCTTTGCAATTACGCTCATCGCCTACATGATCTTGCTCACCTATATCGGATATACCGTGAGTCCGACAAAATAATTCTATGCCGCATCTCCAGCGATGAACTCTTATTTTTTGATTGCGGAAAGCTGGCAGCATGAGGCCCCGATCGCACGTCCTGTTAATATCATCTTGCTTGTCCGTTTCTGACACTGCCTTGCGTGGATAGCACGATCCCTGAGCGACGGCCTCTCGCTGTCAAGGGCGCAGGGAACACCTACCGATTCAGTCTGTATTCGACAGCTCACATCTCGTGATCTTTCCTGGTAGCAGTTTCTCGCCGGTCAGCGATGGGAGAGATCTGGCGATCCCTGCCAGTGGGAATCGATGGTCGAAAATTTTCGCAACTGTGCGAAATTTTACATCGATGACGTTGTGGCGCTCATTATTGGTCACTGTATCGAGCATAAAAGGCCGACCATTCAAAAGGTTAGCTTGATTTGTGAAAGCCCATTTAGTCACCTGACGTACGTCGACGGTGGCACGTCAATTGCGGTTTTACCAGAGTTAGTGAGGGGGGAACGACATGGGGTTTAGGAGTGGACAGAAAAGCAAACAGCTAGATGAAATCCGCCGCTACATCGATAGCAAGTTTAGCGGGATATAACGAGACAGAGGACCTCAATGAGGTCACAAGCATTTCGCGAGTTTTGCTTGCATTCTTGCTAACTGCTTTTCTCCTCTGCGTTTCCGTTCTCTATTTCATTCCTGTGCCGATGGTTTATGCCCACGGCGGGCAAGGCGTGGGTTTCCTTCATCGCGCTGTCCCTAGTATTCACGCTGATCAATCTTTACATGCTCAACCAACCGATGGGCATGCGTCACGGGATGTGAAGCGGCACGAGTGAACTGGAACGAGGTCGAAGTCATAATGCGCTTCCACATGATAACAAAGAGAACTCCAGCATCGATTGCATTCGTTTTTTTGGCATCAATGTTTTTCGCCGCGAAAATGGCTGCCGGCGCCGAGACACTATCCAACGACGTTTGCCTATCGTGTCATTCAGCGCCCGGCCTCGAGAAGGAACGGAACGGGAAAAAGATCTCGCTGACCGTTGATGGGCAGCGCTTTGCCAAATCGGTGCACGGGCCGTTGCCTTGCACCGCCTGTCACAGCGATATCACTCAAATTCCTCACGCGTCCGAGCTCAAGCGTGTGCAGTGCACGCAATGTCACCCTAAGGTCGCTGAGACTTATGCGGACAGTGTTCATGGCCGCGCCAGCATGAACGGAGACGGAGATGCCGCCCGATGCAGCGATTGCCACGGCAAGCACGATATTTTTCCGGTGACCCATCCCGAATCGAAAGTCTATCCGCTCCGTTTGCCCTATACGTGCGGCGCTTGTCACGGCGATCCAGCATTGGCGAAAAAGCACAAAATTCCTGTAGCGAATGCATACAAACTATATATGGATTCAATCCACGGCCAGGCGCTAGAGAAAAGTGGTTTGCTGGTGGCCGCTAATTGCTCCAGTTGCCATGGCTCCCATGACATCAGGCCCAAGCAGGATGCGAAGTCGAAAGTCAATCGCGTCAACGTGCCGGCGACTTGCGGCACGTGTCACGGCGGCATCCTGAACGATTATTTCGCAGGTGTCCACGGCCGCGCCATCAAAGAAGGCAACTCAGCGGCGCCGGTTTGCATCGATTGCCATACGGCGCACGAGATCCGCCGCGTCGAAACGGCGGGGTGGAAGCTCGATATCGTTAAAGAGTGTGGAACCTGTCATCGAGAGTCCCTAAGGACCTATCGGGATACCTTTCACGGGCAGGTCACTGCCCTGGGGTTTGTCCGCGTGGCGCGCTGTTCCGACTGTCATGGATCGCATAAAATCCTTCGCGCCAGCGATCCTCAATCGACAATCTCGCCCACCCGATTAGTTTCGACCTGTCAAAAATGTCATGCGCAAGCGAACGCTACGTTTGCGCAGTTTTCTCCCCACGCCGACTACAGTGACAGACAGAGAAATCCCGGTTTGTATTATACGGCCATTTTTATGAAGACGCTTTTGACCGGGGTTTTTGTGTTTTTCGGCTTGCACACGTGCGTGTGGCTGATTCGCTCAATCATTGATGTTTGGGGTAGAAAACGGTCTAGGTAAAACCACCGTGCGACGAACAGGAAAAACTACGGATGAACCACGAGAGTCTTAACCAAGCGTCGCGCTATTATCTCCGGATTAATCTCTACCAACGGCTGCTTCACGGAATGCTGATGCTAAGTTTCTTGGGGTTAGCGGCGTCAGGGATGCCGCTTAGGTTCAATCACTCGGGCTGGGCTGCCGAAATAGCCAATGCTATCGGTGGCTTTGGCGCGATCCTCTTTTTCCACAAGACGTTCGCTTTTCTCATGACGCTTTGCTTTTTTCTCCACCTTGCGGCGACCTTTCGCAGCGCCTTAATCAAAGGAGAAATCGGTGTGTTCTGGGGACCTGATTCCATGGTTCCCCAACCGCGAGACTTGATCGAGATGCTTCAGCACTTCCGATGGTTTTTTGGATTCGGGCAAAAACCTCAATTCGGACGATTCACCTATTGGGAAAAATTCGATTACTGGGCGGTATTTTGGGGCATGCTCGTTATCGGAATCTCAGGTTACGTAATGTGGTTTTCCTCTTTCTTCGGGAGATATTTACCGGGATGGCTCTTCAATATCGCGCTGCTGATTCACGCGGAAGAGGCCCTGCTGGCGGTCTGGTTCATTTTCACCATTCATTTTTTCAATAGCCATTTAAGACCGGAAAAGTTTCCCATCGACCTCGTTATATTCACCGGCAGGGTTAGCGAGAGAGAACTTGAAGACGAACGACCGGCGGAATATCAGACTTTAGTGACGGAGGGCAGGTTAGACGCCATACAGACGGATAGCCCGCCGCTGTGGCTCAAGAACTTTGGAAAAATTATCGGCTTTTCGGCAGTCGTTATCGGCTTCGTGCTTTTTGGCTTGACGCTGCTGGCGTTTTTGAATGAATGAATATGGACAGGTTTGGACACCCCTTGGGCGCTTCGCTCATGTTGCTGGCTGGGGTAGTTGTCTTCCTGGTGCTCGCGCGTCCGTCGTCCGCAGGTGAAACTGCTTCGCCCGATGTCGAATTCTGCCTTAGTTGCCATAGCAATAAGGACTTGGAGCTTGTATTGCCGAGCGGCGAAAAGCGCTCGCTCTTTGTCGAATCGGAGATTTTTGCCCGCTCGGTTCACGGTGGCAAGCTGCGCTGCACCGACTGCCATTCTGATATATCAACCTACCCTCATCCTGTACGGTCGTTTAAGAATCTGCGAGAGTTCGCTCTGGCCTATCATGAAACGTGCAAGAGTTGTCACTTCGATAACTACACAAAGACGCTCGACAGCGTTCACTACGCGCTGCTTGCCAAAGGAAATCTGAAGGCGCCGCTTTGCGTCGATTGCCACGGAGCCCACAACGTGAGCCGTCCCGCAGTTCCGAAGTCCCGCATCTCCGCGACCTGTTCCCGGTGCCACCAAGGGATTTATGATCAGTATAAACGGAGTGTTCACGGCGAAGCCTTGCAAGGTGGAAATACGGACGCTCCAGCGTGTGTCGATTGCCATCGCGCTCACAACATCGAGGATCCGAGAACCGCTACATTTCGGTTGAGCACGCCGGAACTGTGCGCGCGTTGTCACACCGATGAGAAGCTAATGAAAAAGTACGGTCTTTCGACCTTGGTGCTGCAAACTTATTTGAAGGACTTCCATGGAGTGACGGCATCGGCCCATAAAAAGGAGCAGATTAAGTCTTCTGTGGTGACCGCGGTGTGCACGGATTGCCATGGCGTTCATGACATTTTATCTGTGAAAGACCCGAAATCGAGCGTGATGAAAGCCAATCTAAAAAAAGTTTGCGCCAAATGCCACTCGGGAGCGACGGAAAACTTTCCGGCAGCTTGGCTTTCGCATTATCAACCGAGCCCGGACAAAGCGCCGCTAGTCTACTACGTCAGACTCTTTTACCAGATTTTTATCCCGTTTGTCATTGCGGGGTTGATTCTGCAAATCCTTCTCCATATCTGGCGTGTAGTGGTAAATAGGTAATCAGCATGAAACAGCGATATAGGGTTCGCTTTAGCAAGCGACAGCGCGTCGAGCATTTCCTCGTAATGATGCTTTTTCTACTCCTTGCCGTGACCGGATTCCCGCAGAAGTTTTTTGATATGACGTGGAGTCAGTGGCTCATCATTCATCTTGGCGGCATCGATCGAGTGCGCTGGCTGCATCGCCTTTCAGGGGTTCTGTTTGCTGTTGTGGCAGTATTGCATCTGGCGGTTGTCCTTTCGTTGGCTGCCAGGAAACGAATTACGCTCGCCATGATTCCGACGAAAAAGGATTTTCGCGATGCGATTATCACATTGCGTTATTACCTCGGCTTGTCAGAGGAGCAAGCGCGGTTCGATCGTTACGAGTACCGGCAAAAATTTGAATACTGGGGCCTCATTCTAGGTGGATTGATCATGATCGGCACTGGCTTTATTCTTTATTATCCCATTTTCTGGACCGGCTTTCTGCCCGGCGAAGTCATCCCCGCGGCGAATGTGGCGCATTCCAGTGAGGGCTTACTGGCGTTTCTGATCGTGATCATCTGGCATATTTACAATGCTCACCTGAATCCAGATGTTTTTCCTTTCGACACCAGTATCTTTACCGGAAAAATCAGCGAGGAGCGAATGGAGAAGGAGCACCCTTTAGAGTATGAGCGGCTCATCGGGAAAGAGATTGAACCGTTAACGCATGGCGAAAGGCACATACGAACAAGCTCACAAAACTGACCCATGAGCCAGAAGCTGGTTGCGGCGCGTCTCCACATCCGTAGTGCGGCTGATCTTTTACCTGTCACGGCGATTTTGCGATGAACCCGTTGCATTACCTTAGGAGAAATTTATGGGGACGCATCATCTTGTTGGTTGGGTTGTGGATGGTGGCGTTGGCAGGAATCCTCCTTGTATCCAACCAATGGGGAAGTGAGGAGCTGACGCAGCGGGTCTTAAATGAACGCCGGCAATTGGTCGAGGCCGTGGCCGACAATCTCGACTATATTGTCAAATCAAACATGATGCTCTTAGAGGAAGTAGCGCTGCGAGCGCGGTTCGGTTTAGAAAAAGAGGATCTAAAGACGTTCAAAACAGCCCTGCGCGAAGCGTATCTCCAATCCATCTTTACCGAAGGCGTATTCCTCATGGACAGGGCAGGAAAAGTCGTTGGCGTTGAACCGCAGCACGCTTTAGCGAACGCAGAAAAATTTTCCTCGCTGCCGCAAATCCAGGAGATCCTAGCGCTAGGAAGGCCCGCGGTATCAAACCTTGTGGCGGAAGGAAAGCGACGGATTTATGCCTTGGTGCCAATTCGCGACTCGCATAATGATCTCACGGGAACGGTGGGAGGAGAATTGGACCCGGAGAGTCCTCGCTTTCAATCTTTGCTTCACCCTATTCGGTTGGGTGAGTCAACGTATCTCGACCTTGTCGATGGACGTGGAATTGTTCTTGCCTCAACGCGGGCGGGCCGCGCTTTCATCGACAGCGATCATGGACGTTTTTTGGCAGGTTTAATTCGTGACAAGAAAGCCGTGGTGGGATCTTGTCACACCTGTCACGAGCGGAGCGGATTTGGCGAAACACGCGAGCGCGAGGTCGTCGCCTTCGCGCCGCTAAAGAATGCACCGTGGGGGGTAAGCATTCGGCAGGCCGAAAGGGAAGCTTTGGCTCCTTCGTTCAGCATGGAACGGCGTTTTCTCTACCTCGGATCCGCGACGATTTTCGTGGCGCTACTCTTCGCAGGGGGAGTAGCGAGGAGCGTGACCAAGCCTGTGAGAACGCTGACTGACGCGGCAAAGCGAATTACAAACGGAGACCTGGATGGCCAGATTCCCACGTTGGGAGAAGACGAGGTCGGCATCCTCGCCCAGTCCCTGGACCGCATGCGGCAAACATTAAAAGCCTCATTGCAAACCATAGCGGAGGGCAAACGAGGATTAGAGGCGAAAGTTCAGGAGAGGACCCGAGCATTGGAGGATCTCTATCGAGACGTTCAGAAAAAAGAAGAGATTCGCGGCGAGCTTCTCAAGAAGGTCATCGGCGTACAAGAAGAGGAGCGGAAGAGAGTTGCTCGCGAACTTCACGACGAAACCAGTCAGAATTTGGCTACGCTTCTGTTGTCGATTGAAACCGCTCTCGGCAGTGGTCCCGACGAGCTGAAGAAAAAGCTGATGCATATGAAAGCCATGGCCGGTCTAACACTGGACAGCATTCATCGCCTGATACTCGATCTGCGGCCATCTGTTTTAGATGATCTAGGTCTGACTTCCGCTATCCGTTGGGTCGCTGAAACTCGCTTGGAGCCCTTGGGAATTGACCTAAGCTTCGCGGTGACGGGTCAAGAGCGCAGATTGAAGCCCGAGATCGAGACCACCCTCTTCAGGATCGGGCAGGAATCAATCACAAATATTGCCCGACATGCGGAGGCCAGCAGCGTTGCGATCGCGCTCGAATTTGGCCAGGGATGTGTCTGCCTTCAACTCGAGGACAACGGCCGAGGATTCGAATTTGACGAATCCAGCAACGGGAGTTTTGGGCTGCTCGGTATGAAAGAGCGTGCGGCGTTGTTAGACGGAGTCCTTACAATCGACTCCCAGCCGGGAAGCGGAACGCGGCTCACGGTAACGATTCCAGTTGCGAATGTCGAGAAGTGAGATTGGCGAGGTATGGCAACCATCAAACTAGTGATCGCCGACGATCATACTCTTTTTCGCGAAGGAGTCAGAGCTCTTCTCACCGCGCACGACAATCTGGAAGTTGTCGGGGAGGCGGCCGACGGCAGTGAGGCCATTGAACAGGTCAAAAAGTTTCATCCGGATATACTGCTTTTGGATATCGCCATGCCCGGCTTGGGCGGTCTCGAGACGACGCTGGAACTCAAGAAGGTAGCTCCGGAAGTGAAAATTTTGATCTTGACTCAATATGCAAACAAGGAATACGTTTTCCGCTTTCTCAAGGCCGGAGTTTCTGGCTACGTATTGAAACGGGCTGCTGGGAGCGAACTCGTCAGCGCCATAAAGGCGGTTCATCAAGGCGGGACCTTCATTCATCCGGACGTGGCTCCGGCGGTAATTGAGGGTTACCTAGGCGGATTTACACCGGCCGAGCAGGAGGATCCGTATGAGAGCTTGACCGACAGAGAAAAACAAGTGTTCAAGTTAGTTGCCGAGGGAAAGACCAACAAGGAGATCGCCGAAATGCTCTCGATCAGCGTTAAAACGGCGATGGCCCACCGTGCCCATCTGGCTGAGAAGCTTGGTATTCACAACAAGGCAGAGCTAGTTAAGCTAGCTCTGCAGAGAGGAATAGTTCACTGATGCCGGTCTTTCCCACCGCACAAGGTTGCCTTGACTTCTACCGTTCCTGCTTGGCGGCCTCGGTCAGCTTTACGGCGGCTCGGTTCACATGGGCTAACGCTTTCTTGCCGAGAAAACCGAAGAACAGACCGAAACCGATTAATGGAAGAAAAATCACGTATGCAGCTCCCATGACGGGGCCGAGCGCGAGAACGAGAGGCAAAGGGATTCGATGGTAGTCTATTTCCTCACCTCCGGGCAGCGTGGCGCCTTTTTTCTCGATGGTCGTGATTTCCCATTTCGTCGGGTTCCAGTAGAATCCGGGATTCACCGTTTCGTTTCCGTGATAGCGTGCCATTGTCGTATCCTCCTTAAAGGGAATTTCTTGTTCTTTCGCCTAAAATATAAGTCGGCGGGCGAAAAAAAGATATTCGGAAAGTATCTCGGAGCAAGGGGGAAAAAGTACTTATTCCTTAGGGAAGAAGTACCAAGCGTCGTGGGAGGAGAGACTCATACATGAGCAGTAATCCCGCGAATCATAAGAATAATCGCCGAGTCAATTGGTTTAGTCTTGATCGTGTATTTGCTGAAAAAAAAGAGAAGTAGGTATCCTATAAATGGTTAAGTTTCTCATCGGTTCATTTCCGCGTCATCCTTTAAGTCTTTTGGGCATCGGCCTTGGCCTGTTCAGCTTGGCCTCAATCGCTTTTTTGCTGATCATCGACGCCACCATAGGGCGAGGCAACCCCTATCTCGGTATTTTTATTTATATGATTTATCCCGGGTTGCTGCTATTCGGAATCTTTCTCATTCCGGTAGGCGCACTGTTGAGCCGATGGCGCCGAGCCAAAGGCGGCGAAGTGCCGCTTTATCCCCGCGTCGATCTCAATGTTCCAAGAACCCGCGCCATCGCTCTCTCGGTGATCGTATTATCGGTACTGCTCTTGGGTGTGATCTCCACGCTCAGTTACCAGGCCTATCATTTTACCGAGTCCATTACCTTTTGCGGTCAACTGTGTCACTCGGTCATGGAACCGGAGGCCGTTGCATACCAAGGATCTCCCCATGCTCGTGTAACTTGTGCCGAATGTCACGTTGGCTCAGGGGCCGGCTGGTATGTTCGCTCCAAGTTGGCGGGCGTATACCAAATTTATTCGGTCGTGTTTAAGAAATATCCTCGGCCGATCGCGACGCCGGTTCATAGTTTACGACCAGCGCAAGAAACTTGCGAACAATGTCATTGGCCGGAAAAATTCTTCGGCGCGCAGCTCAAAGTGATAACGCGATTCGGCCATGATGAAAAAAACAGCGTACGCCAAATAAGCAGCTTGCTACGTACGGGCGGAGGAAGCCCGACTACGGGCATCACCGCTGGAATTCACTGGCATATGAATATCGCGAACGAAATCACCTATGGCGCCGCCGATCCTCAGCGACAGAAGATTCCCTGGGTCAGGATGAAGGATTCCCAAGGCCGGGTGACCGAATACTTCGACCGCACTGCTTCTCTCAAGCCCGAGGATCAGAAAAAGCTGGAGATCAGAAGAATGGACTGTATGGACTGCCACAATCGCCCGAGCCATGTCTTCCGGGATCCGGATAGCGCCGTCGATACCGCATTATTAACGGGTCTTATCGATCGGAGCCTTCCATACATTAAAAAAGAATCCGTGCGCGTGCTCAGCGTCGTTTATCCCAACAGAGAAAAAGCACGCGAAGGCATTGCGACAGCGCTGGACAGTTTTTATTACACTCAGTATCCAAAGGTGTACGGGGCAAAACGGGAGACCATCAAAAAGGCGATTGCCGAGGTCGAACGAATCTATCGCACCAATATTTTCCCCGAGATGAAGGTCGACTGGCGCACTCACCCCGACAACATCGGCCATACGTTGTATCCCGGCTGCTTTCGTTGCCACGAGGGAAATCACGTCAGTCAAGATGGCAAGGTGATCCGCAAGGACTGTCAGCTTTGCCATACGATCATCGCTCAGGAAACGACGGTTGCGAAACCCAGTGACGTGGCGGTGGCCGAGAAATTCGAGCACCCATGGCCGCTACTGGGCAAGCACGCGGAATTGAGCTGTAATCGATGTCACACCAGGGGAAGAGGCATGGTCAGGGATTGCGCAACTTGTCACATTCGTCCCGCAGGCGCGCCGATGGCGAGTTTTCCGTGCACAACCTGTCATCTGAAGGAGCAACAGCTTAAGCCGGTAGCGGCGTGCGATACATGTCACTCGAAACGTAGTGAGCTACATCTTAGACCCGCTCACTCCGCCGTCGACTGCACGACCTGTCACATTCCTCATGAGTGGAAAGTGGCCACGAGAGAGATTTGTTACAGCTGCCACGCTGACAAAACAAAGCACAATCCACAAGGCCTCTGCCGAGATTGCCATGCGTTCAGACACGTAGAGAAGAAATCCTGATGGAAGGTCACCTTTGGATCGCTATACGGTCAAAGGGTTTTCGTCACTTAGAGCGGTTTCCATGCCAAGCGGCTAACAATAAACTTCTCATGCGGCCCCAGCGTTTCTTGAAATGACCTGTTTGCGGCCCGGCGAGCTTTTGGTGGCCAGAGCTCCGAGGTAATGAAATCCCTGCGTCCTGGAGCCGAGCGCCCTCCGCATCAGGATAGCCTGATGCCGTAAGCGCGGGATCATCCGTTGCTGAGAGGACGATGCGCGTTGATCGGTCGGAAGCCCAATCTTTGACGTAACCTTGCGTCTTTGGTAGCCTCGATCCATCTTACTCGCTGGATGAGTGAACATTGCGCGGTCTCGCATTAAAGACCCATCTTTCCTTGTCGGTCAAGCTTGTTCTTGGGTTCCTTAGCGTCATCATTCCATCGGTTGCCGTTATGGGTGGAATTAGCTTCTACGCGTTACGGGATCTTAGCAATGCAAATCGTCAACTCCACGAGATTAGTCGTTCCTTGGAGTCCGTCCGTGAGTTAGAGGTGGCGTTTGGCAGGGTTGCGGCGCGTCTGAGCGACGTGGCCATCTCTGGAGGAAACGGAGAAGATCAGACTTTCAACAGATTGATGCAGCAAGCTGAAACGCGATTGCGCAGTTGCGCTGACGCGGCGTGCCACGGGGCCACGCGACGCCCAAGCGAAATGGCCGCTAGCTTGGTGCCGACCATGCAGAAGATCAAAGAGCGCGCGACAACGCTGATGCGAATAGACGAGGACGCCTCTCGATCGGACAAAATTCGCCTGCTGCGGGATGTTAACCAGCTGGCGCAGGACGCCAATGGACAACTGGAACGGATGTCTGCGACTCTGGTCAATCGGATCGAATTTCTTCAAGAGCAGTCGATACGGGTAGACCAACGGCTCAGGCGACTTATGATCGCCACTATGTTTTTTATTCTGGTCGTGGCTATCGCAGCCGCTTATGGGGTAGCCGGTCGACTGCTAAAGCCGATCCGTGAGCTCGTAATGGGAACGGGGCACGTGATGAAAGGGAACTTGGCCTATCGGGTCCCGATTGTAGAAAAGGATGAAATTGGGGACCTGGCTCAATCTTTCAACGCCATGGCTCAGGAGATTCAGGAGCACCGGGAGCATCTGGAGAAAACGATGCAAGCTAAAACGGTAGAGCTCAAGCGAGCGCAGGATTCCTTGCTCCAGTCGGAAAAGCTTGCTTCCATCGGCCTACTCGCGTCGGGCGTTGCTCATGAATTAAATAATCCACTGACCAGTATCCTGATGAACGTGAATTTGCTTATGGAGGAGGTTGATGATCAATCGGACCTCTACGGCGAACTTCGACGCATCAGCGACGATACGGTTCGCTGCAAACGAATCATCGACGACCTGCGAGATTTTTCGCGCCGCCATGAGTTGGAAATCCACTCATGTGATCTGAACGAAATCGTGAGAAAGGCCGTTGGGTTGATATTGCACCAGGTGAAACATTCCGCCATCACGATGGAGGATCCCCATTATGGCCAGCTGCCCTTGATTTCTTGCGATCCCGGCCGGTTGCAGCAGGTGCTCATGAACGTGTTTGTTAACGCGATTCAGGCCATGCCAAAGGGCGGCAGTTTGACCGTTCGAAC
>JBGPIK010000040.1:0-27373 GCA_041484845.1 Binatia bacterium | reverse complement strand
GGGCGCCGTCTTCCGGCAGCCGAACGGTGATGCGCTCCACATTCTCCACGGCCAGGTCGTGCTGGCGGTACAGCGCGAAGAACGCGTCCAGAGCCGACTGAATGGGATAGCCCACGGGGTAGGGCTTAATGGCCGTCTCGGTCACGAAGAAGCGGCCACCCAGATCCTTTACCATCTCACTCGGCTTCGGCGAAGGAGAAAGGGCCTCCAGCACATTGTGCTCGCCTTCGAGTACATCCCAAACACCGCTAAAGCCCGTTTGCACCATGATGGCAGCGGTGACGCCGTTACGTGCTCCCATGCCGGCGAAGTCGAAGGCCTTCTCCACATGCTCCGAATCCCGCACCCAACTCCAAATGCCGGAAACCTGCTGGGCGGCGTAGGAGAGGGCGTAGCGCATGCCCGTCTCATCCAGCCCAGCGAGAGAGGCCGCTGCCGCCGTACCGCCCATGGTAGAACTTGTCCCTTCGGCGCTGCGGTGGCCGCCGCGCACCAGTTCCGGCCCCAGGGCCATGAGGAAGCGGCAGCAGAGGTCATAGCCAAGGACTACGGCCCGCAGGAGCTCCTCGCCCGAGCGGCCTTCGCGCTCCGCCATGGCGAGGGCCGCGGGTACCACTGCGCAACCCGGATGGGCCTTGGTCACCGGCTCGAAATCATCCGTCTCGTCGGCGTGGCCAAACATGCCGTTTGCCAGGGCCGCGTTCACGGCGGAGGTCTTCACCTCGGTTGCAAGAACAGAGGATTCCGGCACGCCGCCCTGCAGGCGCACATACTGGATCGCCAGCTCTCCCGCCTTAAGGCGAGAGCCGGACACTATAGCGCCAAGAGAATCTAAGATGCGGTGTTTGCCCGCCTGCATAACCTCCGGCGGCAGGCTCTGGTGTCTGGCTTCTGCCATGTACTGGGCCAACTGGCCGGTGATGTCCGTGGCAACCATGAGCGTGAGACTTAGAAAGACCTAGAAAGGGGACAGGCTACTTTTCGTTTTTCATTTTCGGACGCCTGCGCGCTCGTGACGCGCTTTGTGCGATGGCGTCAAGCAGGGGGAGAATGGGATCGCCTGCGAGAGTGAAAATATTTCTGACACCTTCAAGCTTACATGCTCCCGTGCCCTTGCCATGGCTGCTTCCTAAGGCTCCTCACGCGCCAAAGAACTCGACGAAGCGCTTTTTGATCTCCTCGGTGCGGCGCTCCAGTTCATCCGAGTCTACCATTAGCAATTTGAGATCCGATAACTTGGGCTTGTCCTGCGGGTAACTCACGCCGGCGTGGGGAACGTAGAGACCTTCGCTGTCCGCCAGGTATTGCAGGACATCCTTGGTAAAGATGAAATCGGTGAAGAGCCGCGCCGCCGTGGGGTGGGGCGCAAAGCTGGTTATAGCCGAGGGCGTGACGACCAGCGGCACGCCCTCCTGCGGGTAAACAATCCCGATGGGGTTCCCCTTCTTTCGCTGTTGATAGAGGAAGTACTCGGCCCCATTGGCCCCTACGATCCGCTCTCCCGACGCAACCACCTGGGCCGGGTCGTGGATCGATTGGGTAATATGAGGTTTGTTTTGCGCCAGTTCCTTGAAGTAGTCCCAGCCATAGAGATTCACCAGCGCCAGAACGTAGGTAGCGATGCTGCCGCTGTAGCCGGGATGGGCGGTCACTAATTTTCCCTTCCACTTCGGATCCAGAAGGTCCTTCCATGTCTTTGGAGCCTGATCGCCGGGGAGGAGCTTGGAATTGTACGAGATCACTACTGGGAATGCGCGCCAACCGAAGACGATCCCCTCCGGATCTCTAAACCCCTCAGGAAAGCGATCAGCGCCGGCCGGCATGTATTTGGCCAGCATTCCCTTTTTCCTGAGGAGCACGTAGTGACCGGCATCCGAGGAGTTGAAGATGTCGGCGTTCTTGATCCCCGCCCCTGCCTCTTGCATGAGTCGCTGGAGGATTCTCTCCGACCCCGCGCGGTGGACCTCCATCTTGATGCCGGGGTAGGCCTGTTCGAACCGTCTGGCGACGTTCTCGGCGGTGGAGAGCGCTGCTCCCGTGTACCAGACAACCTTTCCTTCCTTTCGACCCTCCGCGAGTCTAGCATCCTGAGCCAAAGCTTCCCTAGCCATCAGCGAGACCACCAAGAGAGCAGTGAGCGCACCGACCTGTTCAAGGCCGTGTCCTTTTACCCGCATCATGGTTCCCTCCTGAGCGACTTTTTGCTATCCGTATTTGGGTCCAACTCCCCATACTCCAACGTCGAATAAATGTCCATCTTCTTCTGGAAGCGATGCGATTACTTTGGCTGGGTCGGCGTTCGAATATTGGGAAATTTCCGGGGTCAGTCCTTTACTTTATAGTCTCCTGGCGTTAATGGTCGCCAATGGCGCGACCTGTTCGCTTGGAATTTGCTGGCGCCCTGTATCATGTGAGGTCGCGAGGCGATCACGGGGAGAGGGTTTAATGAACTACCCCGCCGCAAGCAGCGGGGTATCGAAATTCCAGAGATTCGGAGAATCCCAAGCGCAGCAAGCTGCGGGGAATATGACCCCCAGAGATTTAGATGACGGCGATAGGTATCATTTCCGGCAAGTAGCACCTGGCCAGCGCTTGATTTCCACCAGCTTTGAATGTTAATAAATGTTCCCATGAATTTATTTGATCTTACCATTACCCAACTCAAGCGGGCTACCGCGATCAAAGAACAGATCGAGGAGCTGAATAAAGAACTCCGCGCTATCCTCGGTGCGTCAGCACTACCGGGAGCTGCGGCAAAGAATAAGCGGACCATGAGCGCTTCTGTGAAAAGGAAGATCGCCGCTACGCAAAAAGCAAGATGGGCGAACCTTCGACGAGCTAAAGCAGCTGCGCTTTCAGTCAAACCCGCTGCGACGGCCAAGAAGAAGACCATGAGTCCGGCAGCCAGAGCGAAGTTGTCGGCTAAATTAAAGGCTTACTGGGCGGCGAAGAAGGCCGGCAAGAAGTAAGCC
Organism: Binatia bacterium; assembly: GCA_041484845.1. Classification (GTDB taxonomy): domain Bacteria; phylum Desulfobacterota; class Binatia; order UBA9968; family UBA9968; genus JBGPIK01. The sequence goes on along the minus strand of JBGPIK010000040.1, from coordinate 24,401 downwards.
TGGGCAAGGTCTAGTTCCGCTGATTCGCCAACATGTCTCATGCGGACGTGCAAAAGATCGCTTCCGAGATCGCTATGAAGGGCCGGACCGGCCTGGATACCAACGATCCGGCACAAAAATATCAGCTCAACAGCCTCCCAGGAAACTTCAGTGGACTTCACCTCGTCTGCCTCATGTATGCTGCATTCAAGTCCATAGCTCCCGAGATGGACATCGGATTCGATCTTTCTGAGGAGTACGTTGCCGCCCAAGCCTTGCGTGGGGAGAAACTCGTCCACTAAAAACGTATGAAGAAGTTTCGCTCGTTGGGGATGAGCCAGCTTGGCAGCATTCCAGGTTGGAAGTTTGCCCGGCTTGGTTCTACTCCGCCGGTTTCCACCCGCGAGACTGAAGCTCTTGATAGACCTTTCTGGTAACGGAGAAATCGTAGATCTTATCCAAATGAGGCGCTTCCTTGAGCGTCGTCGGGTTGACCAGATATTCGATCGATTTCCGTTGCTCGTCTTGGTTGATCGTTCCATCCTCCGTCAGAGCCGGGCGCATTTCATCGAAGCCCTGACCGGCGTTCGCTTCAGTCGTCTTTAGCCCTCGGGCTAGGCTGGCAATGGCTCTGTCCCGGCTGTTGCGCATATAGAGTAAGCCTTTGGTCTGTGCGCGAATGAATTTTTCCACGACCACGGAATTGGATTGAATCAGTTCCTCCCGGGCGAAGGTCGCGACCGGGATGTCGGTGTATTCCTTCTCGGTGATGAAAGAAAACAGCTCGCGAAAGCCGTCTTGCTTGGCGTTCAGCGTGAACGGGCTGGCGAGAACGGCGGCATCGACCACTCCGGTTTTTAATGCGGCAAAGCGCTCGCCGCCGCCGCCGACGGCCAGGATGGTGACCTTTTTTCCGCCGTCCGCCAGTCGCTTCCGCAAGAGATCGCGCAACAAGAGATCGGGGCCGCTGCCGATGCTGGAGACGCCAACCTTTCGTCCGTCTAGTTCCGGGATCGAACGAATTTCGGGCTTGGCATAGAGCGCGTATAAGGGACGGCGAAATGGCGCGAACAGCACCCGGAGCGGCAGCCCACGAAGGATACCGATTAATCCGCCGCCGCCGATCGTTAAGAAGTCAACTTCCTTGGCGGCTAGGGCCACGACTGAGGGCGCCGATCGGATGACGATCACTTCTACGTCGAGACCTTCTTCTCGCCAGTAACCTCTTTCCGTCGGTATCAGCGTCGCCGCTGTGATCAAGGAAAAAGTGGGAATCGCCACGCGAATCTTTTTTAGCTCCTGACCGTGGGCTGGAGCATGCCACGGGAAGAGGATAGTAACGCACAGCGCCAATTTTAGCCCGAACCGCCACGGTGTAAGAATCGCTCTCCAGCCCAGCCCACGGTCAGGAGCTTTGATGTTCATCTTAGAACCTCCCTAATTGCAGTTTGGTCCGTTTGGGAACGACGATTAATCGACCGTCCTATGCATTGTGAAAGTAGATGTTACTCAACGCTAACCTTTCGCGTGGTACAAACAAAGCCCCAGGAAGCTTACGCCCACTGTTGTAAAGTACATGACGGAAAAGTTCTGATCGACCATATCCAGCAGCACTCCGAGGGCCATTGAACCTACGCCCATTCCCAGATCATAAAAGCACTGGTACTGAGCGAGGGATTGCCCGCGGCGCTGCGGTGAAGTTTCGTCGACGGCGACCGCCATCAACGCCGGTTGCGCCGCGCCGACGCCGAAGCCGCCAAGGATCGCCGCCGCCCATAGCCAGATGGGCGATGAAGCGAGCGCGAGCAGCAGAAAACTTATCAAGTGGAGAACCAATCCGGGCACGATGACGGCGCGCCTACTGATGCGATCGGACAGCGGGCCGGCAATCGGCCGGGTGATGAGCAGGCAAAGTGCATAAAGTCCGAACCACAATCCGGGATTTTCAATTCCCATCTTTATAGCGTGAATGGGCAGAAAGGTCAGTGTCCCGCCCTGACCGAAAGCGAGCAATGAGACAACCACAGCCGGTAAGAGAGTTTCGCGGACCGCGAGCGCTTCAGTCCAATGAGTTATTTTGTCGTGGGCAAACAGGTTCTTCGGCTCACGAACCATGAAGCCGAGAAAAAAACTGCCGATGAGCAACACCCCGGCGCCGGTAAATACTCCCGAGTAACCAAAGACATCAAAAATGGCAAAGCCGGCGACCGGCCCGAGCGCTCCGGCCAAACTGCTGGCCATGCCCGCATAACCGATCAATTCGCCGCGTCTTTTTCTCGGCGCGATATCGGCTGCCAAAGTGGCGATCGCGGTGGTGCAACCCGACCAACCGATGCCGTGCAATATTCGAAAGGGTACCATCAGGAGAATCGAAGGCGCCCAGAGATAACCGAAGTTGCTCACAGTGAAAAGAGCGATTCCATACATAAGAAAAGGCTTACGACCGACGCGGTCGATGAACAAGCCGACGGGTACGCGCGAGATAGTCGCGGCGATGGTGAACACGGCAACCACGGCGCCGATTACGGTTGAACTTGCGCCAAAGCTCACGAGGTAGAGCGGCAACAGCGGCCGGGTAAGGTGGTGGGCGAGGAAAAAGCTAAAGCGATTAATCCACGTAAAGAAAAAATCTTTAATCCATAAATCTTGAGTCGTTTCGTCCCGCTCCGCCACAGTGGCTGCCATCCACAATTCCCGGAGCGCTCATCATTGCGGCAGCCCTCGGCCAAAGTCAAATTGACTGTGACGAACGGCAGGTACGGCGTAACCCTTCAACCCGCGAAAAACGCCTCGAGCCAAATATTTTCTGGCGGTTTAAAAATTTTATTGACACGATAGTTGCGCTTTCGTAAACTACACACAGCAGGGAAAGGAGGTGGTCCAGACATGATTGATAAATGTACTGTCTGCGAGGTGGCTGAGACTTAGGCTCTAGGCGGAATCTTTGACGGGGATTCGGGCCTGGAGCCTGGGAATCCCCCTCAGTCCACCTAGAGGGCCGCTCCACTGGTGCTTAGCTACCGGATGGAGCGGCCCTTCTTTTTTCCAACAAGGACAAAGCGGCCTTCACCGCTCTTCTTATTGGTTCATCATCGCTGCTTTCGGCGCGGTTCAGCGCGCGCAAAAAACGTTCGGATGGCGCTCCGATTTGCGCCAGAGTCACGGCTGCGACGCTCCTAACGCGGTTGTCCGGATCTTCCAAAAAAACGGCCAGGAGCGCATCCTTTCCGGGCAAATCTAAGTTCCTTCTTTTCAGCCCCGCCGCGGCCGCCATGCGCACCCGTGGATCCGGGTCGCGCAACGCAACGAAGAAAACCTGGGTGCTCGCTGCATCTTGCAAGTTGACATCGCGCAAACAGTAGATGGCCATTCGCCTTTGCAACGCATTACCGATGGTGCACAGCCGCAACAACTCGTGCGTGATCCCCTCGTCGGTCCTGGCCAAGCGGACCAAAAGCAAGCCAATGGCCCAGCGAATATCCGCTTCGTTATGATCAAGGCTGTCCAACAATCGTTGGACAGCGTCACGCGACGGCTGCGGCAGATGCCCTAAGACGTAAGCGATGGCCCAGGGGTTTTTCAGTTGCGGCTCGCTTATCCTCCGCTGCAGCGTTACTCTTATTTCTGCCGATGTCGCCGCCAGAGAAACGAGAGCGTCTACGGCCGCGCGGATTTTCGGTTTTTCACTATGCTCCAGGTCCGCGATGAGCGTGGTAATGTCGGTGACGCTATCCATAATCAATAGCTTTCCAACGCCGCCTCGGAATTTTTGGCGGCGCGGTCATCCTCGGAGGGGATTCAAATTTCCAGGAATTGGGGACAATCCGTTAGATTGCGGTTGCCCCGCGGCGTGACGACCACTACGTCTTCCAATCGCACGCCGCCGACGCCAAGGTAATAAAGGCCAGGCTCCACCGTGACTACATGACCGGTCTGCAATCTGGCTTCAACGGATCCGATCCGCGGCGGCTCATGGATGTCCAGGCCCAGGCCATGGCCGGTGCCATGAAAAAATCCTTGCATCCTGCCGTTCCGCCGTCCGGTTTTAAATCCGCGCGCGTCGAATAAAGTGAGGATCTTTTGATGGATCTCTTTCCCGTTTGCGCCGTCCCGAATCAGATCGTAAGCGATCTCCTGGCCGGCTTGAACCGTAGCGTACATTCCCTTGAGCTTGTCCGAAGCCCGTCCGCGCACCACGGTACGGCTCAAATCGCCAAAGTAGCCGGTCTTTTGCGAGCGCGGGAAAATGTCGAAAATAATCGAGGTGTGCGCTTTGATCGGACCGCTGCCCTCGTGATGGGGATCGACACACTGGTTGCCGGAAGAGATGATCGTGTGGCTCGGTAGCCAGCCTTGCGTCATGATAGTCGTATTGACGAACGTCTTCAATGTTTCGGAAGTCAGACGGCGCCCATTCAAATACAAATAGCCGTCGCGTTTGATTTTTGTTCGTTTGAGCGCGCGAATGCCGGCTTCCAGGCCGAGCCGGGCGACGCGCAAAGATTCGGTAATATACTTTACCTCTCCACTGGTTTTGGTTTCCCGCTGCGCAAAGAAGGGGTCGCGCTTAATCTGTAGGCTGTATCCCTTGGCTCTCAATTGATCGGCTAGCAACGCGGAAAAATTCGCGGGCACGACGAGCGAGCGAATGCCTCGTTCGCGAAACAACAAATCGAGTAAATCAACCAGCCCGGGACTCGTCTTTCCGCTGCGGCGCAATTTTTTTTGGTAAAGAGAGAGTGACAGAATGCGATCGGCACGGGCCTGCTTCTTGGCTCGATCGATCTCCAGATCGCTCATGACGATAGTTTTTGTTAGTTTGTGCTGAAAAAAAATAAACGGATCCGGAACAAAAAATCCGGCCGCGTAAAGCATGTTGGAATCGCCTTCACTGGCGGCCACAAGAAGCGTTGCCTGGTCGCTGCGCTGCGTGTGCGCAGCGGTCCCCGCCACCTTAAGCTTATTTTTTTTAGATCGACCGTTCTTTGATTCGATCATGGACGCCGGGCGCTCGCGAAACCGTTCTGATGTGTTCTCGTAAAAAAACCAAAATAACAATTCCCCCCTCCAACTGCAAGGTTTTCGTCGGCAATTCGGCAAGTTGTGTTGACACCCCCAGGCCTTTTGCTATGATGCCGCCACTCGCTTTTATGCGTGAGTTTGCATTCTAAGGAAATTGTTTTCATGGGCACCACCAATAATTTAGAAAAGCTTCGGGAATTGAATCAACGCGCGGAGGCCGGCGGAGGCGAAGAGCGCGGTCAACGTCAGCACGAACAAGGCAAGCTGTTAGCACGGGAAAGGCTCGATCTACTTCTCGACAGCGGCAGTTTCGTCGAACTGGACCGCTTGCGGACGCACGGTTGCACCGACTTCGGCATGGAAAAGCAAAAGTTTCTCGGTGATGCCGTCGTCACCGGCTTTGGCGCCGTCGAGGGTCGTCCAGTCTATGTCTTCGCGCAGGATTTTACCGTGTTCGGCGGCAGCCTGAGCGGTGTCGTGGCGGAGAAAATTTGCAAAGTCATGGACATGGCGATGACCAACGGCGCGCCCATTATCGGCATCGACGACTCCGGCGGCGCGCGCATTCAAGAAGGAGTGATGAGCCTTGCCGGTTACGGCGAAATTTTTCAAAGAAACGTCATGGCATCAGGCGTTGTCCCACAGATATCCGCGATCATGGGCCCTTGTGCGGGGGGCGCCGTCTATTCGCCGGCGATCACGGATTTCATCTTTATGGTGAAGGCCAGCAGTTACATGTTCATCACCGGCCCGGACGTGATAAAGACCGTGACCCATGAAGAAGTCACCAAAGAGCAGCTCGGAGGAGCCCAGACTCACAGTCAAAAAAGCGGCGTGTCTCATTTTACGGCGAACAGCGAGAAAGATTGCCTGCTGATGATCCGTGAGTTGCTCAGTTTTCTGCCGAGCAATAATCGACAAGAGCCGCCGTTTCGTCCGACCGATGACGATCCGCTGCGCCGCGATCAGCGGTTGAGAGATTTGGTGCCGGAGAATCCGGCGCGTCCGTACAATATGAAAGAGCTGATTACCGCGGTGATGGATAATGGCTATTTTTTTGAAGTCCATCGCGAGTACGCGCGCAATATCCTCGTGGGCTTTGCGCGCTTAAGCGGGCGGCCGGTGGGGATCGTGGCCAATCAACCGGCGAGTTTGGCAGGCTGTTTGGACATCAATGCTTCCGTGAAGGCGGCGCGCTTCATAAGATTTTGCGATTGCTTCAATGTTCCCATTATCACTTTTGTCGATGTCCCCGGTTTTCTTCCCGGCACGGCGCAAGAGTATGGGGGCATCATCCGGCACGGCGCGAAACTGCTGTACGCCTATGCGGAAGCTACCGTACCCAAACTCACCGTGGTGACGCGCAAGGCGTATGGCGGCGGCTACATCGTGATGTCGAGCAAGCATCTGCGCGGCGACATCAATTTCGCCTTCCCGACGGGTGAGATCGCTGTCATGGGCCCCGAAGGCGCGATCAACATTGTTTTTCGCGATAAACTCCAGAAATCGGAAGATCCGGCCAAGGCGCGCGCGGAAATGATTGATCATTATCGGCAGACCTTCGCCAATCCCTTTAAGGCGGCGGAGTCGGGCTATATCGATGCGGTCATTCTTCCCGAGGATACCCGGCCGAATTTGATTCGCGCTCTGGAGACGCTGAAAAATAAGCAGGCTCACAATCCGCCCAAGAAGCACGGGAACATACCCCTCTAGCAGGCTGCTGAAACAGACTCATATCCTTCGTTGCGCGAAATCGCCTCGCTACAGCGTACATGACCGATGGGTATCGCTTCGCTCCACCCATCCTACACTGAATGGCTGTGGGGAGCCTGTCCTGAGCGAAGCCGAAGGATCGATTTTTCGCGCGCCTCGCCTCTGAGATCTTTTTGAGCAGCCTGCAAACAGAGTTATTCATCAACCTGCTAGCCCGAATTATTCATGCGTGCGGGCGATCGAGAGGCGGCCCTCCAGAGCTAGGCAATGGGTCTGTGCCTTGGCGCGGCCCTTCGACTTCGCTCAGGACAGGCCTGCAAACTGCGTTGCTGGAGCGAACGCCCGAGAAAAAGGCGAGCGACGATCCGAGCACCAAAGACGGCATTGAAACTGTTCGTCTTTGTGCCTCGCTCTTCCGATCTCACCTCTCGATCGACACAGTGTCATCGTTGTTCCTCTAACCGTGAATAATGCGGGCTAGAGAGTACTGAGTCACGAGGACTGAGTAATGAGTAGTAAGTGCTGAGTTCGCTGCCTGTCGAAAGTCTGTTTCTTGACTTAGTACTCCGTTCTCGTTACTCCGTGCTAAGCACATGTCCAAGCGCAGTTTGATCGCCAATCGGAGCGAAATCGCAGTCACCTGGCGCGCGATTTTTTTATTATTGAAACAAATTCTTGTCAGGGATTTTCTTTCATGTTATAGACGCGAAAAATGATTCCAAAGAAGTGTTTTTTCACTAAAGGAGTAGGCGTCCATAAGGAAAAGTTGGCGTCTTTTGAGTTGGCGCTGCGGACGGCCGGATTGGCTTATTGCAATCTAGTCCTGGTTTCAAGCATATACCCGCCTTTTTGCAAGCGCATCTCCAAGGAAGAAGGAACCAAACTGCTGCGGCCCGGCGAGATCGTTTTCTGCGTTTACGATCGCGAAAGTACCAATGAGCCCAACCGGTTAGTGGCGGCGTCGGTCGGCGTCGCCATTCCAGCGGATCAGGAACAGTACGGTTATCTTTCAGAACATCACTCTTTTGGTGAAACCGAGGAAAAAGCAGGCGAGTACGCCGAGGACCTGGCCGCAAGCATGCTCGCAACAACCCTGGGAATCGAGTTCGATCCCGACACGGCGTGGGACGAGCGTGAGAATCTGTTTAAAATGTCCGGTAAAATCGTCCGCACCACGAACATCACCCAGTCCGCTATCGGCAACAAGGATGGGCTCTGGACCACGGTATTCGCCTCATGTGTTTTTATTAACGACGATAATTCACACGGCGCATAACAGGCTGGCGAAGCCACCTCATCACTAGAAGAATTTTTGAATCTCTACGGGTTCATTCCCCGCCGCTTGCTGCGTAAGGGCGGTTTTTGAGTCTCTCAAAGTCCGTCATTCCCGCATGCTTTTAGCGGGAATCCAGGCGGGTTCGGAACTGGACCCCCGACCCATTCGACATGGCTCAGGGTCGTGGTGAGCACGGTCGAACCACGATAAAAACATTCGGAGGTGACAACCTTGGTAAAGACTTTCACAAAGGTCTCTCGATACCCCGCAGCTTGCTGCGGGGTAGTTCATTAGGACCGACCGTCGATGATGTCTGCTTACAGGTTTCTACAACTGATCATCGGCCGCATTGCTTTTCTGGCGTGCAAAGTAGGCGACGCCGATGCTGATCGCGTAGAGTATGCTCAGCGGCAGCATCAAGAGCACCTGCGAAATTAGATCCGGCGGCGTTAGAATGGCTGCGACCAATGCGATACCGATGATCGCATAGCGCATGTGGCGGATTAAGAAGCGGTGGTCAATCAGACCCACGCGCGCGAGAAAGTATACGACGACGGGCAATTCAAACATTGCGCCGAAAGCCAGCACCAGGCTTGACACAAGAGCCAAGTACTCGCTCATGTGAATTAGAGGTTGCACATGAATCGCCTGATAGCGCTGCAGTAAGAACTGAAGCCCGAGTTGCAGAACCACCTCGTAGCAAAACGCCGCACCGCAGATAAAAAAGAACGAACCAAAGATGACAAAGCTCCGCGTATAACGCTTCTCGTGCTCGTATAGCCCGGGAGCAACGAACTGCCACGCCTGCCAGAGCAAAACGGGTAAAGCGATAATGACCGCCGCGACGAATGAGACTTTCATTTTGGTAAGAAAAGCTCCGGCAACCGAGGTGCCGATGAGGGTCAATCCCGGCACTTGCAAGCGCCGTAGCGGATCGGCGAGGACGGAAAAAATCTGGTCGGCGAGTGGAAAGCAGGCCAGGAAAGCGATAGCGACCGCTATGCAGGATTTAATCAGACGAGAACGGAGCTCGGCCAGATGCGAGGTAAAGGGCATCTGGCCGTCGGCGGACGGTCCAGTCGTACCCTGGCTCGTGTTCACTTTTTGTCTACGGAGGCAGCTGGAATGGGGGTGGGAGCTGGCTCAGACGATGTTTCCACGACGGATTCGTCCTTAGCGGGTGCTGCCGGCGATGAGTCTTCGACCTGGTGCTCCATTTGGCGGAATTCGTCTTTGAGCTCATCCGTCGCGCGACGAAACTCCGCCAGTCCTTTCCCTAGCGCTCGCGCGAGTTCGGGAAGCTTTTTCGGGCCGAGAACGATTAGCGCAATAGCCAGAATAAGAAGCAGCTCCGGCATTCCGATGCCAAACATAAAGCTAGGCTATGCGATTTTTTGGAGCTTGGCAAGTTGACTGACATGGCTTTTGCAGCGCCTTGGCTTAGGTGGTAGGTTCTGTTTATGATAAGAACCGGCGTGGTCGTCGATCGCGCGTACTTGAAACATGAGCCGGGCGAGTTTCATCCTGAACGACCGGAGCGCATCGGTGTCCTCCTCAATCTGGCGGAGCAACTCGACGATCAAAGATTTCAGTTGTTAGCGCCGGCGGCGGCGGATCGCTTTGAGATCGAGTCGTGCCATAGCTCAGACTACGTGGCGCTTGTTGAGGCTACGTCAAAGACTAACCAATACGCGCTCGACGGCGACACGATCACCTGCCGCGACTCTTTCGGCGTTGGTTTACTCGCTGTTGGCGGGCTTTTGCGGTTACTCGATGCTATTGCCGCAGCGGAAACTGCGAATGGTTTCGCGCTGGTGCGCCCCCCCGGACACCACGCGTTAAAAAACCGCGCCATGGGCTTTTGTCTATTCAACACGATCGCTATTGGCGCGCGCCATCTCAAACGCGTTCACGGCGCGAAGCGCATTCTCATCGTGGACTGGGACGTTCATCATGGCAACGGAACTCAGGAGGCATTTTATGACGATGCGTCGGTGCTGTTCATCTCGACGCATCAGTTTCCCTTCTACCCTGGGACCGGCGCAATGGACGAGATCGGCGTGAACGGCGGCGAAGGTTACACGATTAACGTGCCGCTCCCCGCCGGTTGCGGCGATGCCGAGTACCTGCGTGTCTTTGAAGAGATCGTCGTTCCGGCGGCCCACAAGTTCGAGCCGGAGTGGATTTTGGTTTCAGCCGGTTTTGATCCGCATCGGCGTGATCCGCTCGGCGGAATGAACGTGACGGACGCGGGCTTTGGCGCGATGGCGCAAATTTTACTGCGATTGGCGGAGCGCCATGCGAATGGAAAGATCGCCTTTTTACTCGAGGGCGGCTACGACCTTGCCGGTCTTCGCAACTCAGTCGCGGCGGTGCTGAACGCCATGCAAGAAAAAACATACAAAGATCCTCCAGCGGCGAAAAGCGAAAAAATTCAACCGTTGATTCGCAGAATTCGCCAATATCACGAAAACTATTAACCTCAAAAACTATTGACCCTTGGCGTCGGCTGTTTTATCTATTAGGGTTAAGCGGAGAGAACTGTGGCAATAAGAGAAGAACGCAGAGTAGTGGTAACGGGACTCGGAATCGTCTCGCCTTTAGGGACGGGGCTGGAGAGAAACTGGGAGGCGGTGGTTGCGGGCCGATCGGGTATCAGAAAAATTACCCGCTTTCCGAACATCGAAGCCTATGGCTCGCGGATCGCAGGAGAGGTCCCGGATTTTCACGCGGAAGATTTCATCGAGCCGAAAGAGATCAAAAAAATGGATCTCTTTATTCAATACGCGGTCGCGGCCGCGGCCATGGCGATGGAGCACAGCAATTTCAAAATCGATCCTGAGTCCGCGCCGCAAGTCGGGGTTATCATCGGCGTCGGCCTGTGCGGTATTGATACGATTGAAACCACCAAACAAGCGCTGCTCGATGGCGGCCCGCGCAAGATTTCACCGTTCTTCATTCCCAAAGTTATTTCCAACCTCGCGGCCGGGCATATCGCGATTCGCCACGGCGCCAAAGGGGTCAACTGGACGCCGACGTCGGCTTGCGCATCCGGCACCCACGCCATCGGCGAGGCCTTTCATCTGATTCGCCGCGGGCTGCAGGATGCGGTGATTGCCGGCGGCGCCGAAGCGGCGATTACGCCGCTCGGGGTCGGCGGGTTCAGCGCGATGAAGGCGCTATCCACGCGCAACGACGAGCCCGAGCGCGCCAGCCGTCCATTCGACAAAGAGCGCGATGGCTTTGTCATCGCGGAGGGCTCCGGTGTGCTTATCCTTGAGGAGCGAGAAAGAGCCCTCAAACGCGGCGCGAAGATTTACGCTGAAATTATCGGTTACGGAGCTAACGGCGATGCCTATCACATGACGGCGCCGGCCCCGGAAGGAGAGGGCGCCGGCCGCTGCATGAACTTGGCTTTAAAAGACGCCGGCGTTGCGCCAACTGAGGTGGATTACATTAACGCCCACGGCACCTCGACGGAGTATAACGATGTCAATGAGACACTGGCGATCAAAAGAGTTTTTGGTGAGCACGCGCGCAAACTGGCGGTGAGTTCCACCAAATCGATGACCGGACATCTGCTTGGTGCTGCGGGAGCGGTCGAGGGTGTCTACTCGGTTTTGACGTTACATCACGGAACGATTCCGCCAACCATCAATTACGAACACCCTGATCCGGGGTGCGATCTGGACTACGTGCCGAACCAGGCGCGCAAAGCCGATGTGCGGGTGGTGCTTTCCAATTCCTTCGGCTTCGGCGGAACCAATGCATGCGTAGTTTTCAGGAGGGCTGAATGAGCGCAGCGCAGCGGCGAAGCGTGATCCTTGGCACCGGCTCTGAACTGCCGAGCAAGATCATCACCAACGAAGACTTGGAAAGACTGGTGGAAACCAGCGATGAGTGGATCACGGTGCGCACGGGAATCAAACAACGAAGGGTATTGGAGGAGGGTAAGGGCAATGCCGATATGGCGTATCATGCGGCGCTGCGCGCTTTGGAAGATGCCGACATGGAGGCGAAGGACCTGGATGCCATCGTCATGGGGACGGTTACGGCGGACTATCTCTTCCCGAGCTCCGCCTGCGTTCTTGAAGACATGCTCGGCGCACGCAAGGCGTTTTCTTTCGACGTGAATGCCGCCTGCTCGGGCTTTCTCAACGCCCTGGCGGTGTCCGATTCTTTTATCCGCACCGGCTTGATAAACAATGCTCTGGTTGTCGGGTCGGATGCCCTCAGCCGTTTGCTTAATTGGGAAGACCGGACGACGTGCATCTTGTTTGGCGACGCGGCCGGAGCCGTTATTTTGGGAGCATCGGAGAACGGCGACAAGGGAATTCTGAGCACGCGACTGCGCACCGACGGTTCTCACGTCAAAACGCTCTATGTGCCAGCGGGTGGCTCGCGCAATCCCACCAACCCGGAAACGGTTCAGAACAACGAGCACACCATCATGATGAACGGCAAAGAAGTCTTTAAAATCGCCGTTCGATCCATGGAGGAAATAAGCCGGCAGGCACTAAAAGAGGCAGGAATCAGTATAGGTCAGGTTTCATTGGTGATTCCGCATCAGGCCAATCGCAGGATTATCGAAGCTTTAGCTGCTCGACTCGGCATCCCTATAGAGAAAGTCATGATCAATCTCGACAAGTACGGCAATACTTCCGCCGCTTCCGTGCCGGTTGCATTGGACGAAGCCCGCCGGACGGGAAGAATCAAGTCGGGAGATATTGTGCTGCTCAATGCCTTCGGCGCTGGATTTGCGTGGGGCGCGGCCGTGGTAAGATTTTAGACGCTGCCGCATGCTTGCCCTTCGCGCTTGCTGTTCAAAGTTCAAAGGTTCAATCGTTATTTGAGTGGGTGATTTCTTGTTCGATTTGCTCGAGCAAGGTCGATAGCTTCGGCGTAAATTCCACCGGGTAGGAAGATGGATTGCGAATCGCTTTGGCAGATTCGGGTAGGGAAGCGAACTCCTGCCGTAATGTTTTCCGAGAATCTTCAAGCGTTGGCTGCGGCGGGACCATTTTGCCGCGGTCCATCACCTTGTGCAGCACAGGCTCCATCCCCGGGATATTTTCGTCCCTCAGGCCGATGATGTCCCGCTGCAATTGGCCTTGGCTGTCGCGCTGACGAAAAACCTGTTTCGTCCCCGGCCAAGAGATTTTCCCTGGGCTGAGTTTCAGAACCGGGTGGCCCGCGTATTCGACGAGCTTGTAGGCGATATCCAACCAGGGCGCGTCTCCCGACACGCCCATTTTGGTTCCGACGCCGTAACTGTCGTATGGAGCGTCGGCATTGGAGAAATCCGTTAGATCGTATTCATCCAAACCGCCGCTGCCGATAATTTTAACGTCTTTCATGCCCGCCGCGTCAAAAATATTCCGAACCTCTTTGGCCAGTTGGACCAGGTCACCGCTGTCGATGCGCACGCCCTGGAGACGTTGGCCGCGAGCGGCCATCTCTGTGGCGACAGAAACGGCCTTATGCGCTGCCGCAATCGTGTCGTAGGTGTCGATGAGCAAAATTGAGTTATCAGGAAAGCTCGCAACAAAGGCGCGAAAGGCATCGATCTCCCGCGTAAAACTGGAGACAAAAGAGTGGGCCATGGTGCCGACGATAGGCATGCCATAGCGCTGGCCCGCGCGCACGTTGCTCGTTCCGGCAAAGCCGGCGAGATAGCTTGAGCGCGCCACTTTCATCCCGGCATCGATGCCTTGCGTTCGCCGCAGCGAAAAATCGACCACCACGCGGCCGCGCGCTGCATACACGCAACGCGCCGCCTTGGTGGCGATTAGGGACTGGAGATTGATTTGATTGATGATGAAGGTTTCGACGAGCTGCGCCTCGATAATCGGCGCGGTAACTTCCAAGATTGGTTCGTCCTTAAAAAATAAGCGCCCTTCCGGTATCGCCCAAACGTCGCCGTTAAACCTGAGCCCTTTAAGAAAGTCCAAGAATTCGTCGGTAAACAAACGTTTCGATTTCAGGTAGTCAATGGCCGCCGCATCGAACGAAAGGTTTTCGAGAAAATCTAGGACATCGCGCAACCCCGCGGCAACGAAATAACCGCGGTTGCGGGGATAAGCGCGGATAAAAAGGCTAAATGTCGCGTGCTCGGTTTTTCGGTTCTGAAGGTAACTTTGCGCCATGGTGAGCTGGTAAAGGTCGGTTAGAAGCGCCAAGTTTCTGCCGTTGCTCACGAACCCTCCTTCTTGATAAGCGCGAGTTTAGTTTAAACGGGAGGGCGAGTAAACATCTAGACTCAATGGGTTACACGGCTGCGGCACAATTGGCCCCGTTGTAAAGGGCGGCTTTGAAACCGCTACGACTTCGCGATGAAATGCGCGGTTGATTTATCGGGCCTGTTTTGTTAAGCATTTTTGGGTGTGGTGACTCCAAAGCATGTCGAGAGGAGGGCCATTAATGTTTACTGACAAAGTTGATGTAAAAGATTTTGAAAAACAGGATCCGGAATACCAGGATTTGTTGAAACGCGTGCTCGCGATTCAAGCGGATTGCGAGATTGGCGGCCCGAACTTGTATGTAAAAAACATTTTGCCGTCTGCACCCACCAAATTAGATCAGCTCATCGTGGCGCGCACGGCTGCCGAGGAAATGGATCATTTCCGAAAGATGGCGCGTCTGGCCGGCGATATCGGTGTCGACGTTTCCTACGTTCTCAGTTGGCCCAATCAGAAGCGTTATGTCGAGGCGTTCCGCGGCACGATTAATACTTGGGAAGATTATGCGGTCTTCGGGTTTTTGATTGACCGCGTCGGCCGCTATCAGCTCGAAGAATTCATTGGCTGCACTTATCTCCCGCTTGCGCGCGTCGTCGAAGACCCCGACATGCTCCGGGAAGAGGAAGGACACATCGATTTCGGCACCCATCAGACGGCAGAATACGCGGCGAAAGGCGGCGCGGCCAAAGAGAGAATCCAAAAATCCGTCGATTACTGGTACGTCAAGGGGCTTGATATGTTCGGCAATTCGGTTTCGCGGCGGTCGCAACGCTACATGGATTGGGGCTTGAAACGGCGTCCGAATGCTGTGGCCCGGCAACACTATAAGGATGAGGTCGATGCCCTGATGACCAAAATGGGATTGACCATTCCGGATCCCAATAAAGGTCGGCTTTATACCTAAGAAGGGGGGCTGATGCAGGCGCCCAATACTCAAGCTCTTGACGATCAATTGAAAGACATGATCATGGGTCTACAGCGCGCGGTGGCCGCGGCCATCCCCCATATTAAGGACGATCCAAAAATTGTCGACAAAGCTATTGGTGATTGTAAAGAAATTTTGGATGTGGTGATCGAAGGTAATGTGGAGGAGTGGCTCTCTTAAGCTGCTTCCGGTCGCATCCGGCCGCTGTCGGTAAACGGTTCGAAGGCGCCTCATCAACTGGGGTGCCTTTGTTGTGTTAATGGACAGTCGGTTATTCACATCAGGGGGAGAAGAAAACATTGAACGTCGTCGTCTGCGGTAAAGTCATTCCCGCCAGTTCCGTTACAATTGAAATCGATCCGTCTACCAAACGTATGGTACGCAAGGGCGTCGCGCACGAGCTCGACCCCGCAGCGGCAAGCGCCGTAGAAGAAGGATTGCGACTCACCGAAAAGCATGGCGGTGCGGTTACGCTATGTACCATGGGTACCAGCGACGCGACCATCGGGATTCGCAACGCTCTGGCGATGGGGGTGACCTCAGCGGTCCATGTCTTGGACGATGCGGTTGCCGGCTCGGACACCTTGGGTA
Source organism: Binatia bacterium (assembly GCA_041484845.1). Taxonomy (GTDB): domain Bacteria; phylum Desulfobacterota; class Binatia; order UBA9968; family UBA9968; genus JBGPIK01. The sequence goes on along the minus strand of JBGPIK010000040.1, from coordinate 8,656 downwards.
CGGCGAAAGTTCTTGCCGCCGCCATCAAGAAGCAAGCGTTCGATTTGGTGATTTGCGCTACAGAAAGCAGCGACAGCTATTCTGGAATCGTGCACGGGCAGTTAGCGCAACTGCTCGGTATCCCGGCGCTCACGTTTGCCAAGGAAATCGCCGTTGACGGTAATAAGATCACTATCAATCGGCAAAGCGAGAGTGGTTACGAAGTCGTAGAATCAACGCTTCCGGTCTTAGTCGCCGTAAGCAGCGGTATCAACGAGCCCCGCTATCCTCAACTCAAAGGCATCATGGCTGCTAAGAAAAAGGAGATCAAAGTCTATAAGGCGGCGGATTTGGGTTTGGGCGAGGATCAAGTGGGCGAGAAAGGGGCGAGAGAAAAAGTTTTGACAGTGGGCAGACCGCCAAAGCGGCAGGCCGGAAAAGTCGTTACGGATGAAGGGGAAGGCGGCAAGCAGATCGCGGACTTTCTTGCTGAAATCAAGGTGATTTAAGTGGCAGACGTTATTTGGGTTAACGCGGAAATTATCGAAGACAAGATTACTCCCACCACGTTGGAGATGTTAACTAAGGCAGCGGATGTAGGAAAGGCCGAGGCTGTGCTACTTGGGCCGGCGCCCGAAGACGCGACGCAGACTCTCGCTAAATTCGGCGCCAGTAAGATTTACCGCTGCGCGGACGCCGTGTACCGGGATTATTTGACGCTTCCCGCCGCCGAGACGGTAGCGGGGTTGATCCAGAAACATAATCCCGCCGTAATGCTTTTCGCTTCGAGCTATGCGGGACGCGACTTGGCAGCGAATCTGAGCGCCCGGCTCGATTGCGGCGCTATTACGGATGTCGGCGATTTCCAATTAAAGGACGGTAGCGTGGAAGCAACCATTCCCGCGCTCGGTGGAAGTTATCAAGTCACGTCCACCTTGCTCAACGCTGGGACAAAGCTGCTGCTCGTCCGGCCCAAATCCTTTGACGCCAAAACAAACGAGCAACCTGTGGCCGTCGAGGAACTGGCAGCGGCTAGCGGCGATGCGTTGCAAAAGGTGCATGTAAAAGACCGTGTGGCCGTCAAGCGCGAAGGGCCGCAGCTGGAAGGCGCCAAGATGATCGTTTCCGGTGGCCGCGGACTCAAGGGCGAAGAACAATTCTCATTGTTGAAAGACCTGGCGGAATTGCTTGGGGGCGCCGTGGGGGCGACGCGGGCTGCAGTGGATGCGGGCTGGGTTCCCTACGCAATGCAGATCGGTCAGACCGGTAAAACCGTCAAACCGGATCTCTACATCGCGTGCGGCATTTCGGGCGCGGTCCAACATCTGTCGGGAATGAAAACCTCCAAAGTAATCATCTCGATTAACAAAGATCCGGAAGCGCCGATCTTTCAATATTCCGATTTCGGAATTGTCGGCGACCTCTTTAAAGTCATTCCCCAACTGATCGAGGAGCTTAAAGCGCGTAAGGGCGCGTAAGCTATTTGATACAAATCATTGTGATGCCGGCTCTGCGAGCCGGCATCAGATGGCCTCACACCGTTGCCTCTCGTCGGATCCTTCAACCTTTTCTGCTTTAATCAAAATGGTGGAGGTTAGGAACAGACTCCCGACCCCTTTAAATTTGACAGGTTTCCCAGTTGGAATTGTTTTAGGGGTTCTTTACTTCTTCGCGTCCGTCAATCTTAAGAACGCGCTAATCGAGGCCATAACGCAGAGCGCAGAATAAAATATCGCGCGGACAATGGTCATGGCATTTCAAAATGCGCAATTCGCGTACCGGTTGAGATCCCCGAGGCGCATGGCGAAATTTTCAAGGATGACAGAATGGCCGCTGTGAAATTCGCACATATGCATAACCTGAGGTTCCGAGAAACAGAGCTGGAGTCGATCATAGTTTAGGCACAGGCTTTGCTGCACCAAACTATGTGTAACTTATTACGGTCAGAGGAAGCGGTTTTGAGGAGGATTCGTTTATGGGAGTAGAGCCCCTGTTAAAAGATTGCAAGCCACAGTTGGGGATTTAGTTGTGGCGGCGACGGATGCCGCCCTGGAAGTCTCCAGGAATCAACGAAAGGCCTATCGGCTTGCGGGTATTGTGTTGAACAAAATGTTGAACGACTCACGCTTGAGAGCGCGTCGATTTACGGGAGATTTATCCAAGAGAACGTCGTTTCACTAACAGGCTGCTGAAAAAGACTCATATGCTTCGTTGCGCGAAATCGCCTCGCTGCAACGTACCGGCTAAGTACGCCTCCGCTCGTCGATTTTTCGCGCGCCTCGCCTCTGAGATCTTTTTGAGCAGCCTGCAAACAGAGTTTTTCAGCAACCTGCTAATAATTCGGCTTTAGATGATCATTCAGTTTACAAACAAATGACCATACGAGTGGGAATACCGTTTGTGGATTCAAAATTGCCATTCGAAACTATGTTTCTGCTGACCACGATTGTGTTGGCCGTCATTACGATCAGCCTTGTGGTGACTACCATCGTGTTGCCATAGATCGGCGGGGTAGAGGGCGCTGATCGGAAATCAGATTCAGGCTTTGCAGCAGCGGCAGGTGGATTTAGAAAAGCAGCTGCAGTCATCGCAAACGGAGCTGGAGAATCAACGCAAGGAACTCGAACGTCTCAAGAAACAAGCTAAGGAATACTAGACGAGGGTAAGACCATGAATCATCCTGTTACATTGAGCGCAAGCTACGTGGTGGTCTTACTGCTAGTGCTGAGTTCGGAGCCACTACGGTGCGGGATACCTGCAGTTGAGATCTTCGCCGCTGAGATTCCGCCGGCGATCATGATCACTCAGGGAAAAACCGCGCAGGAGTTTCCCTATCTGACCGGCGGCGTAGGCACTGAGGAACGAGAAATTCTGGAAGCATCGGGCAAGGCATACAACGTTCACCTGACCTTCGCCGAAAAGGCAGGAGCGTATATTTCGGATGTAAATCTTGTGATTACAGGCGCTAAAGGAGAGGAGATTATCGCCATCACCACTAATGGCCCGCTCTTTTACATCCAACTGCCTCCGGGAAGCTACGGCGTGAGTGCGACTTTTAAAGGAGAGACGAAAAAAATTAAGTCTCTTATCGTGGGGAAAGACAAAACCGTTCGCCAAACGCTCGTTTGGGATTTGGGGGAATAATCACCGGACTTCCATAGAAAGGCTGATCGCTATGGAGCCGTTTAGCGCAATCCTCGCGTTGATTCGACTTGATCTGGTAAAAATGGAGGCGCTTGCAGATATCACAAATGATTTTAGTTGGGTGTTTGCAATTCTGGGAAGGTGAGAGGCGCCGGCCAAATTTCTTTTTTGAGGCTTCAAAGACGACGCTCATTGTCCTCCCACTATCTCTTCCTCCATCACGGTTGTTAACCAATCGGTCAACTGGTCGAGCAACTTGGTTGATGCCCGGTTCGCCGCCACGACGCCTCCGTAAGCATCTTCGCTGGAACTGGGTTCAAAAATTTCGAAACTATGCGCGCCTATAACGCGCTGGCGCCTTACATCGATCAACTGCGCACGCAGTGCCAGGCGCACCTGGCTGCGCGAGAAAAACTGTTGCTCCAAAACCAAGTTGTCGCAATCGAGCCGGTAATCTGCGCGCACGGGGCTGGAAGTTTGCACAACCGCGCGCCACAGGCCCGTTGTCTCCATGGCCTGTGCAAGAGGTCGCTGCAGCATTCGTCCCGGCGTATCGGCCCACTGATTGAAGGCATAGTAACTCAGCTCATGTGGCCGCGGCAGATATGCCATGCGCGCCGTGTCAAAGCCCGATTGAGCTTTCGGTACGCCGATGAGCAAGATTGCACGATCGCTGCGCGCGCTATTGGCGGAAATGTTTTTGATGGCAATGTCAGGGTCTAACAAGTAGGTGCGCACAGGAGTTGTTTCTGCCGGCCCTATGCTGCAACCGTAAAGCGCCAAGCCAATTAGCCAAGACACCCTTCTGACTACGGTGAATGTGTCCCGCATCTTCATCATTCGCCTGGACCTCGAGTCGGATGGGCTCGGCCAAATACTAGAACGCTCGGTTCTCTCTCGAGCTCCTGCGCCAGCCGCTGTAGCGTCGCCGTCAACTGCCGGAGTTCCGCCACGAGCAAACCGGTCTCTGGCAATGTTTGACCGGTAAACTGTTCGAGATCGGCGCGATTGCCGTCCAAGGCTGAGTGGATCGATTCGCTGGTGCGGGCTATATCCTGAGTCATGCTCGTAAACGAGCGAATGCTCATTTTCGCCTGATCCATGATTTCAGGGAGTTGGTCATCCATTTTTTTGCCCAGAGCTGCGAAGCGATCTAAGGCCGTGTCGGCTTTTGCGATGGCTGCGCCCAGGTCTTCACGATGGGTTGCCAAGGTCTGTGTGATGCTCGCCAAATTGCCGAGAAGCCGTTTCAGTTCGGCGCGACTTTGCGCATCGACGAGACCGCGAGCGTCACTGGCCAGACTGTTGAGATTGGCGAGCAGAACCGGCAACGATTCATCGCTCAGAATACGCGAAAGAGCGCTATCGAGACGGAGAAAGAAAGAGGGGCGGCTCTTGATCACCGGGTAGTCTTCGCCGGGCTTGACTGCAAGAGGGGGTGAATCACGGGTTCCGCCCATCAGGTTGACCGTCGTCAGACCTGTCAGCCCCTGCGTCTCAAGCACGGCCACAGTGTTCTCTTTGATCGGTGTGCCGCGCACAAGATCCAGAGCGAGCCTCACCTCCTCGGGATTTTTCGGATTGAGAACGATTTCTTTGACACGACCCACGTCCACACCGCGATATTTCACTGACGCATCGGCGCTCAGCCCCGAAACGGATTCGGTCATGTAAGTGTAGTAGCGGTCGTAAACGCCGCGGTAATCGGCCCGGCTTAACCACAGGACGCCACCAACCAACGCGGCCCCCAACAAGAAAACGAAAAGACCCACCAGCGTATAGTTTACTTTCGGTTCCATGCTTGCTCCCTGGCCGCACGACCGCGTGGCCCGTAGAAGTATTCGTGAATCAGAGGATCCGCCGAGTGAGAAAGCTCATCCATCGTGCCGATGCCCAACACCCGGCCGTTTCCCAAAACCGCAACCCGGTCGGCGATGCGCCACAGGGAATCGAGGTCGTGCGTGATGATGACGATGGTGAGCTTGAACCACTCTCTCAAATGCTGGATCAGTTCGTCGAAGCCGGCGGCGCTAATGGGGTCCAATCCCGATGTCGGTTCGTCGAGGAAGAGGAGTTCCGGATCTAAGGCGAGAGCGCGCGCCAATGCCGCGCGCCGACGCATACCGCCGCTGAGTTCGTTGGGATATTTGCCGACGCTGGCGATGGGAAAGCCGGTGAAGGCGATTTTTAAGATTGCCAGTTCTTGGATCAAGCTCTTGCTCAAGTCATAATACTCGCGCAACGGCACCGCGACGTTGTCGGTTACGGTTAATGAACTGAACAAAGCTCCATGTTGGAATAGCACTCCACAGCGGCGTCGTAGGGCCAGGACGTCCGCATCGCTCATCGCCCTGATATCTTGCCCGAAAAGCCGAATGACTCCGGCGCTGGGCGATTGGAGAAGAATGATCTCGCGCATCAGCACGGATTTGCCGCTACCGTTTCCGCCGGCAATAGCGAACACCTCGCCTTTGTGGATGGTGAGGCTTACATCCTCATGGACGACGGCGCTTCCGAACCGGGTCGAGACATGACTGACTTCGATAATCGGCAGCGCATCGTCCGAGATAGTTAAAGCCCTGTTCATATATCCCACCAACTGAACAGAATGGAGAAAAAGGCATCCGTCACGATGACCAAGAAGATTCCTTGTACGACACTGACCGTTGTCTGCCGGCCGACGTTGTCGACTCCGCCGACGACCTGAAAGCCCTGGTAGCATCCCACGAGCGCGATAATGACCGCGAAGACCGGAGTCTTACCAATGCCGATCAGGTAATGTCTGAGCGCAATAGCGTACTCAAACCGGTTAAGGAATTCTGTGAAGGTAATGCCCAGTTGACCCCACGCGATCAGCATGCCGCCGAATACTCCGACCACGTCTGCGAATACTGTCAGTAGCGGCAAGGAGATGATTAACGCGAGCACCCTCGGCAGCACCAGCAGAGAAATCGGTGATATGCCAAGCGCCCGCAATGCGTCCAACTCCTCGGTTACCCTCATGGTGCCGATCTGAGCTGTATAAGCGGAGCCGGAGCGCCCCGCGACCAAGATGGCCGTGACCAGCGGTGCAATCTCGCGCAAAAGGGAAATTCCGACCAGATCGACAATAAAGATGTTAGCGCCAAAGGTCCTCAACTGCTCAGAGCCTTGATAAGCGATGACCACCCCCATGAGAAATGTAAGCAGGCCTGTAATCGGCAGCGCGTTGAAGCCGTCGATCTGGAGGTTATGCACGAGCACGCGCCATCGGATCTGTGTGGGGCGCAGCAAAAGCGAAAAAGAGGTTACTGAATTTTCGCCCAAAAACGTGAGTGCCCCTTTGGCGAGCGGCAAGGAGTGTGCGACGAAGCGGCCGATCTTTTCGAACCATCCCGCGTGTGCTGGGCGACTCAATACCTCCGTCCCCGGCCAGTTTTTAGCGGCGGTCTGCATGAGCGCATGAAAATCCGGCGAAAGCCCCGTCAAGTCGACGCGGCAGCCTTTCTGCTCAAAGTGTTTCAGCGTTCGCCAAAGTACCCAGGCCCCTCCGGTGTCCATCATCGTTATACCGCCGGCATCGCAGACAAGGCTGGCGCGCTCCTGGAAGGGTAATAAACGTATTTGCCGTTCCAAGGAGGAAAGATGGCTGAGCGCCCAGTCTCCTTGGCAGTGAAGCGCGCCGTCGTCGGAAATCCAGATTCTGCCGTCTCTTTCAACCATTTGTTCTTACTCACGTTTGTTCAGTCGTGCTGAACGAGATGAGGGCGTCGCACGGTAGAAACATAGGAATGACGCCCGTGTCGTAACTCCTTCTAATCAACGAATGAGCAGATTTGGTGCCACTAAGAAGAGAGGATCTGGCGATGGAATAGGTTGCGACTGTCGGCGAAACAAATGCGTTGTACTTTTCACGTCGGCGAAAAATCCTTGGCCATATATTCAAGATTGCGAAACGTGACTGAAAGACCCAATTCGCGCAAAAAAGGTCGCACATCCAAGGATTTTCGTAGGCAGAATCTGGAAATTCCCGCTACGATCGGAGAAAGGCGGCTCGTACAGGCAGCTGATTTCCTGCTCGATTATTGTTATCAAGAATTACTCGTGGGCACAGCAGAAACCACCAGCCAATGGACTCAACATGAATCATTCATGGCTCCCAATAAGAGCGTGATGACGGTCATCAGGTTCGGGGCACACAATTTGCGGGTGAGCTGTGCGCAAGATCGAATTTAATTAGGAGGGTATGTCATGAACGAGGTTACAAAAGAGAAACTATCTTCCGATTTCAAGGCCGTGGTTGGCGATGTCGAGGAATTGCTCAAGGCGACCTCCGCGCAAACGGGCGCGAAGATCGCGGATCTGCGCGAGCGCGTGGGGAAAACGATCGAGAACGGGAAAAATGCGTTGAGCCAGCAGGGGCCTCTGCGCATCAAAGCTGAAGAAGCGAGGGCATCTGCCGAAGCCTATATACGCGAAAAACGCTGGGCTCCATTGGCGATCGCCGCCGGCATTGGTCTGGTGCTCGGATTCCTCCTGCGCCGCCGAGACTGAAAGCTCTTGGGATGATGCTCCAAGCACTGGCTTATCTCCGTCATTTCGCATCATTCCCGGAGAAACGGTGTTGATGAGAGCGCTAGCAAACGACGAATGTTAAAGGGAGCAATGTACAACAAAATACTGGTCCCTCTGGACGGATCGAACCGATCAGAGGGGGTTCTTCCCTACGTGCGCTCACTTGCTCGAGCTATCAATGTGCCCGTCGAACTTCTGCTCGTCAATGAACCCTCTCAGCTTACAGCGTATTCGTCACCCATGCACGGGGGTGAATACTTGGAGAAAGTAGCAGCGTCTTTTTCCGGAATCACGGACGTTACGCATACCGTAGGGGTAGGAAACGCAGCCGGTATGATTGTAGATTTAGCAGCTGCGAACCCCGGCACCCTGATTGCGATGGCTACGCACGGGTATTCCGGGGCTAAGCGCTGGCTTCTGGGAAGTGTTGCCGAGAAGGTGTTACATGCAACGACAAACCATCTGTTGCTCGTGCGACCCGCAGAGGGGGAGAGCCGTGGAGAGGCCGAGTTGAACACAGTCCTGGTGCCGTTGGATGGTTCCGAGTTGGCCGAAAATGTGTTGCCGACTGTCCGCGATCTGGCCAGTCGCTTGAGGCTAAAAGTTGTCTTGGTGCGTGTCCTGACACCTCTCTACTTCGGGCAGCCGGAAGCGTTTGTTCCCATGTTCGGGGTGAATATCCAAAGTCAGAAGGAGCTGTGGGCACAGGCCAGAACTGCGGCAACGGCGTACCTGAGTGAAAAAGTGGAACGGCTGAGCGGCGAAGGGATAACTGAAGTCTCATCTGCGTTAATCGACGACGGCGCCGAAGGAGCGGCTGCAGGAATCATTGACCTGGCCAAAAAAACCGCCCACAGCTTGGTGGCCATGAGCACGCATGGTCGATCGGGTATCGGACGGTGGATCCTAGGCAGTGTGGCGGAGCGGGTGGTCCGTCACTCAGGCGACCCGGTGTTAGTGATTCGGCCGGAATTCTAGC
>JBGPIK010000039.1:0-27538 GCA_041484845.1 Binatia bacterium | reverse complement strand
GAAAAGCGTTTACATTATCGACTCAGGCAACTCGGTCTTGCGCATGGTACCCATCCTTAATCGGATGGCGACATTAGGACTCAAACTGGTCAGAGGCGCTCCCATCGGAAAACCCGAAGAAGAAGGATATATCCCTCGAGGCATCAAGCGTAATGAATTTGCCGCGAAGCCTCCCGCGGAACGCGCCGTGGATACGCTATTGGCCAAAATTCGCGGCGCCCCGTTCAAGTCGGAAATTGCCGCGCCGCAATTCCAACACATCAAACCCGCGGGCGCGATCAGGGAGTTGTCCTCTGCGGTGATCGCGCTGGTAACCGACGGCGGGCTAGTCCCGGAGGGGAACCCGGAGCGCATGGAGCCCGGGCGCCCCACCCGTTTTGCCACCATTCCCATTGAAGGCGTAGAGCGCCTCGACGCAAGCGATTACGACGTGGTTCATTCCGGCTACGATACCGCCTCAGCCAATCAGGACCCGCACCGGCTGGTGCCGCTGGATGTGATGCGCCAGTTGGAACGGGAAAGAGTTATCGGCAAGGTTCATGAATTCATTCACACCACCGGCGGCGCACACGCGGCCGTCGAGAACGCCACGCGCATCGGCGAGGGCATTGCCCGGCGGCTCAAGTCCGCCGGCGTTGATGGCGTCATCCTGACCTCGACATGAGGGTCGAGCACTCGCTGCGGCGCAGCGATAAGCAAAGAAATCGAACGGCTGGGCATACCCGTGGCGCAGATCTGCACCATGATACCTGTGGCGAAAGAGGTGGGCTCGCTCCGTGCTATCGCCTCCGGAGGAATCGTCAGTCCGACCGGTAATCCGGAGCTGGCGCCGGGTAAAGAAAAGGAATTTCGACGCAATTTGATCCTGCGCGCGCTGCAAACCTTGCAAGAAGACGTGCGCGAGTAATCGGTTTCAACAACAACCTGTAAGTCACGATGGGGGAGACGCTATGAAGCGCACAACATTATCGCTGGCAACGGTTATCCTCACTTCATACTACTTATCGTTGAAAGTTTTCGCGGCTTGCGCAAATTTTGTCGGCCAAGAAGAAAACTCACCGCGGAGACACAGAGGACACAGAGAGAAAAAGTTTGAAATAAAAAATCTCTGCGTGCTCCGCGCCTCTGTGGTGAATCCCGGTTTTCGGGGGTTTGGTTGCGGCTTAGCCGTGCTGGGCCTAATGTTGTTCGGCGCAGCGCAAACGGTTTGGCCTAGCGACGACCATGTCATCGCGGGGGCGAAAAAAGAAGGAGAGGTGTCCTTGTACCTCTCCACCAATCTCACGGACGCCAACGGCTTGATCCAACGCTTTAACCAGAAATATCCTTTCGTCAAGGTGGGATTGTATCGCGCCGAGAACGAAAAACTTCTGAGCCGGATTCTCACCGAAGCAAGCGCCGGCAAATTCACTGCCGACGTTGTACTCATCAGCAGCTTCGAAGTGCGGGTGCTATTGCAAAGAAAACTGCTGCAAAGGTACGTATCGGCGGAGAGCCAATTTTATCCCGAAGGGTTTACCGACAAGGACGGTTACTGGACCAGCGTCTATTCGATTCCGCGAGTCATGGCCTACAATACCACGCTGGTGAAAGCTGGCGCCGCTCCCAAAAGCTACGATGATTTACTGCAACCCAAATGGAAAGATAGCGTCGGATTATCCAACAGCGCGACTCTCTGGTATGCCGGTTTTTTAAAATACTACGGCGACGAAAAAGGGCGCGAGTTTATGAAAAAACTTTCCGCCCAAAAGCCGGCCTTTCGCGACAGCGAAACCGTTATCTCTCAATTGTTGGCGGCCGGGGAATTCCCCCTCGGCCTCACCTATTCCCATCAAATCGGCACGCTGAAAAAGAAAGGCGCGCCGGTGGAGTGGATTCGCACGATGCAGCCGATCGTGACGGGGCTGAAGCCGATCTCGCTTAGCAGCAAAGCGATTCATGCGAATGCGGGCAAGTTATTCATCGATTTTGCCCTGTCTAAGGAAGGCCAGGAATTGATCGGCAGCTTTAACCGCATCCCCAGCCGCAGCGATATCCCGTCGGAACTTAGAGAGGGAGCTAAATTTTATCCGGCCGATCCGCGCTGGGGCGATAGTTACGGCAAATATGTGGAAGAGTTCCGGGAAATCTTTTTCAAATAGACGATACCAGAAGCGGCTATGGCACTGATTCTGAGTGAAAAGGATCTTGCGCAGTTGTATCGGACTCCGGCCGCCATGGACGAGCTTCTGCAATTGATTGAGGAGTCGTTGCGCGCGCATGGCCGAAACGAGGTTGCCGGTCAAACAAGAGTGGAAACCAGCCTGGTGAACCGAAAGCGAAAGTTTCGCATCATGACCGCGGCCGTGCCCGGCGCCGGGCACGGCATGCGTATCAATGCGCTTTTCAGCGGCGCCAAAGACGCTTATTTCCATCTGCTCTTCGATGGCGAGAGCGGTGACCTGCTGGCACTTATCGCCGGCCGCGATCTCAACGTTTGGCGCACGGGCGCGCCGGCGGGGGTAGCGAGCCGTTATCTCGCGCCGTCCGGCGCGAAGACGCTGGGGCTTTTGGGCAGCGGCCGCCAAGCCCGAGGACAACTGCTGGCGATTCACAGAGCACTGCCGTCCGTGGAGCGCGCGCGGGTTTTTAGTCCGACACAAGCCCATCGCGAGGCATTCGCAAGGGAAATGAGCGCTTGGCTCGGCATTGCCGTCGAGGCCGTGAATCATCCGCGGGCGGCGCTGCACGATGCCGCCATCGTCAGCGTCGCTACCAGTTCCCGCTCACCGGTCCTCGAGTTCGACTGGATCTCTCCCGGCGCTTTGGTTGTCTCCATCACCAGCGGCCAGCTGCCGCAGGATCTGGTGGCGCATTCGCGCGTCGTCGTGTCATGGAAAGAGGAAGTCCTGGCCGGGGAAGCTCCGCGCGAGCCTTACGCGACGATGATCGCCGCCGGTACGTGGTCGGGAGACGCCATTGCCGGTGAATTGGGCGAGGTGATTCTCGGGAGAATTCCGGCGCGTACGAACGAGAGCGAAACGGTTCTCTTCGAATCCGTGGGCATGCCGGTGTGGGATGTTACCGCCACCGCCTGGGCCTACCGTTGGGCGGCGCGGCGCCAACGCGGCGTGCCGTTTTCATTGGATTAGCACGCTGCTGAAAAGCCTCCGCTCACCCTTCGACCAGGCTCAGGGCGAACGGAGGTCGTATTTAATCACTACGGGTCTAATTTCCCCTAGCTTGCTGCGTAATGGCGATTCCAAGTCTTCCCAAGGTCCGTCATTCCCGCATGCTTTTAGCGGGAATCCAGGCGAAACTCGGAATGGACCCCCGACCCATTCGACGTGGCTCATGGTCGTGGTGAGCACAGTCGAACCACGATAAAAACATTCGGGGGTGACGACTTCGGGCAAGTTATCATAAAGTTCTTTCGATACTCCGCAGCTTGCTTCGGGGTAGTTCATTACTAAATTTCCGTTCATGCTGAGCCTGTCGAAGCATGAAATTCCTTATTTCAGCAACCTGCTAGTTTCACGAGTTCTTCGTAACCTTATGCACGCCTGCCGGACGATAAGCCGCTGAGCAATCGGCGATGCAAAAATCCAATGCCGGCATTTTGAACCTAGGTTGAAGGGCCTTCAAACGAGTTCCTACTCTTCAAAGAAGTCAGCAACGGCACGAGAATGATTCCAAGAGCAAACAGATAAGTCACATTCATCGAAGCGACAAAAGCTCGAGTGTCGCTCGGGTCGGGCGTTGTCCCGGAATCCCCTGAATAGTAGCGGAAGGCCAGCGTCAAAAAAATCGCGCTCAGGGAGATGCCAAGCATCTGCCCCAGGCCAAAGATTCCGTTGATGATACCGATCGCCGTGCCCCAATGTTCTTTAGGAAGCGAGCTCACCATCACCGCTTGTGAAGGGGTATTATAAAATGACGATCCGAGAGCCGTCAGGCCAAGCAGGATGGTGGGAAGGATCCAATGGGAATCGGCTCGAAGGTTAGCGCCTATTAGGAAAGCCGCGATCAGGAATAGCACGCCCATAATCAAGAGGAAGCGGGCGCCGATACGGTCCGTCATGGCGCCGCACACGGGCGAGAACACCATGCTGAGTACCGATGGGAGGAGAAAGATGATCCCCATGAACGTCGGCGACAGCTTGAGGACGTCTTGGAGATAGAAAGGCGTGACAAATGTAGTGATCCCTTGAGTGATGCAGCACATCAGCAGACCAATGGAGCCGTAGCCAAAGGCATGGCCCGAGAAAAGAGAGAGATTGATCATCGGGTTTGGGGTCTTCTTCTCGTGCGCGAGAAATGCCCAGAGCGTACCCCCAAAGGCCAAACCAAGCAGCGCGTAGCCGCCTGTGCCCATGATCGCGGCGATTTTTTGATCCAGCAGCATGGTGACCAGAATGGTTAAGCCAAGGAAAAGCACGGCTCCCCAATAATCAATCGAATGGTGGCGCACAGGGGACGCTGCAACGGAGCGACCCGTCATGAAGCAAAGCGCGGTTCCAACCAGGCTCGGCACAAACAAAAAGAAGAAGATCCCGCGCCAGTGAATCCAATCAATGATCAGACCGCCTATGGGCGGGCCAATAAAAAAACCAAACTGGTGTGACATGGTCATCAGCCCCTGAGCCTTTCCCTCAGATCCCTCGGGCATGGACTTGTAGCCCAATGTCCGGCCGGAAGACTGAATCATCGCGCCGCCGATTCCTTGCAAGAATCGAAACAGGATCAATTGGAAAACATTCTGCGACAGCCCGCAGAGAAGCGAACCGACGGCCATAATGGCCATGCCAAAGCCGAACAATTTGTGATGGCCGTATAGGTCCCCCAAGCGACCACAAACGACGCCCAATCCGATCCCGGCCATTTGATAAACGATCAAGGCCCAAGAAATCCCGAAGATGTCCGTTCCCAGAGCGGTCGCCAGCGTAGGCACGGAGATCATAAATATCCGGGTAGAAATTCCAGCCGTGGAAACCCCGACTATAGAATTGATGAGTGTGAGCCGGCGGACCCTCTCATCCATCTGAGTTTGATCTCGTAAATTCAATGTCAAAGCCTACTGGTATTTTGACGTGGCAATCTCAAGCTCTGGGATTAGTGACGGCGATGCGACTGGTCATGGTCGCTGATCCAGGCAGGGACAAAGACTGGCAGCGCTACGGTCACCCGATGAAATGATCGGATCTTACCGAATCTCAGCCTACTTTGGTAGGATTCACAGTCGAAAACTCTTATTTAGTCTGACTTTTCGTGTTACGCGGAAGAGATTTCACGGAACCGTTCGAGCGCGGCTTCGACGCCTTCGACGAATTCCTGGATCAGCGCGTCGAGATCGGCGAGACGGTCCCATTCATTAAGGCTTGCGCGTCCGAGCCCCAAGACATAGCCCGAATTATTCATGCGTGCGGGCGATCGAGACGCGAGCCCTCCAGAGCGAGGCAATGGGCCTGTGCGTTTTTGCATAGCGCATGGAGCAAGGAGCCTTTTAGAAGCATTCGCTGATTTACGCTTAGCGCTTTGCCCTTTGCTCTTTGCATTTTCGGCTCACCTTTCGATCGACACAGTGTCATCGTTTCTCCTCTAACCGTGAATAATACGGGATAGAGGCCGGACTGACTTGGAACTGCAATTCGCATTGTTGGCCGAAGCGAGACGGCGGCTTTGCATAAGTAAAAGAAAACCGGTCACCGGTAGATTTTACTTGCTGGTATGGAGTCACTTTCTAAGGACATGTCGCCGCGAATTATGTCAGGATGGTCACTCCCCGCAAAAAAATACCAAGTCGGCTGCTTTTGCGCCGGTTGGCATCCCTTATGCTACTAAACTTGCTATATGCGAAACACAGGCAAGAAAATATTGATCGTTGACGACAATGACGCTTGTCGAGAATCGCTCGGGGCGCTTATCAAAGATTTAGGCTACGAAGTCTTCGAAGCCGCTACGGGTCTAGAGGCGATAGATCGGGCCTCCAGAATACATCCCGATCTAATCATGATGGGTCTACCCTTGCCTGGCATGAATGGAGATGAAGCAACGGTGCGCTTAAAGAGGAATATGTCCACCCGAAACATACCCGTGGTCATCAATACCTCCTGGACTACCGCCTGCAACATTGGCGACCGTGTAGACCGTGCCCTTAACGCCGGGGCCGAAGAGATTTTGTACAAGCCCTTTCACTCAGCGATGTTGCGTGATGTTCTGCGCACCTATTTATTGGCTTAGGACGACGCTAAATAAGGATCTGGATCGTCTAAATAGAAGAAGTCATCTTATGAATGAGTTTTTGTTATTTGCGTTCATTATTGTCTATTTGGTGATCCGTCATGGAACGCCCAATACAGAAACCAGCAGCGATCGGCAAGAACGCGAGAATGAGCAACCTTTGCATTCTGCCGGAAAGCAACAGGGTTAAGCATCAATACTCTCCATCGTAGTTATACCTTCCATCGCCAAACTCGTGATTATAAGAAAATAGAGATGTAGAAGTCAGACCTCTTTCGGGTTCCTTTTCATGCTACCGTCCCCTTTGATTTCTTCTCCGCTCTGTACTTTTTCAAAGCAAGACGCCTCTTTTGTCTCTTGCGCCTGTGCGAATTTTTTCGTGCATCCTGTTTCATGCTAATTCTCCTTATGCGCTGGGATAAACCAGCGGGTTGTTTGCGGATGGGAGTTCCGCGCGGCGAACGCTTAGCCACCCACGCCGGACTTGAGTCATGTGTGGCCGTCCGGGCGATGACTTGGGGTCAAGCTGTTTGGTCTTGCGAATATTGACACTTTCTCTTCCCCACTGCTAGAGGGAGTGCATGCAAGGCGGCCGCGAGTGTTTGCATGCCATCAGGGCGGAAGTTACACGGTCAGGCGGGGAACCATTTAGGTGACGTTATTGTCTTGCTGGAATAAGTTCTAATTTTGCGCCGGCTTCAAAGTAATTCCAGTTAAATCTCTTGGGGTCATATTCCCCGCAGCGTGCTGCGCTTGGGATTCTCCGAATCTCTGGAATTTCGAAACCCCCTGTGGCCCGCGCTATCTCTTCAATCCCTAGCCCAAATACCCTGCGCGACTCGGGCTTGGCCTCCTCCACCCGGGCCTTGTCACCCAGCTTCTTTCTTACCCACTCGATAACCACTCGATAAATCCCTTGTCCCCCAATATCGGCTTCTGATACCGCCCCCGGCAAAAATCCGCCACCCCTTCTCGATCTCACTGTGCATAAACGCCGGGTATTCTCTAACTCCACCCAACCGCTATCGATTGTGGCTTGCTGAAACAACCGGATAAGCATGAGCGAGCTAGCATGCGCCATGGTGTGGATTGGGAATGGCTGGGCCGTTGAGAATAGAGTATTCGGGAGCGTTGTATCACGGCACCTCCAGAGGCGATCGTCGAGAGGCGAATTCGAAGGCGATCAAGGCCAGCGCGTAGTTGCTTCACGCCGGGGGTAAGATCGCGAAGGCTCGATCACGAGCCTGCCGGGCAAGTTGAATACCTGTTTGGAAATGCTGCTCCGCTTTCATCTTTTCGTCCGCTTCCTTAGCAAGGCTCCAAGCGTCACAAAACGTAGAAAAAAGCGTTTTAACTCTTTCCTCATAAGCTTGAGTGATTATCTGCTGATCTGTCATAACGATTTCCCCTCTATCGCGGCCACCCGGCCTGATTCACCGTAACCCTTGCGGTACGACAAGCACAATTCCGAAGATCGCGAGAACCACGTTCCCCTTCCCGAACCATCAAAGGGACGTCTTTACCGGGCGGGATGTTGTAACAGGGCTTGAACAGCGGAACGTCCTTGTCAAAATTCCAACGAATGCGGATCTCTCGAAATTCACCTGGAGTGTAGTCGTACCGACCACACATAATGCGGGGATGTATAGCGCCACCGGGAGTGGACCGTCAACAGTAGTGGGTTATCGCGCAATTTTGTGCTTGACAAACGACTCGAAATTAAAATATACGAGGCAAGTTTTATCTTCAGGCCCTGAACTACTTTGGGCGACAACTGGATGAAAAGGGGCTGCCATGAAGAAAATCGCTCTCCTCTGCGGAGTCCTGCTATTGACTCTGCTCTGGGCTTCAAATTCTTTCTCCGAAGGATCGGGCCGTACTCTCTACGTTAACAATAAGGATCCTGCCTGCGGCGGGAGATCCCCTTGTTACAAGACTATTCAAGCCGCGGTGACTGCCGCTTTTCAGGGCGACGTCGTTCAGGTTCAAGCGGGGACATACCGTGAGGCGCTTACCATCGACAGCAAGAACAATTTTGCCGGCGCGACGGAAGCCTCGCGCATCGTAATCGAAGCCGACACGGCGCTCCCACCTGGAAGCGTTACACTGCGCCCTCCGCCTGCGTCCTGTCTCAACGGTCAGGGTGTGCTGATCCGCCGTTCCAAGTTCGTGACGTTACGGGGATTGACGATCACGGGAGCGGTGGGAGCGGGCGTTGTGCTACTGGGCGGACCGCAACAAAATCAAGCTATCCATATTGAGCGCAGCCGAATTTTCGGCAACAGCAGCTCCAATTGCCCGGGCGGAGGAATCACCGTCGCGTTGGGCAATCCCGATACGCTGATCCTCAACACACTGATCTATGGCAACGGTGGCAACGGAATTACCTTTGCCGACCCGGGTGGAGGCCCCCACTGGGTCATACAGAACACGATCCATGGAAATGGCTGGAACGGTGTGGGGATTGTCTTGGGACAAACCGTTACCCTGGCGAACAATCTAATCACCCGCAATGGACAGGCGTCAGGGGCGCTCGGCGGACGGTACGGCATTTCGCGCTTAGCGCTGCCCGGGCAGAGCCCCGAAGCGGTTCGGTTGTTAAGTAATCTCATCTGCGGTAACCGCCTCGGTGAGATCCAGGGGCCAATACTTGATAATGGCGATTCGGGAAACCTGACTCCCCAAGGCACAGAGGGGGTAGGAGTTGAAGGGAGTCCGGGTTGTCAACTTCCGGCAAATGTTTACGCCGACATGAATGGGGCGGATGAAATCGCCAACACTTTGGACGATGATTTTTCACTGGCGGATGGGTCACCTGCGATTGATCGAGGTGTTGACCCTACGACGCTTGGGCTCGGCGTTTTTCTTCAGCCATTGCTTCAGGCTGATAACGCAGAAGATCTCGCGGTGCGTCCGCAGGACGGTGATTATGACCGTCTGGCCGCTTTTGACGTCGGGGCTTTGGAATTTCCAGGAGATATCAAGCCCCCAGAAGTCGGTTTTCTTAATATCAGCGAAAACTCGTTCGTCCGGCAGACGATTACCATTACGGCTAGGGCAACTGATAACATCAATGTGACGAGCTTCACCCTTGCAGCGGGAAGCCAAATGCTGCCTGTCTCGATTTCACCTCCACTGCCGGGTTCTTCAATGACCGCGTCGACCCTGTGGAACACTACAAGCGTTTCGGATGGCGCTTTGATTCTCACGGCCGCGGTGACGGACGCATCCGGGAACAACGCCACTGCCGCGCGCTCCGTAATCGTCGATAACACGCCGCCGAATACAGAAATCACTGCCGGACCCTCGGGTCAAATCACGGAGACCACGGCGACATTTATTTTTGCCGGCAGCGATAATTTTACCTCGAACAGCAATCTCGTTTTCGCTTGGCGAGTTGACGGGGGAGCGTTCTCGCCATTTACCGCTAACACGAGTATTACGCTGACCGGTTTCGCTTCCGGTGCACACGTCCTCGAGGTCATTGCACGGGATCTGGCAGGAAATGACGATCCAACTCCTGCGCTTAGGGCATTCATTGTTCGACCTGGTCCGACAATTACGG
The DNA here is from genome assembly GCA_041484845.1 of Binatia bacterium. GTDB lineage: Bacteria > Desulfobacterota > Binatia > UBA9968 > UBA9968 > JBGPIK01. The sequence goes on along the minus strand of JBGPIK010000039.1, from coordinate 17,754 downwards.
CAATCGACCCTGTCAGCGGTAGCATCGGTACTCTAGTGACGATTACTGGAACTGATTTCGTACCGGGCACGACTCAGGTCACCTTCAATGGCGCTCCGGCCGTCATTCGCAGCCTTATCACCACGTTAATCTCCACTACGGTGCCCACTAATGCCACGGCCGGCTTCCTAACTGTCACTACGCCACAAGGGAGCGCCTCCCGTAACTTTATGATGACGACGAGTCAAAATTTCGCTCTGCTGACGACGCCATCCAGCGTTCAGACGATTCAAGGGGGTTCTGCCGCCGTCTTGCTAGATGCTGTTCCGAGTAATGGCTTCGGCGGCTTGATTCAATTGACAACAGGCCCGCTTCCAGCGGGAGTGAATGCCAAATTCTCCACGCCCACTTTGGCGCCGAACAACTACTCGTTACTGACGCTAAGTACATCGAGCGGCGCTCCAGTCGGAGCGCATGTTGTAGAGATTCACGCGAGTTCCCATATCGAGGGGCAGGCAGTTACCCGGACAGCAATCGTGACTTTGAATGTCGCGGCGCCAGGCCAAACGGTGTTGGTCGGACAGGTCCTAGATGGCGAAGATAGACCTCTCCCAGGAGTAAGCATCAAGTTAGGCGGGGTGACGTTAACTGATCTCGGCTTGTCCGACGCTGCCGGCAATTTGTTCATTCCGCTTTCCCTCACGGGGCCACAGGTTTTCGTGATCGATGGTTCTTCGGCTAACACAGCGACGACCAATTATCCGACGATACCTGTGACTCTGAACATTCAGCCCTCCGTCTTTAACGAGCTTGGCTATATTCCACGGCTGCGTGGATATCCGATCTCCAAACTCATTCCTATTGTTCCTGGTCAAGCGGCGGAAATCACGGATCCGGAACTGCCGGGGTTCAAAATGACGATCCCAGCCGGCGTGCAAATCATCGGTTGGGACGGACAGCCCAATACGCAATTTGGCGTGACGACGGTTCCCCTAGACCGGTCGCCATTACCACCACTTCCTCCGGGACTGGAGGCTCGGCAAACGTTTTTATTCTCTTTCGGCAAGGTTGGAGGTGGTGTCCCCACCGGGAACATTCCCATCGACACGCCGAACGACGTCGGCGCGTTTCCCGGCGAGCAGATCGAATTGTACTACTTCAACGAAGCCCCTGACGGGACTGCTCCAAACCAGTGGGAAAAATATGGGACCGGAACGGTTTCCGCCGATGGTTCGACGATTGTAACCGACATCAATCCGGCGACAGGCCTGCCGTATGGTATCCCGCGGTTTTGCTGCGGAGCACGAACAAATGTCCGTCCGCCCAATTTCCCAACTCCCGGGGGAGGGCCGAGCGGCGGGCCGGGCGATGGCGGAAAACGCGCAGGCGAGCCCGTCGACACTGCGACAGGATTTTTCTATATAGATAAGACCGACATGGTGCTCGCCGGAAGGCTTCCCATTGCGATAGCCAGAACCTACCGAACAAACTTAAATAATCAAGGCCCATTTGGCATAGGAACAAGTTGGCCCTTCGATGTCTCTTTGGCGTCGCCCCCCGGCGGATCCGCCGATGCGTTGATCCTTATCAGCCCTGGCAACCGCCAGGATTACTTCTCGCGTCAGTCTTTCACTACTTTCATCAACTCCACCGCGCCTTGGCTTCGCGGCGCGGTACTGGCGGTGGACAGACTGCAACTCAGATTTAAGGACGGCAGTTCGTGGGTATTCGACTCACTTGGCCGTCTTCAGAGTCAGAGCGATCGATATGGAAATACTATTCAGCTCTCACGCGATGGCGAAGGACGTATCGTGCGCATAGGGCTGTTTCAGGGAGGGGAGTTAACGCTAACCTACGTCGGCGCCGGCATAGAGTCGATCACTGATGCCATAGGTCGGCAGGTTCGATACACCTACGACGAACTCGGGCGCCTGGAAAGTGTGAGAGATCCCGCCGGCGGTGTGACACGATACACCTACGATTCTGCCCATAGAATATTGACCCTCACCAACGCTCGGGGGATTACATTTCTTAGCAACGAATACGATTCGGCCGGTCGAGTTGTGCGGCAGATCCAGGCCGACGGCGGCGTTTGGACATTCGCGTACACGAGCACCGGTGGCTATATCAGCCAGACGGTCGTAACCGATCCTCGGGGAAACGCGACGACTTACCGCTTCAATGCCGCCGGATATCAGACAAGTGAAACGGATGCATTGGGACAAACGACGATCTTTGAGCGACAGATGGGAACGAATCTGCTTCTCTCTGTGACAGACCCGTTAAAGCGTGTAACACGATTTAATTATGATCCATCAGGAAATCTCACGCTGATTACTGACCCCGCGGGTAACGCAAAAAACCTCACACACGAGGCCACCTTTAACAGTGTCACCAGTATCACTGATGCGCTGGGAAATGTGGCACGGTTCGAATACGACAACCGGGGTGATCTCGCGGCGGCGGTCGATCCGCTCGGTAATCGCACGACGATGACATACAACAATTACGGCGAGCCGATCAGCAGGACCGATCCTCTGGGAAATGCCACGACATTTAATTATGATGGTTTCGGTCGTCTAACGGATATCACCGATCCTCTGGGAAACCGCTCGCAAAGAAGCTACGATGCCGTTTTTCGCCTCACCTCCCAAACCGATCCGCGGGGCAAGGTGACAAAATTTGCATATGACGCTCTGAGCCACATTACCTCGGTCACTGATCCCTTGGGCGGTTTAACCCGGTTTGCCTATGATGCGAATGGCAACTTAGTTTCGGTCACCGACGCTCGCGGCAATATGACTGCGTACACATACGACAGCACAGATCGATTGGCTACACGGACGGACCCGGTCGGCGCTATTGAATCCTTTCAATATGACGCTGCGGGCAATCTCATCCGACATATTGACCGTAAAAACCAACAAACCGTCTTCAGTTACGATCCTCTGAATCGGCAAATCGCGGGAAGCTTTGGGGATGGGGCAAATACAAGCTTTGTCTATGACGCCGTCAATAGGCTCATCGAGTCTGCGGACTCAGCCGGAGGTATAATTGCCAACCAATACGATACGCTGGGCCGATTAGCCGCCCACGTGAGTAATCTGGGGACGATCAGATATGAGTACGATTCCATAGGGCGGAGGACCCAAATGGATGTGCCCGGGCAGTTGCCGGTAACCTATAGTTACGATGTGGCTTCTCGTGTGAGACAAGTGCTTCAAGGAACTCAGATCGTGAATCTCAACTATGATTCGCTGGGTCGCAGAACTCAAACGACACTTCCCAACGGTGTTTCCACAGAATATCGGTACGACGTGGCTTCTCGTGTCACTGCTCTGATCTACCGTAACGCGCTCGGGCTTTTGGGTGATTTGACATACCAATACGACCGCGCCGGTAATCGGATTGGGGTGGGAGGTAGCTTTGCACGAACTCTGCTTCCCGATCCGATTGACTTAGTGAGCTATGATGCCGCGAACCGGCAGCGGAGCTTTGGCGATAAGGCAATGAGCTTCGATGCAAATGGAAATTTGACATCGATGACCGAAGCGTTTGGGATAACAACATATTCATGGGATGCCAGAAACCGGCTGACCGGAATGAGCGGACCTAACGCGAATGCGTCATTTGCTTACGACGTATTTGGAAGGAGGAGCGAGAAAACAATCAATGCACAGAAAATTCAATATCTATACGACGGCAGGAATCCGGTCCAAGAAATGTCGGGAACAACAGTCCTAACAAATACGCTCACGGGGCTTGGGACCGATGAGGTTTTCAGCCGTACGGATTTCTCCGGTACACAGCATTTCTTAACCGACGCTCTTCGCTCAGCCGTGGCATTGGCAGATTCTTCCGGTACGGTGCAGGTGGAATATGCCTATGAACCCTTCGGCCGCACTGTTGTCTATGGCAATCCAACCATAAGTCCCTTCCAGTACACGGGCCGTGAAAATGATGGCACTGGACTGTATTATTACCGGGCCCGTTATTACTTCCCAACTCTCCAGCGCTTCATCGCAGAAGACCCAATCGAATTTGGCGGATGGGATCTTAATCTTTATTCCTATGTGTCGAGCAGCCCCATAAATTTTTCCGACCCACTCGGGCTTTTTCAATGGTATGGAAACTGGGGTGGTCCTGATTACACGGGCGGCCAAGTAGGAAGTTGGAACACTATCGATCGTTTACAAGTACGGCCAGCTATTGATAGACAGGACGAATGCTACAAAACGCATGACTTATGTTATGGGTCCTGTCGTGACAACTACTCGTGCAACTGTCCTGCAGATCGGCAAGGTTGTTTTAGATCTTGCGATGGGCAACTTTCCGGCTGTCTCAAGAGCCTCCGGGGAGATCCTAGCCACAATCTAAGTGCAATAGTCGGAGGGTGGCTATTTGATATAAGGCAAGCTAGCGCAGAGTGTGGGAAATGAGAAGAATTTTCGCTGCAGCAAGTCGTGGAGCGTATAAATTGGGTTTGGTTGGGTGCCTGGTGCATCTAGTGGTCTCATGGTGGATCATTTTCTACGTTGTGATAAGTGAGCGCGATGCGCAATGGCAATTCATATGGATTTTTTTGCTTCCCTTTGATTTCCCATTTTCACTGTTAGTTCTATTTGCGGGCTATGTTTTCCCTGGTTGGTACTTTTCCAGGCTCCCACCCCCACTGAATGACTTTCAGAGTTTTATTGTTCCTTTGGTTGTGCATGGGATTGTAGGACCTTTTTGGTATTTCTTTTTGCCGGTTTTCATCGACGGCCTGATGACGCTGAGGAGCCGACGATGAGACTCTTTCATCGGGTTAACACAACAACAAAAGGGGACTCGTTATGTCAAAAAGCCACACAACCGGCGTTCGCGCGTCTGAGCGGCTCCAAAATGGAACGTTTCCCGTCGCACCTGAATGTCTGAAGAAAGCGGCGAGCAAAAAACAACCCATGACAGGTTTTTGTCCGTGCTGTCTTTAGTGTTCCCATGTGCATTGCCCAACGAGTCTCACCGTAAAGTGCATAGTACAAAGCAATGACACAAGAGCAAGAAATACATCGATGTTTACAACGCGCGAGAGGTTCTTTGTATGTACACCTTGACGAACATCAGGAACAATTTGTCTCCTACATGGGCGACGAGTTTTGTTGTATTCCTCGCCATCACGTGTTCCTTTGGCCATCTCTCTGCTCAGGAATCACGGATAAATTATTTTTACGACGATCTTGGCCGGCTGATCCGGGTCGTCGATGAAAATGGCAATGCGGCCACTTACCACTACGACGCTGTCGGAAACATTCTTCGCATCACGCGCAAAACCGGTATTTCGAACACGACTGCGGTGACAGCGATTTCGTCGAGCTCGGTTGATCGGGGAACTACGGCGACCATTACTATTGACGGATATAACTTTAGTTGTTCGTCTCTTTCGGTCGCGACACCGGGGGTGACTCTATCGAATGTGCAAATTTCGCTGGACCAGATTATCGTCACAGTGGCCATCATTCCTACGGCGGAGATCGGAAGTGCTCCTCTTCAACTCGAGTGTGACAGGGGGGTGATTACTGTGCCGTTCGCCATAATCGATACCGCGCCAACCGTTGCAATTACGTCTCCCGCGGAAGAAGCGACGGTCTTCGAAGCGACAGACATTACTCTTACGGCTCAAGCAGCCGATAACGTTCTGGTCAGTCACCTTATCTGGACGGTTAACGGTGCTGAGTTTTCCCCGCTCTTCCGACTGCCGTATTCACTCCTCGTATCGGTTCCGTTCGGCACCACTTCGATCACGATCGAGGCAAAAGCTACCGACAACATAGGTCAGACCGCCACCGCTACCAGGACAGTCGCCGTTCAGCCGGATCCCGGACCTTCTGTTGCCATCACTGGGCCGGCTGAGGGGGCCACTGTGATTGAAGAAGAGCAACTTGTTCTCACTGCGGACGCCACGGATAATCGTCGAGTAGTTTCGGTAGAGTGGAATATTAATGGAAGAAATCAGCCGGCTGTTTTGAGCTGGCCATACCGACTTGTCACCACCGTGCCAGCAAAAATCGTTTCCCTTGCCATTCAAGCCACGGCGACAGACGATTTCGGTCGCACGGCGACGGTTACACGAACGGTACCAGTAATTCCAGACCCGCGGACAACCGTTGTCGGCCAAATTGTTGACGTGAATAATGGACCGTTTGGAGCTGCCACGGTTACCGTCTTTGATCAGTTCACTGCGCAGAGCCTCATGGACGGAAGCTTCAGTATATCGGGAGTGCCGACGGTCCGAGGTGAGATTGCCGCAGTCGCGAACGCAGAAGTGGCGGGAGCGCCGCTGCGCGGAATATCTGCTCCACGCTTTCCTGTCCGAGGAGGGACCACTGACGTAGGTCTGATTGTTTTAAAATCGATCGTGAAAGAACCTGTTTATTCTGGGATCGCTTTCAGGACGGGCAATCAGCCAAACTCGGTCGCCGTGATCGACGCTAATGGGGATGGCAAGCAGGACATAATTGCAGCTAACTCGAATTCGAGCGATGTGTCTGTGCTCTTCGCGAAGGGGGATGGAACATTTGAACCAGAAAAGCGTTTTGCCGCGGGCGACGGCCTTTATCAAGGGCCCACTTCACTTGCGACTGGAGACCTGAACGGGGACGGCAAAATAGACCTCATTACCTCGAATACTTCGCTGACCAACACAGCCTCAATATTGATGGGTAACGGCGACGGAACCTTTCAGCCTCAGCAGCGTCTTGCGGTAGGCCAGGGACCTAGGGCTGCGGCGGTCGCCGATCTAAATTCCGATGGCAAGCTCGACATTGTCGTAGCCAACTTAACATCAGGTGATTTTTCTGTGCTCCTCGGCAACGGTGATGGCACCTTTCAGCCTGAACAACGTTTTACCGCCGGCGATGGAGCATCCGCTGGACCTGTTTCCGTCACCGTTGCGGACGTGAACGGTGACGGGCGGCCGGATATTGTGGCCGGCATTTGGTCTTCAAGGGATCTGTCGGTGCTGCTCGGCAACGGCGATGGCACATTCCAAACGCAGCAACGTTTTTCCGCTGGAGTTTTGGCTGGATCCGTGCGAACTGGAGATCTGAACGATGACGGCAAGACTGATCTGCTAATACCATCTTCCGGCAATCAAGTCTCAGCGCTGCTTGGCTATGGCGATGGGACGTTCCAAGCCCCGCAATTACTTACAGTAGGCATGTCGCCATCGTCGCTCGCACTGGCCGATGTCAACAAAGACGGCAAGCTGGATGTTGTCACCGCAAACCTGTATTCCGGGGACGTTTCCATCCTCCTTGGTAATGGCGATGGCACATTTCTGCCGGAAATGCGCTTTGCGGTAGGAACCAATCCATCGTCGATCGCACTCGCGAACGTGAATGGAGACGGTCGCCTTGATTTGATTACAACAGACCAATCCTCGGCCAATGTCTCCGTGCTGTTCGGCAGAGGAGACGGTACCTTTCAAACGAGGGAGCGACTCGCGGTGGGTAATGGCCCCAATTGGGTTGCCGTTGCTGATTTAAACCTCGATGGCAGACTCGACTTGGTTTCTGCCAATTCAAGCAGTAATGATCTCTCTGTTTTATGGGGTGAGGGCAACGGGACTTTCCAGTTAGAACAGCGAGTTCCAGTCGGCCTTCTTCCTCTCGGTGTGGAGGTTGCAGATTTAAATAGCGATGGTCGCCCAGACCTGATCTCCGTCAACTCCAGTAGCAATGATATTTCTATTCTCTTGACCAACGGCGACGGCACTTTTCAGCCCCAGCAGCGGTATATCGTCGGAACCTCGCCGGCTGCTGTTGCCGTGGCCGATTTGAATGGCGACGGGCAATTGGACGTGATTACGGCGAATAAATTTTCTACCGACGTCTCCGTTCTCCTTGGCAATGCCGGTGGCTTATTGCAGCCCCAGCAGCGCTTCCCCGCCATCAGACGTGTTACTGCGATGGCGTTGGCCGATTTGAATGGTGACGGCAAACTTGACCTTGTTACAGCAGCCGACGAAGAGTTCGGCAATAACCTTGCGGTGTTGCTCGGCAATGGGGATGGTACTCTTCAGTTGCCCCAAAGCTACCAAGTCGGAACGGGAACTCGCGGCGTCGCCATCGCTGACCTTGACGGAGACCAGAAGCTCGACATAGTCGTGGCAAACTCATACGACGATAATGTTTCCGTGCTTCTCGGCAATGGTGATGGCACTTTTCAGCCGCAGCAAAGGTTCTCGTTGGGTGATGTTAATCCGCGGGCTGTGAAAGTCATCGATGTGGATGGGGACGGAAAGCCGGACATCCTCACCGCGAACGATATGGGTAGCGTTTCGCTGTTGTTAGGGAACGGCGACGGAACGTTCTTAGCGCCGCAAGCGTTTGTGACGGGCGGATTGACTCGAGCTCTAGCCATAGCGGATCTGAACGGTGACGGCAAACCGGATATCGCCACGGCGGATAATTTGCGCAATCAGCTGTCGGTCTTGTTTCATCGCTGAGTAAAAGGAATTTAGAAAGCCGTGTCAACGACGTTGGGCCGCTGTTCTTTCAGTCGTGACTGAAAGAGTTCACGGACACGCATGCTTTGGTGAATTGGGGGCTACAAAAGGGGACATTCTGCTTTTCCAACCGAAGACTCCCAACCTGCCTAATGAAGTCAAGAGTACCAATCAATACGGTCACAGAGGCCACGATGTGCCATTGACGAAATCAAAAATCAGAATGTCCCCTTTTCTGCAATCCGGTTCACAATGGTGGACAATCTTACAAAGTTGGGATAAATTCCTCACCATTATTTGTCGGGCTAAGGAGAAAGAGCGATGAGGAAAATAGTAATTCTTGGGATCGTCGCAATAGGTATTCTTTTCAGCCACGTGGCGGCATTTAGCCAGGACGAAGCCAGCAAGCCACGCTATAAGAACGCAGAGACTTGGTTGTTTACAGTGAAGGAAGGTGGTTCCATTGGCAGTTCATCGGCGTTGCTCAATGGAACCTACGAACTTTCGATCGTCGACGGTAAGTTAAAAATCGCGGAAGTCAACGGCTCTCAGAAAGAAGAACTTGATCCGCGCCCTATCATTCTAGTCGGTCTCCTCGCCTTCGGTCGAAATCTTGATTTTCCGCTCACCATAGGAAAGACATGGACGCTTGACTACAAGGGCAGGTATATTGGCGGATCTACACTGGTTGCAAGGAAGATAACTTACGAGGTTAAAGGAGTCGAGCAAGTCACCACGCCGGCGGGAACGTTTCGCGCGTTTAAGCTGGAAAGCGATGATCGGGCCGGCCCACGGGACTACTATACTACCACTTATTGGTATAGCCCTCAGACTCGAAGCATAGTGAAATCGGTCTTCGACGCGTCCTCTGGAGGGCAAAGCCGAGGCTTGCAAAGGGAAATCGAGCTTATCAAGGTCACACCGGCAAACTAGCCAAGAGATCAGCATAGAGTGAATAATCACTGGGCATCCCGCGCACGACGGAGCGCGGGATGCTCCAACCTTCCCTAATCATCCGGCAACATTAGCGGGAGTATAGGGTCACCCCCACACCTCGTTTTTCGTGTGCTTTGAACAGACCTTCAAGCGATGCCGCTGGAGCGCACTGCGCGGAAGATCGACGAGGTAATTTTTTGGCTTGACGGCTGACCTGCGTGGCGATATATGTTAACCTTTCTTTTCACAGAAGTGGTCGCTGTGTCACGAAGCATTGCAAGAATCTGCCCTCGCTGTAACGGTTATCTGGGCGTAGTTCTGGGTAAACGCTTGCCAAAATCGAACACTCAATCAGTCAATGGGTCGTGTGTCGTCTGCAGCCACAAAATGCACTGGACCTTGGTCCATGGCCCTCAGCGCAAAGCTGCCGATTATTCCGGTCATATTCCCAAAGTGTTCGATCCTCTCAGACGTGACTCTTCGTTTGTGCTGTTGGATAACTGATAGGGAAATCCGGCCAAGGAACACCATTGCAGATTGCGACAAAAACTCCACGGTTTACGAGCTTCTGCCTCTTCATCCTCAGGCTTTTCAACGCCTGACAAAAGTCTTTGCGGCGATATCAGACAGTTTTCTTCCTTGATCTCGCTACGGTGGGCGCGATAGATTAAGAACATCACGCGAAAAGGAGGCGTTGCCATGCCGAAGATCATGGGGCTGAGCCACGTGGTGCTCTACGTCAATGACCTGGACAAAATGGTGGCGTTCTATCGCGACGTGCTCGGGCTCGTCAAGTATCACGAGCACCCGGGGCGGATGGTCTTCCTGACGCCTGACCCCGAGATCGATGACCATCAGATCGCGCTCGCCAAGGGCCGCGAGGGCGACGCCAAGATTCTCGCGCACATCGCCTGGCGCGTAGAGACGCCGGCTGACGTCAAGGTGTTCTACGAAAAGTTCAAAGCGCAGGGAGTGCCGATCGATCACTGCGTAAGCCACGCTTACGAGGAGATGGGAAACACCGTCTCGTGCTATTTCCTCGACCCCGAGGGGAACCGTCTAGAGGTCTACGCTCTCGTGCCGGAACGAGACGACAAGCGCATCAACCGACCGCTCGACCTGGACAAGAGCGTGGACGAGATCATCGCCCAGGCAAGCGGGCTACCTCAATAACCATAGCAACGGGATCGGAAATTAAAGTGCCATGTCGCTGTCGAGCGTTCGCGGCCGTCGCGAGGCCTAGCCCTTCTTGTCAAGGCACCTGAGCGAGAGCCGGATCAACACCTTGCGTTTGGGGAAAACACGAGGACACCAAACTTTTCTTTGCAAGCTATTCATTCGCGATCAAGACGGCCCATGGTTCAGTGGTAACAAAATCAAACCCTTGAATTGAAGACGCTCAGCCTGCGCCGAGCGCTTCGGAGGATTGCTCTATGAAAGCAAAACGGCTAGCGGTCCTTTTCGCGCTTGCTCTGCTGTTATCGTCGCTGATAAGCCCGCCACCTGGGGCGGCGCTCACGGTTATAAAGGTCGGGTACCCTCAGTTAAGCGGCGGTTCTATGCCGCTCTGGGTGATTGCCGAAAACAAGCTCGACCAACGCTACGGCGTTGACATCAAGCCGATTTACATAGCGGGCGGAGCCACGCTTACGCATTCGCTGATTGCCGGTGACGTGGACATTGCGCTCACGGGTGGGGCGGTCGTCGGCGCCATTCTCGGCGGGGCCGATCTCACCTATGTGGGGATCGGGTTGTCGACCTATGCCTTTACGGTTTACGCCAGACCGGAGATTAAAGACATCAACGATCTTCGCGGCAAGGTTTTCGGGGTCATCACGAAGGGCGCTTCCTCCGATCATGCAGCCATCGCGCTCTTCAAGCGCTATGGGATGCGCGAAGGGCAAGACGTGAACGTTCTCTATTTCGCGCGCCAAGGGGACCTCCTGGCCGCTTCAGAAAAAGGGATCGTCTCGGCCGGTGTGTTCTCATCGCCCACGACCGTAATGGCTAAGCGGCTTGGCTTTAAAAAGCTGGTCGATATCGCCTCTTTCAAATATCCTTATCCACACAATGCCATCGCGACGCGAAAATCTTTGATCCGGCAGAATCCGGAAGTGATCAAAGGATTTCTCAAAGCGTACATCGCAGCGGTAAAAATTATCCACGAGCAACCCGAAATCGCAAAAAAAGCGCTCGCCGATTTCCTGAGAACCAAGGACCCCGAGATGCTCGAAGAATCCTATGGAAGCCTCGCCGATCTGTTCTTAAAGGTCCCTTACATGCCCGAGGAGGCGATCCGCACGGTGCTCTCGCTCTCGGACCATCCCAAGGCGGCGTCTGCGGACCCCAAGGATTTCTACGATAACCATTTGCTCAAGGAGCTGGAGGCTAGCGGCTTCGTCAAAGATCTCTATGGTCAGTGAGCGATCATTCGACAATCGTGCAGCGGCATTTTCTCGTTTTTGGATTTCCGCAAGCATGAGACCGATAACGGCTTGATGCTGGGTGAAAGAAAAAAAAGATTGGAGGTGTCCGATGAGCAAGATTCTTGTGGCACGGGTCGCGATGGCTGATCACCAAAGAAGCAAAGAAAACTGCCAAAACGGAGCGCGAAATTCCTCTGGGCGACTTCGCGGATCTGTCGATTTTAAGAGAAGCGCAAAAGGAGCTGGGAATGAAACCGAGATAGTGGTTTTTTGTTCAGAGTGGTCATCTCTCATCGAAGCGAAATCAGACGGCCATTTCTGACAGAAGACGCGCCGAAAGAATGCTTGGCTTTCCTCCGGTGCGCGTCTTCTGTTCCTTGTTAATCAAGTCAAATCTACGAACAACGTTAATGACAATTTCCATGCCCATCACAAGAGATGGGGACGCCGCTTAGCGGCACAATCACTTTCACCTGACCATTATCATCACTGCGATCATCGTGACTTTGACCTAAGTTCACTTGCTGGATAAAACGTTCCAGCTTCGTACCCGCATTCACCTTGCCGCCGGTTGTAGACACTTGGTTGAAGTGCTCGGGAATAACCGTTCGCGGTTTGATTAACGCGTTCACGGCAAAGGCCGCCTCGTCCGGACCCATCGTGAATAGATCGCCACCGTGTACGACGGCGAGATTGGGTTTGTAAAATTTGCTTTGCGTCTCCCAATCACCGATAAGACCGGAGTCTCCCGTCCATAGCACCGTGAGGCCGTTTGTAAAACGCAAAATGTAGCCGGTCTCATGGCCGGCGTAACCGGTCAATCCCACTGGAACATTTGGCGGATCGATATGTATGCGCGCCGCACCGGCAGCGTGAAAGGCCGGGATTGTAGTAATCTTTACTCCGTTTGTGCTGCCGTTGAAGACCGCCGTACGCGTTCCGCCGCGAATGACTCCGACGCACGAGGCCGAGAGAGGTACGGTGAAGGTGTTGTCTAAACCGGCTGCAGGACATCCGGCAGGCGCGGTTCCCGTCACGTTCTTGATCTTCTGAGTAAAGAAGTCCGGCATTTCACCGCCTACGAGTACCGCGGCGTGTAATCTGGCGGCGATCTCAGCTGCATTACTTTCGCTTGGGAACTCGAACGGTCTGGTTGGTGCGCCCGCACAAGTCGTGTGAAAGACATCTCCAAGGTGATCGACGTGCGGATGATCGATCAGGAGCACGTGCAGGCTATTTTGCAGCCGCGGATCGGCCGACCCTCTTACAAACGCTCCCGTGTCAAGACCGACCGTGCGTCCGGGCGCAATCAAAACCCGCACGCCGGTTGGGTCCTCGAAGAGCAATGCTCGATCACCGACACAGAATTCACCGGTAGCCGCGCCCAACGGGGTGATCTTCACGTCTTGGGCTCGAACTACTGAAAATGTCAGACCGACAATTGACACAATGACCAAAGTTACTACCGATCCTACTTTCATATGCGTGCCCTCCTTATAGCGGTTGATTTTCCCCGAAACACCCCCCTGCAAAGCCGCAATTTTTATCCTAACTTCGAGGGATATGTCAACACGCCCGTAAAATCGTCGTGACGGTACTCCGGTCGGCACACCGGACCAAAGATCGAAGAGCAAAGAGCGCAAACAGTCATATCTTCGCCCGGAGAGCCGCTTTTAAAAAACGCACGACGTGAGGCTGATTCCTTTCCGCCCAACTGCGTCTTACGGAATACGCGGAAAGAAAGATAATTCGGCAAAACTTCCGCTCCGCGAATGTCGGCAGTTGCGCTAAAAATCGGTTTCGCCGAGGCTTGGTTGCCAGGAAACACAGACTTCTGCCCAATTTTGGGATGAAATCAAGAAGGCCGGTTTTAAAATCGAAGCCGGAGTGGCACATAGGAGATGACCAAATAGATAAGAACGAGTGCCAGAAACAAAACTCCGATTATAACGACTCTCTCCAGGTTTTTACATGTCTCGATGATGAGAACGGTGCAATTCATTCCAGCTTTACGAAAGTTCTGTCGTTTGTTGTTGACACTTACACAGGTCAGTAACAAAATCGGTTCGGTTGCCAAATTCGTAATGTGCTGACTCAATTCGTGATGTGGCGGAGCATTCATTTTCTGCACGATAAAAATTTTACCGGGTCCACCGATTACGATGGTCCATTGAGCGAGGAGATAGACAATGATTAAAAACGAGGCGCGGCTAGATATGCGCGGGCTTGCCCCGGATCGCCAGGCAAGCATCCTACGGGAAAAATATCACGAGTTGAGGGGAACGGGCGGTGTGGTGCTCGCTCAGGTGGATGAGCGGCCTGCGCGCCTGTACATCTCGATGCTGGAGAGCGGATATCGAGTTACGCTCGAGCCGCAAGGCGCGGCAACCTTTTTGGTTCTACGACCGGACGCGTCCACGCCGAGACTCGGAACGCGAGGCGCTCATTCCGTTGCGGCGCATCCCGATGGCCGGATTTACGCCAACACCACGGAAAATCGTGTGGCCGTGCTCGACGCCTCTACTCGAAGGGTGCTGCGCCACATAGGCGTAGGAGATATCCCATCGCATTTGGAGCTTTCCAACGACGGCGCGCGCCTTTATGTGGCGAACGCGGGATCGGACGACGTCACCATTGTGGACACCTCGACCGACACGACTTTGATGACGCCAAGAACCGGTAAGCGGCCGCTTCTTCCGTGCGTAGCGGAATCAGGTTTCGTTTATGTTCCCAGCGGTCCGGACGAGACGGTTACTGTTCTCGATAGCGAGGGCCAGACAATCGCAACGATTCCGGTCGGCAAAGCTCCACATGACATCGCTGTGTCACCGAACGGCCGTTGGGCTTATCAACCTAATTCCGCTTCCCACACGATTACGGTGATCGATGCGCTCACACACTGCGCGATCGGAGAGGTGGCGGTCGGACTGGGACCGGGGCACGTCGCATTCACTCCGGATAGCCGTTACGCCTACATTGCAAATACTCTTTCAGACGACGTGTCGGTTGTAGCTACAGCCAGTCACGAAGTCGTTGCGACTATCCCAGCGGGAGCGGGCGCGCACCTGCCGGTTCTTAATCATAGCGGCGAGCTTGGATACGTGGCCAATTTCGCGTCGGACGATTTAACGGTCTGGGATACGGAGACCAGCCATGTCACCGCGCAAATCAACGTGGGCATCTACCCCCATTTCTTCGCGTTTAGTCCCGACGACCGCTGGGTCGTAGTCTCCAACACCGGTGAATCGAGCGTTTGCCTTATTGACACCGTTAAGGCGCGAACGGTGGCTAAGCTCGACGTCGGTCAAGCTCCCGCGCACATAACCTTTGATCCGGACGGCGCTTGCGCCTTTGTCGGTTGCGAGATCTCCGATGAGATAGCGGTGATCGATCTCTCGAGCCAGAGGGTTGTCGAGCTTGTGAAGGCGGGCACCCATCCGGCTTAACCAGCCATCGGTTTTGTCAAACAAAATAACATTGTCTAGAAACGTCTGATGATCCCCAATCCATTCTGTATTCTACAGAGCTGAGGCGAGTTTATTCCAGCTAATGAGCAACGCCCGTAAGTGTTTTTCTGAAACGGCGGTAAATGCTTCTGAGTTAACCCGAGTTTGACGGACACCTTAAAAGGGGACAAATAGCCTTAGGGAGGTGTTCGATCAGCAGGCGCAAGAGTTTAGGCCAGAGTTTAAGTGAGAAGCGGTTCGGTTGATGGAAGATTTACCCTCGGCGCAGCGAGAGCTGATCGAGATAGGCTGACCGGCGTTTGTCGTTTCCTACGTCGGCTCACTTAATAGTTGGGTGAGAAATGATTCTTATTGGGTTTTTCATCGCTCTCTCTTTGGTTGCACTGATCTCCATTCGGTGGATGTCAGCTATTGACGGATTCTGGAAATCCGTTTGGTGGGTGACGGGCGCTTTATCTTTGTTTCGTATGGCGTGTCTGTGGATAGGGTACTTTTCAATGAAGACGGAGGGAATCGGCCAAGTTTTGGGATACTTTTTGGTTATGTGCACACTCCCTGAAGCGCTTCTTGTACGTCAAATTCGACATCAGCCAACTCTTTGGGCCTCCATAATTTCCCTTTTAGTCCCTATAGGAAGTTTCTTATGGGCATTCTTTTTAGGTTGCCTCGTTGCTAGGAAAACACATGGAAAACTGCAATTTTTATAGATCACCCAAGTCGTTCCAGCGGACGCGTCACACGGCGGCGCGCCGCTGAACTCTATCGTTAAACCGCTATCGAATCCTTCAGGAGGAACATGATCGCCTTCGATGTATTTCTAAACCGCAAGAAGCTTGCTCGCGCGGGCGTGGGGCCTGACAGTGTGCTCACAGCTATGACAACTTGGGTGCGCCGCCGTGGCCCTCAGACGGGTGGAAAGCGCCGACAGTGGAATCGCGATCTCAGCTTCAGCCTCCGTGGGTACCGATCGACAAATGGCGACGTAGGCGAACACTTCAAGTGGGAAGATCGAAAGCTCAAGCCCGGAGACGTTCTCACGATCAAAGTGATCCATGCTGCTCGTGTTGACGAACCAAGGCGCCGCATTGCAGAGGACCCGCAATTGGAGGAGCGTTCTCAAAGACGTTACTACCAGCGCCTTAAACGAAAGTTCGAAAAACCTAGCAAACAATGATCTCGTTCAACTTGGTGCGGCGCTTTCAAAAGCACGGTTTAACCCGCCACTGGAGCGGATGAGCGAATATGCGATTTCAAAGTCACTTTTTCATCGACGGCTCGGTGGCGGCTCCTCGCTGTGATGTTCACTGAGCGCGGGCAGGCGATTCGTCTGGTCAGCGCCCGGAAAGCCACGTGCCGTGAGCGGAGAAAATATGAGGAAAAATGAAGCTAAAAAGGCGCCAGCCCGCCGGGTTGGCGTTGACGAGATTCTACCTGAGTACGACTTCAGTCACGCGCGGCCGAACAAGTACGCATCCCGTTACGCCAAGGGCACCATCGTGATCACGCTCGACCCTGACGTCGCCGCTGTGTTTCCAGGAGCTCGACAGGCGAACGAAGCTCTGCGGGCTCTGGCGGGACTCATCCGAAGGCATCAGCCGCGGCGAATGGCTTCACGGCAGAGCACATAACTAACCGGAGAACATAATCGGGTCAACGTGACGCCACTTCCCTCGGCCAGCGGCGCGGGGGGCTGTGGCCTATATCCTATCTCGTGGACAGGACATCGTTGAGCGGAGAGTAATCAACAAACATCGATACAGGGTATTCCCCTGTTTTCTTTAAATTCCTCTTTGTGGCCTCGATCAGATTCAAAACTGCCTTCTCCCTTGTCTTGCCGTCATAGCTCACGTACCGCAGGGACTTCAAATACGATTTTTCGGCGACTGTCCTGGGAAAACTGAGCCAGTCCTGAATCACTTTAATCGATGCCTCTTTGTTTTCCTTGAAGAATTGGGTCGCTTCGTGAACGATTGTCGTATCCAATGCCTAGGCTTAGCACAGTCGAGCTTAGTCGGGGCTTCGGTTGGGAAAGAAGTGGCAAAGCAAAATTTCTAGCTCCCTCGAAATTCACATTCCTGATTTTAAACAAGCAACCATAATTGTGAGAACAGGCCTGGGAAGTTGACGATTTCTGTCTCCCGAATATCTGCTCCTTGAACGGTGTGCCCCTTCCTGCTACCGCCAAAGTTTACGGCGCGCCATCACCGTGTCCCAAGCTGTCATGATTCATTCCATCAAACGCAAAAAGTTCTTGCAAAACTTGTGGAATGGACACGAATGGGGGGTGGTATCTTGAATGGCACTCTTTGTGCGTATCTAGCTAAAACCGATGGCAAACGAAGCGAAAAAAGTGCTCGTCGTCGAAGACAATGCCGACTGGCGCGATTTGCTAACAATGATCATCAGACGTTCAGGACATGAAGTCGTTACCGCGGGTACCGGGAAAGAAGGTATTAGG
>JBGPIK010000038.1:0-27739 GCA_041484845.1 Binatia bacterium | reverse complement strand
CGGCAGGCTCTATGGCGCTTTTGTCGGCCCGCTCGTCTATTTGATCGCCCAGGATCTGCTCGCCAAGCAGTTTCCTGAATACTGGTACTTTGGCATCGGACTGATGCTCGTCCTGGTGGTGCTGTTCGCCCGCGGTGGAATTCTCGGCATAGCCGACGCGCTTGCTGCGCGCTTGCGGAAATACACATGAGCGCGGTGCTGGAAACACGGGACTTGTGCAAAAGCTTCGGGGCGCTCACCGTTGCCGAAAATATCAGCTTTCGCCTCCAGGCCGGCGCGCGCCATGCGTTGATCGGGCCCAACGGCGCGGGGAAGACCACTTTCGTCAATATGCTCACCGGCCTGCTGGCGCCGTCTTCCGGCGAGCTTCTGCTTGGCGGCGAAGACATCAGCCGCCTCACGCCGGCGGCGCGCGTCAAGCGAGGACTTGGCCGCACCTTTCAGATCAATACGCTTTTCCGCGACATGAGCGTGCTCGACAACGTCGCGCTCGGTGTCGCCGAACGCCATGGGATGGCTGCGCGTCTGTGGCGTGCCGCGAACAGTCATCGTGAAGTGCGCGAAGAATCCTTCGGGTTACTTGAGACGCTCGGGCTTTCTCAGGATGCCGGCAAGCGAATCTTTGATCTTCCTTATGGCAAACAGCGGCTGGTCGAGATCGCCATTGCGCTCGGGCTTAAACCGCGGGTGCTGTTGCTCGACGAGCCGGCGGCCGGAGTGCCTTCGCTCGAGTCCGGGATGATCCTGCAGGTGCTCGACCGTCTGCCCGGAGAAATCGCCGTTCTCATCATCGAGCACGACATGGACGTGGTATTCCGGTTCGCGCAGTGCATCACCGTCCTGGTGGAAGGCAAAGTGCTGTGCGAAGGCACGCCGGCGGAGATCGCCGGCGATGAGCGCGTGCAGCGGGTCTATCTCGGAGAGCGACATGAATAAGGAGTTGAAACTCACGCGCGTGCGCGCGGGCTATGGTCCCACAGTCGTGATCGAGGACGTGGAACTCGTTTTGCCCGAGCGCGGCTCGCTAGCCGTACTCGGACGTAACGGCGTGGGCAAGACCACACTGCTCGCCACCATCATGGGACACACCACATTTCACGCAGGCAGCATCGAGTATCAAGGCCGGCCGATTATGCGCCTGCCGGTATACGAGCGCTCGCGGTCGGGCATTGCCTATGTGCCGCAGACGCGCGACGTGTTCCCATCGCTTTCCGTCGAAGAAAACCTTCGGGTCGCGTCACTCCCGGGCCGCTGGACGCTTGACCGCGTGTACGAGCTTTTTCCGCGCTTGGCGGAACGTCGCCGGCACATGGGCAATCAGATTTCCGGTGGCGAGCAGCAGATGCTTGCCATCGGCCGCGCGCTGATGGGAAGCCCTTCGCTGTTGCTGCTCGATGAGCCGCTCGAGGGGCTGGCGCCGATGATCGTTGATGTTTTGCTGAAAGTGGTGCGGCGACTGATCCGCGATGAAGCGCTTGCCGTCATGCTGGTGGAACAGTCGGCGAAGCTCGCGCTCGGGGTGACCGAAGAGGCGGTGGTGCTCAGCCGCGGTCGCATCATTCACCATGGACCCAGCGCGGAGTTGCTGGCCGATCCGGCGCGCCTCACGAGTCTGGTGGTTGCGGGATAAGAAGATTGGAGTGGTGGAGTAATGGGTTTCAAATTTCCAATACTCCAATACTCCAATACTCCAATACTCCAATACTTCAGTATCTGCTACACCCTGTGCATCCCGCCGCCCGCAGGGGGTTGCGGCTGGTTTTTGCCCGGCAGCCAATCGGCGTCTTTGCGCGGGCTGTTTCCTCCCACACGGAATTGGGTTTTGCCGAGGTTCTCAAATTCAATCTCAATAGTGTCGCCGCTGTTAACGGGACGCAGCCCTTCGTGAAACGTGCCGGTGGCGATCACGTCTCCGGGATTGAGCCGTAAAAAACGCGTCAACCAGGCGATCTGATCGGGAATTTTGTGGGCCATGTATTGCGTGTTGTAATTCTGGCGCGGCTCGCCGTTGGTCCAGGATTTCACGACGACATGGTGCGGATCCGGGATTTCATCTTTGGTGATGATCCACGGCCCGCAGCAGCCGTGAGTATCCTGGCCTTTGGGAATGAATTGCGTGCGTCGCGCCAGACCGCGAGTGGAAATATCGAAAAATGGTATATACCCGAAAACATAATCCAGCGCCTTGGACTCCGGCACATTCTTCGCCGTCTTGCCGATGACAAAGGCGAATTCGGCTTCGGGTTGATAGACCACGGCGGCGGGAATATCTCTCAATTCCACCGTTCCGCCCGGTCCAACGAGATCGGGAGACTTATAAAAATATTCGTTGGGCAGGCTGTCGGGGCTACGGTCCGGGCGATCGACATAATTCACGAAAGCCGCAAGGCATTTGCTCGGCCGCGGCAGCGGGCAGAGCAGTTGCACGCTGCTCGACGGCACACCGTCCTGCGTCGCCATGATCTTTTCGAATCTGCGGCGGTATTTGCGCCAGCCTTCGATGATCTCCTCCATCACGCGCTGCGGCCCTTTGGCCTTGCGCGCGCTGACCGTGTCGCTGACGTCCACTACATTGTTGTTCTTAATGACCCCAATACGATCGTCGTTGAAGCGCAGAATCTTCAAAGTTCGCCCCCTCCCCCTTGGTCAAATTTGCGCCTATATTTGCGATAACGGCAACGGATTGTCAAACCGATAATGACCGTTCTCGTATTGCCTTGCTCTCCAGCCACCGAATCGCGTAATATCCTCGGAAATTGCTTTTGAGCCCTTCAGGCAACGTGGACCCGGTCGTTATAGAAAATCCTATTCTCAATTTCCCTTTTGTCGAGCCCGTTCGCCATTTCAATCACGGCAAGTTCGGACGGTGGGCGTTCGTGGAAATGGCCGATCGCCGCAATGCGAAGAGGACCATTCGAGGATCTCTGTTGGAGCAAAAACTGCAGGAGAAAACCGGATGAACCGGCGACGACTGCTCAAACGGCTCTCCCAGGGAGCCTTGAGAAATGTCGCGTTAGGGGACATGATTAGCCTGGTTGAGGGTTTTGGATTCAGGCTGACCCGCGTGAGCGGCAGCCACCATATCTTCACTCATCCGGTTATCCCGGAATTGGTCAACTTACAGGAAGTTAAAGGTGAGGCTAAGCCGTACCAGATCCGTCAGTTCCTCAAACTGATCGAGCGCTACAACCTCAGGCTGGAGGACGAACAATGAGCGACTATCATATCAACATTTTTTATAGTGAGGAGGATGGCGGCTACATCGCTGACATTCCAGACCTGGACTCCTGCTCTGCGTTCGGTGAAACGCCGGAGCAAGCGTTAAAAGAGTTAGAGGCGGCAAAGAAGGCGTGGTTAGAAGCAGCCCGCCAGGCAGGAAAACCCATTCCGACGCCACGCTACAGACCTGTAATCTACCAGGCGGCCCGCTGATCACTTAGACAACTTGCCCATGGACTGTAAATCAAAGAACTTCACGAATTCCACGCCCGTTGACACCGTAGTCCACGACCGTGTTGCCGTGCTTAACTACCGCCGATCCGATCGTCGTTGAAGCGCAGAATTGTCAAAGTTTGCCCCTCCCCCTGGTCAAATTTGCGCCTATAATCGCGACAACGAAAAAGGATTGTCAAACCGATAATCAAAATTGGTGTAAGTTGCTGGATTGGTGATAACCACGCGAACTTTACAGCGGCATTGTCACGGTGAGTGAATTTACATCGGAGTCTTCTACGTGTGAAAGCCGGGGCGAGGTCGCTGTTTTAGACTCATGACAGACATTGCCTATGATCCTTCAGCCTGTTTGCTCTTTCGCTTCCAAATCGCGTAGAATCTCGAAAATTTGTCCTCTCAGGGAAGGCTGTACAGTGCATGTAACAACGGACCTTAGGTAATGCCAACTGAAGCTGACACAAGAATCGTAATTGACCGGCTACTTCGCGAAGCTGGATGGGACATTGAGAACATATCTTATGTCTCAACCGAGGAACCTTCCGCAGACGGTCGTGCGGATTATTTGCTGAAGAATCATCGGACTCAGCCACTTGCAGTTGTAGAAGCAAAGCGCTTCTCCATCGACCCGTACTCTGCCAAACAGCAAACGAAAGAGTATGCCCTTAGTTTGACCGCTCCCTTTATCCTTCTCAGTAATGGTCGCGAGCACTATTTTTGGGATTACCAGAATGGCGATGCTCGACCCGTTCTCGGATTTCCGACGCAAGCTGACCTTGAGCGCCGGGCAAATCTTCGCTTGCACCGAAGCGGTGATATTGCCACCTCGTTGCGCTCGATTCCTTATCCTTCGCGGTTCCGCTTTAAAGGCGAGGACGTTGACGCGCGACCTTATCAGTTAGGGTGCCTACAAGCGGCGGATGACGCTCTCGTTGCAGGCCGGCGTCGGATGCTTTTTGAGATGGCCACCGGCACCGGCAAAACACTGACCATTGCAATGCTGATGAAGCGTTGGTTCCAAGCGGCCGCCACTTCGCGAGTGCTTTTCCTCGCCGATCGGATCGAGCTCGCGAAGCAGGCTAAGGAAACGTTCGATGACTATCTGCGCGACTATCCGACACAACTGCTCTACGGCGGTAAGCGAAGTCTTGAAGGCCAGATCGTTGTGGGAACGCTCGATACGATTGCGACCCAACTCGGCGCGGGCGGTTTTGGGCACGCCTACTTCGATCTCGTTGTGACCGATGAGTGCCACCGTTCCATATACAACACGCACCGCGCGACTCTTGCCCACTTTGATGCAATTCACATTGGGCTCACGGCTACACCGAATCCGGGCGAGCTGCGTTGGGTTAGCGAGCATGAGCGCCAGCTCGTGCGCAGCACGTATATGTTTTTCGATTGCTGGGACAGTGCTGCGCAGGAAGGCCGGCCCACTTTCGCCTACACGCTGCGCGACGGTATCCGGGAAGGCTATCTCGCCGATTACAAAATATACGTCGCTGAGTCCCGCCTGACGTTCGAAGGCACAACTTGGGAGGAGGAGGACATCGCGTTTAGTGATTGGGGGCACACCGCCGAATCCGAGGATCGCCTTAAGCTCCTGATCGACGAATATTTCCGTGTTGAAGAAGAGCGGGTGCAACCGCATCCGCGCAAGACGATCGTGTTTGCTGTGAGTGAAAGGCAGGCGACACTTGTCGAACGGCTTTTTAACAAATATCTGCCGGATGCCGCTTGCTTACGCATCGCGCAACAAACCAATCGCTCGCCAGCGGAGGTTCGTCAAGGTTTCGCGCAGAAGATTACGTGCTATTCAAACAATGGGAATCCTAAACCTATCATTGACCGGTTTAAGTTCGATCCGTTACCTGTCGTTGCCGTGTCGGTCGATATGCTCGACACCGGCTACGATCATAAAGAAGTCGAAAATTTGATCATGCTCCGGCCCACGACGTCTGCGATCAAATATGCTCAGATGCGTGGCCGTGGCAGCCGGCTATGTCCACGGATCGGCAAGACAGATTTTCTCATTTATGATTTTGTTAACAACACGGCCAACTTTGACGACCCCGGCCAGCAATATCATCGGCCCAGGTCCGTGGGAGGCCGTCCCGGTCCGGGACAAAATCGCGGCGATGATGACGGCAGCGAAACTGGTTCGCCGCCACCGATCCGTCCGCGGCCGCCGAGCGAGTTCACGATTATCAGTGAAGGGTCGCTTGAAGATGTTTTCCGGCGCCGGCATACAATCATCGTCGGTCCGGAGGGCTTGGCAATCGACCGGCGCGAGTATCAGGACCGTTGGCGCGAACGAATTCAAGTACTCCAGGAAACGGACCCGGCTGTTCAAAGAATCCTAGCTGGTGAAGAGCTGAGCCAAGAGGAATGGGAAGTTCTGGGACATAAACTGAACGCTCCGGAGTTCTGGTTCGACGAACCTGCGCTGCGCAAGGCGTTCGATCAGCCGACCGGCTCACTCAGTGACTTTATCCGTGCGGCTCTAGGGCTATATCAGTTTCCTACCCGTGAGCAGCGGGTGGAAGGCGCTTTCAATGTCTGGGTAGCTGAGCACTCTGAGAGCATCAACCCGCTTCAGGCGAAGATGTTGCGGCTCTTAAGAAACGTTGTGCTTGCCACCGTGCGTGAGACGAAATATGTGATACTTGATCCAACAATCTTCACCAAGCCGCCGTTTACCTTTCAGGGTGGAAGGGCTCGCGCTGAAGCGCTTTTTGGCCGCGACCGTCTCGCTGGTATCATGCAAGAACTTAACGATCTGATAAAGGCCAATTGAACTTATGGATAACGCTGGGCTCCAATCTCTTCTCAAACGTCTTTGCAACGTGCTGTGGTCCGCCAACGTCACGAACCCGATCACCTATGTTACGCAGATATCTTACCTCCTTTTTCTGAAAATGTTGGAGGAGATGGAGACCGACCAGCGGGATACGAATTCCTCAAATGGCCGGACTACGCCACAGCTGTTTACCGTGATCAGGATCGACGACGAAGAAGTGGACTTCGCCAAACTTCGATGGTCCGTCCTCACTTCCGACCCAGACAACGACCGCATGCTCCGTACTCTGCGCGACCTGCTGCCAAAGCTTGCGCACCACCCCGCGTTGTCGCCCGCAGCACGAGCGCTTTTCGAGGATTCAGCCATCGTCATCCCTGACGGCGCCACGCTACGCAGAGCGGTTGATATCATTGCGCCTGTTCACTTCCTCAGTGAAGACGCGGACGTGAAGGGCGATCTCTTCGAAATCCTCGTCAACGATCTTGGCAGCCAGAAACGCGCCGCGCAGTTTCGCACCCCACGGCATCTCATTCGCATCATCGTCGAGATGGTGAATCCGGAAATCGGCAAAACCATGTGCGACTCTGCCTGCGGCACAGCCGGATTCAATATCGCCACGTACGAGCATATCCTGCTCGCCAACACTTCTCCTGAATTCGTCCGCGAAGTCACGGCTCCCTACGGGCTTCCGGTAAAACGTGGCATCGGTGACCGTCTCACGCCCTCGCAGTGGGAATTTCTTCAGAAGGGGACGCTTCACGGTTTCGAGGGCGATAAGGACATCATCCGCATGGCCGCCATGAATGCCGTGCTCCATGGTTTCGACTACTCTCCCATTGTTCGCCGAGACTCGATCTGCGGGAGCGAGGACAAATGGGACGAAGTGCAGTTTGACTTCATCCTCGAAAACCCGCCTTTTTCGGGTCAGCGAGGTGACGCCAAGCGTTCCCTGCGCATCGAGAAAGGCGACAAGTACGTACTCTTCCTTGCCCACGCGTTGCGCAGTCTCCGCCCAGGCGGACGCGCCGGTATTATTTTCCCCAACGGTATCCTCTTCGGCGACTCAAACGCGCACCTTGAAGTAAAGAAGCGTCTGCTCCAAGAGTGTGACCTACAGGCCGTGGTTACATTGCCCAAGGGTATGTTCGAGCCTTACACACCCAACCCCACCTGCTTCCTCATTTTCCAAAAGACCGGGAAGCCGACGGAAGAAGCCTGGTTTTACCGGGTGCAGGGTGACGGCTCGTCGCTCAGGAAAGCGCGCAAGTTCGGCCCGCAATATCGCAACGACTTTCCCGACCTGTTGGCCAAATGGCCAAACCGCGAGACCGCCGATGGCGTAGCGTGGCGCGTGCCCGCTCAGAAAATTATAGACAACGGTTACAATCTAACGCTCTCTAGCCTCGGCCTCGTCGAGCCGGAAAAAACCGACCACGACGCGCCAGAAGAAATCCTTGCATCTGTAGCCGAGAAGGAGCGGCGGATTCTGGAAATTGTTGAGGAGATGCGGGAACTCGTCATGGAAAATAACAATGCTTGCGCTTGATGACCTCCCCGATGGCTGGGCAGTCAAGCGTCTTTCTGACCCGGCCGTCGCAACGCTGAATCCGAAAAAGTCCGAGATGAACGGGATGTCTCCTGAGACTGAAGTTACCTTCGTGCCGATGTCAGCAGTGGACGACAGCAGCGGAATAATCGCGCGTCCTGAAGTGCGCCGCTTGGGTGAAGTGAAAAAGGGCTACACCTACTTCGCAGAAAACGATGTAATCTTTGCCAAGATAACGCCATGTATGGAGAACGGTAAGTGTGCTGTTGGGCGTGGGCTGCGAAACCGTTTAGGTTTCGGTTCGACCGAGTTTCATGTTGTGCGCTCCGGAGCGGAGACGACGCCGGAGTGGCTTCATCACATCCTGCGCAGCCAGCAAGTCAGGGATGACGCAGAGAACGCAATGCATGGTGCTGCGGGCCAGCAACGCGTTCCAATTGAGTTCTTGGAGCTGCTTGAAATTCCCGTTCCGCCATTGCCGGAGCAGCGGCGGATCGTGGCGCGGGTGGAAGCGTTGACCCGCCGCCTCGACCAAGCCCGACAAGCTCGTCAATCCGCCCTCGACGACGCCGCAACCTTTCTGCGCGCCGCCGTCGCTCGCGCTTTCGAAGACGCGGACGAAACCTCGCTCCGCCCGCTGGGTAAACTCACCGGGATCATCGGTGGCAATTCCATTCCTGAAAATGCGCCGCTTCCCAATCCCGGCGAGGAGCGCCTCGGCCTGATGAAAGTTTCCGACATGAACGCACCCGGAAACGAGCGCTTCATCAACCGCTGCAAACTCGAAACGAGTCGGGCAGCCGCCGTTGCGCGCAAGCTCCGCATCGTGCCTGCTGGCGCAGTCGTCTTCCCCAAACGGGGCGGTGCAATTGCCACCAACAAGAAGCGCGTGCTGTCCTTCCCCGCATCCCTCGATCCGAATCTGATGGGCGTCTTTCCGCTACCCAAGAGCGGACTGATTTCGGAGTTTCTTTTCTGGTGGTTCGAGTCGTTAGACCTCGCCGAATTGCAGGAGGATGGCGGCATTCCGCAGGTGAACAAGAAGCATCTTGACCCGCTGCTCATTCCCGTGCTTTCTGAGCTTGAGCAGCGCAGCATTGTCGCTCGCCTCGACGCACTGCGCGGGAAGGTGGACGAGTTACTGCGGTTGCAGCGGGAAGTTGATGCGGAGCTGGCGGCGTTTACACCCGCGCTGTTAGCCAAAGCCTTTCGAGGCGAGTTATGAAAGGTAGTCTTTTCACATCTGCGGGTAAGGTCCAAATTTACATTTTCACTTTCGTGTCAGAGTCCTGACGCTCTAGCAAAAGCAAATCGGATTTTACATCATTCCACTCAACCTGTTGGCGCGCGGCATGCACTGCATCTCTGTGGCAATTCCTTAACCGCCGACCGGATTCACACGGACATATTTCATGACCGCCAGGTGTATTCTTTCTTGCCAGAAGATTCATAAAGCCTACAATATTAGAATCGACTTCTAAGCCTAGAATATCAACGTAGAACTCAAGAACCCCTTTTTTATCGTGGGACCGTTGGCCCCAGGCAGGTGGATATCCATTAGCATCAAAAAACATCTGCCAGGCTAAAAAAGGAGCAACGATCTCGTCCAGAAAACACACCATATTCAGAGCATCCGACCACTTCCGTCGAACCTCTGTCGTTACGCCCAAACAGGCTTGTCCGTGTTTCAGGATGTGACGATCAATCTTAATAGGAAGCTTTGGGTCGTTGCAATACATCACCGGAGGGTGTTTGGGATAATCGTCTGGTACTCGTAGCGCTACGGAATAGTCGTACTTTCGAGTCGTATCTGGAACCTGCAAGGAGTACATGCCGCGCACAACCGCTTCTTCTCTCGGCAGAAAAACATGTTTGTTGATGGGAGTGCCTGCGATTAAAACCTCTAAGATCAGAGAGGGGTGTTTGCAAGCAAGAGCCGCTTTTTCCTCACGAAAAAGCCGTTGATTAATCTTGTACCACTGCACCATTAGCTCCAACCCCAGGGTTTAATCGGCTTCTTTGGAATATAAAAAGCAGCAAGCCGATTGGCGTCATCCTTCCTTTGCTTCGTGTCCTCATCGTCCTCTTGAACAAGAGGAAAACGATCACCGAGCTGAGCGCGCCAGAGTTTAGATGCTTCCTGCTGACTGTCGTTATTGACTGCTTTGGATGCGTCATTGGCTAGATCAGCGATTGCCTCCTGAAAGCGTTGTTTCTCCTCTTCACTTAGACGTGCCGTAAGTACTTCACTGGCATCGACCGGGTTGTACACGCAGAAAACAAGACCAACGGAATCGGAGATTACTCTAACTGTGTTTGCCAGGCAGACGTCATCTCTTTCGTGGCCTTGGAAATTCTGAGCCACCAACACTGTCAAGATCAAACTACTAGGCATTTTTCCACGCTTGTCACATTGATAGTCTGCCCATGCCTTCACAAAGCGGACACTCCGACGCATTTGATTTTCACGTTGCCGTGCTAAATCATTGAACCAGTTTGTCAGCGCCGTGGGGTCACTTCGGTGCCAGCCTTTTTCACCCTTCTCTGCAAGCAAGTTTTCTCCATTGAGCTTGCCATAGGAAGGCAGATCAACGTGATATTGTCCAGCGTAACGGACCCGAACACAAGTTCGTTTGTCGATGGGCTTTTCATTGGTGTGGCCATCGGTTGCGTCAACGAGCCATTTGTGAATGGTTTCGGGAGTCGGCCATGTGCTGCAGTCACTCTCGTCTAAGTGTTGCAGGTAGACGCCATCATCCACGTCGAACTCGCCATCGAGAGGATTCACCGTCGTGTCCATCTCGAATGAGCCCTGCGAACGAAATTCGGGCACTTTTAGTTTGAGCTGTTCCCTGAAATGCTTCCGGATACGATCTCGGACAGCGTCCCGTGAGGTCGTAAGTGATTCCTTCTTCCCTTGAAAAAGCGCCACTCGTTCGTGAAAGGTTTGGAACTCATTGTGTAGATTAGCCATTACTGTTTCCTCCTTTAATCTCTTCGATTGTCTTTGCGGGTGGAGCGTCTTTTTCAATTGCAGGACGTGTCCAGGTTAGGTAGAGAAGGGAGACTGCCGTAAGAGTCAGCCAGATGTATAGGGTTAAAAAATGGTGACTCCATTTCCGATTTGTTCGACGATACTCGGGCGGCAGGAGGGAACTGTCGGTGAAATATACCCCAGGGTCGTACATGCCCAAGGCCCGTTCTACCCGAACCATCGCCTCCCGGTTCGCTCGGAATCCACGCCCAAGCCCCGCGATGAAGTAAAACGCGCCGCAGAAGAGAACTACTATGAGAAGGGTCAAGCCAATGCGCTGTGAGGTTGGCAGAGGGCTCTGGCTGACCAACAGCCAAGCCAAACCAATAGCGAATCCTAAAAGCCAGAGTGTAAACTGAGTGCTCCGCTCGCGGATTTTATGTGCCGCACTGTACCTCTCCGCAAGCTCCGCAAGCAGAACTTGAAACTTTTGATCGGCACTTAGCTGGATCATTTATTCACTCCGTTTGTCATAATTACCCTTATCTCGTACATCGTAAGCTTACAATGTGGACATGTCAAACAAAAAAATTTACAGCCCGAGTTGGCTACCTTGCGGGTACCTCTGTTCAAGTCGGATCTGAACAACTATTGGATTTACTTCAAATATGTCAGCTACTTTCGCGGTAGCTTCATCTCTGCGAGAAGGGTCTATCGTTCTGACATTCAGCGATCCCTTCGTAGTTAAGTAGGGAGTTAGGACCTGATCCAGCAGACGCCCCGGTAACAGCAAAGCGCCGATACTTTGATTGGCCTGAAATTCCCACCATTGGCCAGCATAGGTGTGTTTGGTAGGGCTAACCCCTGCCACATCACGACAAAGTATCTGCCGCTTATCTTGAGCAGTATCGCCAAAAAGGGACGTAGGTTTCGCGTCGAATACAAAAAGGTGAGCATGCAAAAGAGCATGTCCTGCCTCGTGAGCGAGAGTCGAGTTGATTCGCCGCTCCGCAGTTTTGGATCCGTCTTCGCTGAGGCTTCTAGCTACGACGATACCTTCAACACCTTTCGGACCGAACTTCGTATAACCCAAAACGTTTTCCGGTAGATCCTCGTATTGAGGGGTGATGCCAAAACGTTTCTCAAGGAATCGATCTATCCGAATTCGTTCGGGATTGCTCGGATACAAATTGAGTCCTCGAAGTTCATCGGTGCAGATTCCCTCTACATCCTCCAACTCATAGTAAGGCCTCTCTGCAAATGGTCCGGTATTTCTGCGAAGCGTTTTCATTTCTTACCTTTGCGTGCCGAAGCTTTTTCGAAGAATTGTATCAGTTCTTCGGGACTTATTTTTTTGTCGACTAGGCTTCTAAGCGCAAGCCCATATTGGGGGTGCGTTTCTGCAAGACGCTTTATGTCTTCTACTGGCGCTCTTCGATCATATTCTTTTAACGTTTCAGTCGACACGTCGAGAACTCTGGCAATCGCTTTTAAGACCTGCTCCGACGGAAACCGTCGTCCCAATTCAATATCCGACAGAAAAGCGGCCGAACAATCAACTTTCTTCGCTAATTCCCGCAATGATAAATCTATTTCTTCTCTTCGCTTCCGAATGAACTGACCGAATGTTATGTCCACACTGTAAGCTTAGCTAGCTAACAAATAGTTGTCAAGAGAAATCATTGCCATAGATAACCAGCTGCGATCAAAACGATCGGTGGACTACTGTTATAACGAGTTGGTTAGGAGGAGGAAGGCGGCGGTGGAGCCGCTATCTATCTCTGTCGACAGCCGAAACAAATGGTAGGCTGGTTTCGATTGGTTCGGAGGAAAATGTTCGTAGCGGACGTAACCGATTCCGCTGACCTGGGTTTTCCCACTGATGTAAACTCCAGGCCCGAAAGCGACGTAGGCACTAAATGCTGTATATGCGAAGTATCTTGCCGCTGTCATGAGGATTGTTTACTGTGAGCGGCGTTTGTTTCGTGATCCTTCTGCTTGATCGGCGATTTGGTGGCGGGTTCGGGATCGATTCGGATTTCCCCAAGTACACGCGTGTCTTCAGGTTCAGCGGAGGGATTGGTGCGATCCTTTACGTCGGAGGGACTGACGCGTATCCAGTTTCTCTGAATACTTGCGAGATTATCGGAAGGAGCTGTCGATTCGTCAAAACCGGATGGATTGGCGGATGTCGCACCGTTGATAAACACCGGGAAACTGGCCGAATTGCAACGATTCACACTGTCGTTAGAAGATCTCCGCTTAGCAAAGTAGTCGCTCCAAAGCTTTTTAATCGGTCTCGGGAGATAGAGGTCCGGGAGGGTTCTTTCTACCTCGTCCAGATCGAGCGAAAGGATGTCTTCGATTCGGCCGTTCATTAAGACTTGTTTGATCCACCACCGTCTGTTTTCGGGCTCGTTGAGATCGATGTCTTCCGCCTTTGTTCGGTTGACCAGACAATATGCCGCGGAATTTTCATATCGCTCAGGGTAGCCAATTACGGGTTTTATATCAATTGCGCGAATCGCGCACCTGTGCGTGCGCCGTTGTCGCTTTCAAAACTATTCGTATTGTTGTAATCGAATCGTAGGAGGTACCCATGCTGCTAATCAACAATCAGGAAGTGGAAAAGCTTTTCACCATGAAAGACTGTCTCGAAGCGTTAGAAGTCGGTTATGACGATCTGCTCAAGGGCGATGCGGTCTATCGCCCGCGAGTCGATCTCTGGATGCCGTGCGACCGGCCCGACGGCTATTACCGCTGGGGCACGATGGAGGGCGCGAGCCGCAAGATCGGCGTTTTCGCTATTCGCATGAAATCCGATGTCGTTTATTGGCCCAACGGCGAGACGGAAGAAAAGTATTGCGTGCAGCCGGGCACCTGGTGCGGATTGGTGATGGTGTTTAGCGTGCGCAACGGTGAACCGCTAGCCATCATCAACGACGGTCTGATCCAGCATATGCGCGTTGGCGGTTGCGCAGGCTTGGGAGTGAAATATCTGGCGCGCGAAGGCGCGTGCGATGTCGGCATCTTTGGCTCCGGCGGCATGGCGCGCAGTTATTTGGAAGCATTCTACGAAGTGCGAAAACTGCGCCGCGTGAGAGTTTACAGCCCGACCAAGGTGAACCGTGAGAAGTTTGCCAGGGAAATGACCGGCAAATTAGATATTGAAGTTGTCGCCGTCGACACGCCGGAAAAGGTCGTGCGCGATGCGGATATAGTCGCGACCTGCACGGATTCGACGCTGACGGTGTTTGATGAGCCGGCATGGCTAAAAGAAGGAGCCCATATCACTTGCGTTCGCTCTTGCGAGATCGGCCCCCAGGTTATTAAGAAATGCGACCTTTCCGTAAAATTGGGCAAGAACACGATCGAAGCCATGGACGAGGGTATGGTTCGACTGCACGGCAATGTGGGTTATATCGCGGGCCAGCCGGAAGAGCGAAGCCGGATTCCGAATCCGGTGGTGGACAATTATCGGGGCAATTACTTCAAGTACTTCATGGATGTGAGAGCGGGCAAAGTTCCCGGACGGACGAATAACAAGCAGGTGACGTTCTTTATCAATGCCGGAACACAAGGACTTCAGTTCGCCGCCTGCGCCGGAAAAATCGTCGAGTTGGCGAAACAGAATAAGGTGGGGCGAGAATTGCCCACGGAGTGGTTCCTACAGGACATCAGAGACTAGGATAGTGCTGAGTAACGAGGACTGAGGATTGAGTAACAAATGGTGAGCGATGATTGAAGCGGGAATTATTCCTGGCACTCAGTCCTCAGCACTCATGACTCAGTACTGCTATGCTAGTATCCCAGCTTGTCGATGTCGTCTTCGTCCATGCCGAAGTAGTGTGCGATCTCGTGCAGCACGGTAAGGCGAATTTGCTCGTGCAATTCCTCAGGATCGGCAAAGTCGCGCAGCAAGGGCTCCGAGAAAATTGTGATTTTGTCGGGTAGGATCGGAGGGAAGAATTCTGATCGATCGGGAAGAGGTACGCCCTGGTAAAGGCCGTAAAGCGTGTCGTGGCGGGGGTCGAGCCCCTCAGCGAGGAGCAACTCTTTTCCCGGTCTCTCTTCAACCACGATTTCAATGTTGGATAGATGCTGGCGAAACTGTTTGGGCAGTTTGTCGAGGACGCGAGCGACCTGTTTTTTGATTTCGTTTGAATTCAACGTCTGTGATTTTGGTCCAAGTGACGTATCGAATCAAGCCATATAGCGTCGGATTTGCACTTTTGCCACTGGTTGTATTTGCCTGGCTGCTCGCGGCTGAATGTCTTGCTCAGGGCCAGTCCATAACCTCCGCGGCGCCGGCCATCACGGATGATCTCGACCGGGAGTCGCTTCGTGGCGCGCTCCGGCAGAGCATCACTTATCTGGAGAAGCTGCCACCGGAGCGCATCGTCGGCGAGCAGCCGAGACGCTTAACAGCCAAGGAAGTCTTGGACTCGGTTGCGGCCTTTGAACGACTGCTCGACCGATGGGATTGCCGCGCATGCTGGTTAAAAGAGCTCCATGCGCGCTTTGATCTGATTCCCTCATCGAGTGATCCCGCAACGGAGACGATTTTGTTTACCGGTTATTACCAGCCGGTGGTCAAAGCGAGTCTGGTTCCGACCGCGGAATACGCCTACCCGATTTATGGCAAGCCGGCCGATATGATCATAGCGGAGCAGGTGAAACTGACGCCGGCAATGAGTGCCGAGAAGGTATTCGGGCGACTCGAAGCAGAAAAATTCATTCCTTACTATTCACGGCGCGAGATTGACCAACAGGGAATACTGCGCGGCCGAGGCTATGAAATCGCCTGGGTCGAAAATCCCGTCGATCTTTTCTTCCTGCACATTCAGGGATCGGGCGTTTTGCAATTGCCCGACGGCCGTCGCCTGCACGTCGGCTATGCAGCGGCGAACGGGAGACCGTACCGAAGTATTGGGCGGTTGCTGATCGACAGCGGCAAAGTGCCGCAAGAGGAAATGTCGATGCAGCGGCTACGGCGCTATTTCGCGGAGCACCCGGAGGAGCAAAATGACATCATGGCATATAACGAAAGCTATATTTTCTTTCGCTTACTGGAAGAGGGTCCGCTGGGAAGTCTTGAGGTTCCACTGACGCCGGGCAGATCCATCGCAACCGATGCGCGACTCTTTCCCAAAGGCGCTTTGGCTTTTGCGACTGCGGAAATGCCGATCGTCGATGGCGCCGGGCAGTTGAATGGTTGGCAGCCTTTTTCTCGATTCGTTTTTAATCAGGATAGCGGCGGAGCGATACGGGGAGCACAGCGCGCCGATCTTTATTTTGGCACCGGGACCGACGCCGGCGCTGCGGCCGGTTATATGAATAGACCGGGCAAGCTCTATTTTGTGTTATTGAAGAACCCGTCCGCCGCTCCGGTGCCCCAGAAGTAATTGGTGCTCTCAAGTTCAAGGGTGTGAACCGTTCCCTTTTGAGTGAACTTTGCGCTAAGAATAATTTTAATCCCTTTAGGAACCTCGCGTGGAACGACATACCGAAACACGTCGCCTCAAATGGGCACTGGCAGTCACCGCCGTCTATTTCTTTGCCGAGCTGATCGCCGGTTTTCTCACCAATAGCTTGGCACTTCTCTCCGATGCGGGTCACATGGTCACTGACGTGGCGGCCATGGCGTTGAGCCTGTTCGCCTTTCGTATGGCCCGGCGCCCCGCGACGCTCAATAGCACTTACGGCTTTCATCGTGTGGAAATCCTCGCCGCGCTTTTTAATGGGTTGACATTGTGGCTGATCGTCGGCGTCATTCTTGCGGCCGCCTACAGCCGGCTCTTCCATCCGCCCCACGTTGACAGTGAAGGAATGGTGATCGTGGCCGTGCTCGGCCTGGTCATCAATGTCGCCTCAGGCGCGATTCTCTATGGCGCCCATCATCACAATTTGAATTTGCGCGGCGCTTTCGTGCACGTTGTGTGCGATGCCATAGGATCGGTGGGAGCGATTGCGGCAGGGCTCATCATGCTGGCCACGGAATGGTATTTGGCCGACCCACTGATCAGTATTTTCATCGGTGGCCTGATTCTCTATTCGTCGTGGAGCCTGGTCAAAGATTCTCTCACGGTCTTGATGCAGGCCGTGCCCAAGGGGATCGAGCTTGAAGAGGTGCGCCAGACTATAGAAGCCGTGGCCGGCGTCAGCAAAGTGCACGATCTTCATATTTGGGCGGTGACATCGGACATTTTCACTTTGAGCGCCCACGCTGTCGTCGACGAAGCTGGCGATTTTCACGCCGTGCTCAACGGCATCGAAGACACGCTCAAAGAGCGCTTCAATATCGAGCACGTCACGATCCAATTGGAGACGGAGAGCCGGGAGGAAAATGAATTTAAAGCATTCTAGGGTCTTGGAACTGAAGTTCGTTTAATAGATCTGTCACCCTTTCATGAGTTATTTTCAAGTTTCAAAAGGGTCATCCTGAACGAAGTTAAGGATCTAACAGCATTTCGAGATTCTTCGCCTTCGGCTCAGAATGACATTACTTATTCAACGGACTCCGGAAACACCACACCCGGGGGGCATCAAGCTAGGAAACGCTCTCGCTCGCTACCGGTTGCCTCGGCCGCGGCACCAGGCAGGCCATGAGTCCGACGCTAAGAAAAGAAAGAACGCCCAAGAACCAAAACACAGTGGATAGACTCGATGAAACGAGCAGCAAACCGACAATCGAAGTGGATGTGGTTTTAGAAACTTGCTGAATGAGCCGGTCGAAAGAGATAATGCCGCCGCGCAATTCGGTGGGCGCATTCTGAGTCAATAGGCTTTTTTGCATCGGTGAAATCACGCCGTTCGCCATACCGTAGAAAAACAGCGCGCATCCGACCCACCAGACGCCGGCGACGACCGGAACGATGACGACCGCGGCGCCGCTGATAACGAAAGCCATGAACAGAAGATGAGCCTTATCTCTTCCCGCCGCGATGCGTCCGGCTTGGCTCGAAGTCAGCATCGCGCCGATGGAGAAAAAAACATAGAGCAGGCCTGCCGTGGCGGTCGATATTCCATGACTGCGCACGAGAAACAGCGGAAAATAAGTGAGAAAGCCGTAGTCGAGAAAAAAGCGCAGAAACCCGGCGGAGAAGGCGATAACTAGACGCGGGTGGCGCGTCAGCCGCAGCATGTCGCGAAGATACACGAGAGTTTTTTCGTTGCTCCTAGCTTTCGTTTCCGGCATCCAAATCAATGCGGCGAAACCCACCGGAATCGTCAGGAGATAAAGGAGAAATGGCCAAAACCAAGCGATGGCGGCGAGCAATCCGCCGAGCGGCGGAAATATCATGTAACCGATGCGGTCGAGAAATACTTTCAATCCTTGACCGCCGATTTCTTGGTCGCCTTCCAAAAGATCGCCGATCAAAACGATGGTGAGCGGAATGACGGCGCTGTAGCCGATGCCTTGCAGCGCGCGGAATATCAGTAACCAGCTGAAGGTCGGCGCGAATGCCATGGCCGTGCCAAATAATCCAAAGACAATCAGACCTCCGGAAAGCAGCAGACGCCGGCCATAAAGATCGGCGATGACGCCGAAGATGGGCGAAAGCACAATCGCCGGCGCGGTGAAAACCGTCATGAGCAAAGACAGGGCCGAGTCGCTGATGGCGAACGGCCCCGTGAGCGCCGGCAGTGCCGGTTGAATGAAATTGACTCCCATCATGAGCGCCATGCTCGACGCATAAACGATACTCAGGGAACGAGCGCGATCCTGCGAGACGTCGCCAAGCCCGAACATGCGGAGAAGAGCAAAGGCGCGCATGAAGCGCAACCTAGTTGAATCTCATGGTTGAGTCAACGGAGAGAGTTAAATGCCGATCCGATTCTTTGCTTGACAGGAATAGTGTAATTGCCTATAGGGGATTTAGATTTGCTGCTTGTCAGTTCTCCTCTTCTCGTTTTCCAATCTCAGTTTCGGGTTATAGGCTATAACCCTATAAAAGGAGGTGCCTAATGGCTAAATATCTGGTCATTGAATCGCGCGACCCCTTTGACAGTTCTGACTCGAATTATTTTTCCGAGTTAGTTCAGGGAATCGCTGGCCGGGGAAATCAAACCACGGTCCTGCTGATACAGAACGGCGTGCTTCCCGCGTGCCAAGGTTCCAAGTACAACGATAGGATCGCGAATCTCGTTCGCGACCATGCGCAAGTGTTGGCCGATGGTTTTTCGCTCAGAGAACGGGCGATCCAAAACTTGACCGATGGCGTACAGGTTGCGGAGATCGAACGAGTTGTGGATCTGTTGCTCGAACCCGGCACAAAAGCGATATGGCATTGATTCAGGAGGAATTTTTATAGCTGGAAAAACGCTCACTGTGGCAATTATGGATGCGCCTTATGAATCTCCTAACTCGACAACCGCGTTGCGCATTATCAACCCGGATTCCGCAGTTAGAAGTTGACTCAGGGATCGAGGTGCGAGCGCTCCGTAGCGAAGGAAAATCGAGGGTGGGTTTCAAGAGCGGAAAACGTAGGGTGGGTAAAGGCGCACAGCGCCGAAACCCACCGCTTAGAACGATGGGTTTCGCTAACGCTCAACCCATCCTACCCTGATTGGCATCGCAGCACGTTGTGGAGAATTAACCCACACCGATCAAACGATTGAGTCGTTTTAAGCTATTGTCTTTCTCGCTCCGGTCAACTCTGACTCGTTCGAGTGTCTTGCGTAGGCATTCAATCGACTCCTCGTAGACTCGGCGATTCACGGGGTACGGATGGCCGTCCTTCCCGCCGTGGGCGAAGCTGAATTTGGCCGGATCTTTCCACGACGCCGGCGTGCCATAGGTGATCTCGGCGAGCAGCGCTAGGGCGCGCAGCGTCTTGGCACCGACCCCCGGCATCGCCAGCAGTGTTTGAAAATCATCGGCCTTGGCTTCGTAGGTCTTAAGCAAAATTTTTTCGAGCGAGTCCGGATGGAGGTCTTGGACGGTTACCTCATGATGCGCGGGCAAGGAAAGCATTTGCAGCTTGCGCAACTCGGCCGTCAGTTTTGCCGGATGTTCGCGTGAAAGCTCGGTCATCGTCGATTGTGCGGCAACGCTCTCCAAGGCGACCAGGTTGAGCGCGCGCTCGCGCTGTAAGTCGCTGCAAATCGCGGTGTGGGGATCGACGATCAGCGATTGCACATTTTGGGAATGCCAATGGTAACGGCGCGCAAAACGGTCGTTCATTCCTTGCTGCACAACTGCCCACGAGCCGTCGAAAGTAAAGAAAAAGTTGTGATGATACAGTTGAAAGCCGTCTTGTATGGCGTTGTTGTCGATTTTCGCCGTCAGCCGGCTGAGTTGCACCAGCTCATCGGCATTACGTTCCAACGGATATTTATCGCCGGCGGCAACAATTTCGCCGGGTGTTTTCCGCGAGGTTGCGCCCTTGCCTCCGGCGATGACGAGACCGAACTCCTGCTCGCGCCCGCGCAGTCCCTCTTTGAGCGCACCGCAAACCGTTGTGGTGACGCCGGAAGAGTGCCAGTCAAATCCGAGAACGCAGCCGAGGGATTGGAACCAGTAAGGGTCTGAGATGCGGGTCAGGATTTCTCGAGGGCCATAATCTTCAACGATGAGCCGAAGGATTTCCCGGCCCAAGCGCACCATTCTTTGAAAGAGCCATGCCGGCGCCTTGCCGCCGTGCAGCGGGAGTTGAGCGATTCCGGTCTGACGCATTCACGCGCCTATTCATCCGACTCCCCGAAGTAGTCGCGCACGATACGTTCCTTGATATATTCGAGGGCGCCGAGGTCTTGAATAATATCTCCGCCGGTATCGTAAAAGAAAATGTCCCCTTTGCGATTGCGGCCAATGGCGACGAGCCATTCCAGCTCATCGCGATCTTCCAGCAAATAGTTGATGGCTTGGTTAGCCCCTTTGCTTGCTATGATGGTCACTTTGGGGTTTGCGGACTTTTTCGGCTGGTTCATTAAGGTGCCTCCTGCTCTCTGTAGAACGTTATATCAGAACGGCGGCGTTCCACAATATCGCCGCCCGCTAAGCGCGGATTCGTGTCTTTATCTGAGCGAGAAATCGACCCGACTACTCTTAGCCTTCACTTTATCTTGCTCTTCCTTCGTCAATGGTTTAGCGGCGACGATGAATAAACGGTCGGCGGTGACTTGATGGGTTGCCAGCAAACGGTCGCGCACTGTTTGAGCGCGCCGATTGGTGAGATCGCGGAGATCCTCGTCGGTGGCCGTGGCGTACTTGAGCATGAGAGCTTCCACCTCGGCGACAGGCAAATCCTTGGCCAGTCCGATCAGATTGCGCGGCTTCGGAAAACTCTCGTCACTATAGGCGGCTTTGAGATAGCGTTCATATTCAGTTTTGTCGATTTGGACATCGTCCACGGATTTGGGCGCGTTTCCTTGCCGCACCAGCTCGCGCATCTTCCGGGCTTTCATCTTTCGTTCGATGGAGGCATGCTTGAGACCGTCAAGGTCGTTGGTGGGGTCGACGCGACCGCTGATATCGAGCTTCAACGCCGGACGATTGCTCATGGCGGTGGCGAGCGTCTTTAACTTCGCCTCGGCAGTTTGCGGCAGCGTGGCCCGTCCGTAATCGAATTCAATAAAGCTCAACTCTTCGCCGCCGCCCCCTCCCGCGCCGAAGACCGAGCCAAGTAGGGCGAACGGCGAGGTCACCGCCTTCACCAGGATGTTGACAATGATCTGCCAGACGATTCCGCCAACGCTGAATTGGGGATCGTCGAGAGAACCGCCGATCGGGAGATTGATGTCCATGACTCCGTTCCGGTCCTTGAGCAAGGCGACGGCCAGCAAGACCGGGAGCTTCGTGGCATCCGGACTCTCAACGCGTTCGCCAAAGGTTAGCTGGTTGAGAATGATTTTGTTTTGCGCGCTCAACTTACGGTTTTCTATCTTATATTGGACATTGAATGTCAGTTTCCCCCTTTCGATTCCATAGCCCACATATCGGCCGGAATAGGGTGACATCGGGCTCAGATCGATATCGGTAGCATCGACCTTAATGTCGAGATAGAGGTCCTTTGCGAGCGGGTTGATTTTGCCGATGATATCTACGGGTGCAGCATTGTCGAGCTTGGCGTGTATCTCGATATCACCGGGTGTTTCCGGCTTGAGCTCGGAAATCGCGCCCTGAAAACCGGTGAGATTAGCGGAGTAGTTGGGTTTGATGAAGAAGTCACTGAAGTTGACATTGCCGCCCTGCAAGTTGATCTTCCCGATGGTGATACGTTTTTCACTCGCTGGAGGTGCCGCCAGCGTCTCCGCCGGTTTTTCCTGCTTCGTTTGCAAAGCGCCTTTGTTCTCAGTCTTCTGAGCCGCCAGCTTCTGTACATTCATCTTGCCATCGGCACCGAGGATCAGGCGCGAGTAAAAATCCGCCAGATTGATTTCGTTGATGCGCAGTTGCATCGGTTCCAAGGTGAACTGGATGCCGTCGAGATTCAACGACTTCCATTTGAGCAGGTCCTGCGAGCCGTTTTTTTCAGCCGTGGTGAAATCCGTGATCTGAATATTACCGTCGTAGCTAACTTTCGCGGGCCCTTCGCCGCTGGCATCAAAAATAAGATTTCCTTTGGTTCCTACCTGGCCGCCGGTCAGAAGAAAGTTGATGTGGTTTTCCAAATACGATTGGAAAGGCAGGAGATCGATGTCTCGTCCTTCCACGGCGAACTTGACTACCGCGGGTTGGGTGCCGACGGTCCCCACCAATCGGATCAGACCTCGGTTGTTGATTTTCGTTTGAATGATGGCTTTGCCGCTCTGGTTCTTGGCGTTGGAAAATTTCTCGCCGCGGACTGAAAGATCCGAGAAGTTGATCTTGGCCGGTGTCGCCGGTGTCCGGTCTTCGAAGTTGATATTGAAACGCTCTACGGCGATCTCCTTAACCTCTACCTTCCAGCCGGTGTCGTCCTTCTTGCTCTGTACTGTGCTAGGGAAATTCGCCGGCTGGGATTTGATCAGACGGTCGAAATTAAGGCTCCCGTCAGCATTGCGCTGCACGGAACCATTGCCGTCCCGGCCTTCGATTCTGCCAATCACAATAGCTTTGTTGTTTACATCGACCGTTGTTTCTTTGATCGCGAGGAGCGGCAGGCGCCACATAGTCTCGCGCTGCCCTGCTTCCCCCAGGTTTAGGCTACGAACGGCGGCATTCAATTCAGTCAATTTCAGTTCTGTCTTGTCGCTTTTCTGTTCCAGGGAATAACGCGTTGAGAGGTCAAAAAGCCCATCGCGAATGTCCCCAATGAAAACGTTCTGATAGTAGAGGCGAAAGCCGGCCGGCCTGAGCCCTTCGACGGCCACTGTGCCATCCGACATTAATGGTTTTAGCTGTAAAACGCCTGTGTGATTGAAGCGTTCGTTGGCATCTGTTTCGAACGACAGCTCGACATTGGCTTTTTTCTCCAGTTCGTTGGTCAGCCCCTTGATGTTGAGATGGATGTTTTGGAGCTGAGTTCGATAGGGCTTTTCCAGCCCCTGATCGATGAAAAGAAGCTTGCCGGATTCGATTTGAATTTCCTCTACGTGGTAGTTGAACGGTGTGCTCTCTTTCTTCGGCGGGGCATCGGTTTGACTCGCCGGAACGGTTACCAACGAAGCCAAATTCAAATCACCATTCCGATTGCGGGTTAGCTGGAGTTCCGTGCCCGTTGCTTTGACCATCTTCAGCGCAGCACGGTTGGCAAAGACTTCGTACTTGTCCACTACGACGTCGAAGGAGGGGAATTTGACCAACGGCGTATTGCCTTCTTGCTCAAGGACCAAGTCTTTTAAGCCAAGTTTTCCGGATATGGCGAGCGCTGCCGGTTTGTTTTTGGCGGTTTGAAAGCTCGCGGTTAGTTGAGCGTTCAGCTGGCCGGAGGGCATTGTGAAGTTTAACTTGACCGGAGAATATTCGAGGTATTTCGGTAGCTGCACGTTATCCAAATTGAGGTGAAAATTGCTCTCGCGGGTGTCCTTAAATGGTTTGGCTTCGCCGCCGATCTTTAGCGGCGCGTTATCGACCAGCGCATAGAACTCGGGTTGGACCTTGATGTCGACGAAAGATGGCAGGCTGGAAACAAACGGCACGCCGATGCGGATAGCCGAAATCGTATGCTTGGTTTTTTTCGGGCGGTCGTCGAAGTCAATCTTGCCGTCGATGATTTGAATGTTGTTGAGCGAAAAGCGCGGCGTCGGCCCCGATGGGCCAGCCATGAATTCATCGATGATATCCGTAAAGTTGTAGGCCCCGTTCTCGCTACGAACCAGATTGATGTACGGTTTTACGAGTCGAATTTCCTTTAATACCGGTCCCAGGCGGAACAGTGATTCCAGCTCTAAGTTTACGTGGATCTCGTCGAAAGACACTTCGGTTGCCGATCCTTGGCGTTCCTTCATCAGGAAACCCCTTATGGTCGCAGTCATGGCGTAGGGGTTGATCCGAATCTGCTCGATGGAGACTTGACGGTGGAGCTTTTCCGATAGCGCGCTGGCGAGCTTGCCGCGCAGCAGCGGCGGTGCCACCAATGCGCCAAGCACGCCGATGACGATAAAAATGGCAACCAGCCAAATAACAACCGTTCGTGTGCGAGGGTGATGTGCAAGCCGAGAGGCGCGGCTCCTAAGCTCGTTGACGTGGAACCTCATAGTAGAACCCCCAGAAACAAGCTCTGCGGACAAGGGGGATCATAGCGCGCACGGAACCTTGTGTCCACGGCTTAACGGGATTCACTTGAACGATCGCCGGCGGACGATGAGCGAGATGATCACATGGAAACTTCAAGTGCTTCGAGCATGGCTCGATAGCTCTCGGGGAGTTGCCAATGGAGCGCGCCGTCGAGAAGGTGGCGCTTGTAGCGGGCATTGGGCAACGGCACGCTTTCCTCTTTCTCGGCGATGTAAACCAACGTCTGCAGCGGATGATGGCCGTCGTTTAAATCAGTCACAAAAACATGTTCACGTCGATAGCCGTCTTCAAAGCCGTCCAGAGTCAGTAGATCCTCGTCACTGACGTCGTAGACGATGCCCCAGACCTCACTGCCGGGTTCCGCAAAGATATTGGCTGTGCCGCAATGGCGCAGGTGTGAATGGCGGGCGATCGCAAAGCGATGATCGGCCAAACGGGCAACGCAGGCAAACTTGGATGATGGACAGCGGCGCCGCATTTGTGGCCAATCCATGTTGGACCCGTACGCGAAATAATACACTTTAGATCTCCTTTCCTCAGCCGATAAATTGTATGGGAAGTCCGACACAGTGACAAGAACGAACTCGTTTTCGGAGCGTTCAAACAGCACAGCCGATGAAGCCGGGAAAGTCCTTGGGTTGATTTTTGCATAATATCCAGTAACACTTATGGTTTTTAGGTGGGAACTTCCTCTAATGAGTATAGGAAGGACAATGCCGGACAGGAAATCGCAAGGAGTCTGTATAATGAAGTTACTTTCAATAGCCCTATTTATGTTCTTTTCGTTCTTGTTTTCCATGCCTTTCGTGGCTCGGGCGGGTGAGCCCACCGATCAATTGAGCGGCACCGTGAATACGCTTTCCGGGATGCTGGCGTCCGCGCCGCGGGCAGCGATGACGAGCGACGAATTGCCCGACCGGGTAGCCAAGCTAATTTACGAGCGCTTCGATTTCGCCGAGATGGCCAAGCTGTCCCTTGGAAAATACTGGGACGGCATATCGGAAGACGAGCGAAAGGAGTTTGTTGCAGTATTTACCACCTATGTGCTACGCGCCTACAAAAGCACGCTGAATTCTTACAACGGTGAAAAAATTTCATACGAGCGCGAGATTCGAGAAGGTGACCGCGCTCAAGTCGCCACCAAGGTGATGGGCAAAGACCAAACGCTGTTCGTGGACTATAAACTTCATCGTTTAGGCGATAACTGGAAGGTCTACGACATTGCCATCGAGCAGGTTAGCGTGACAAAAAATTTTCATTCACAGTTTAACCGCGTGATCGCTGAGTCGTCCTTCAAAGGCCTGATCGAACGCATGAAAGCGGGTGGCACCCATA
Source organism: Binatia bacterium (assembly GCA_041484845.1). Lineage (GTDB taxonomy): Bacteria > Desulfobacterota > Binatia > UBA9968 > UBA9968 > JBGPIK01. The sequence continues at coordinate 1,971 of JBGPIK010000038.1, read as the reverse complement.
GTTAAGTCACTTGGCGTGCCGCCTGCCGCTCAAGTTCGCCCACACGCGAATCTGCACAAACGTCAGCCGCAATACCGAGCGAAATCATGCGTCGCCGCTTTGCGAGTTGATGCTTTTCTCGCAAAGTGTTTTCCTCCGTCAAGGTAAAAAAGCTCTTGCTTTGACAACCACCCCTTTGATCCGCTACGAGTGATATCCGTTCGGCACAAATCCTCAGAGGCATGTCGGGGCGGACAATTTCGGGCCCGGCAGCGCCCGAGCGCCGAACGTGACGCGCTCGTCGATTAAAAAGTTTGGGGATTTGCGGCAATGCTACCGTCTGGCTCTTGTCCTATGGTTTTTTGGGAGTATCTCTATGCTCATTTTATCAAACGACGACATTGAAAAAATTCTTCCGGTGGGGGCTTGCCTCGACGTGCTCGAAGAAGCCTATCGCGACCTCGGCAATGGCATGGCCGCGACCGTGCCGCGTTACGATGTCTTCAGTCCTATCCGGAGCAACGAATATTACGAGTACAAAACGATGAGCGGCGTGCTTCCTAACCGCAAAATTGCTGCACTGCGCCTGAACTCGAGCGTGGTCAAGTGGTACGAAAAGGCCGGAACGGTACGCAAGGACAAGCTGCCGCTCGCCGGAGGGGATCGCTATGTTGGGTTGGTCATGCTGTTTAGCACCGAAACTGGCGAACCACTGGCGATCTTTCCAGATGGATATGTTCAAAAGCTGCGGGTCGCAGGCGCCAGCGCCATCGCGGCGCGCTACTTAGCACGTAAGAATTCTAAAACCATGGCCCTGTTGGGCTCTGGCTGGCAGGCGAGCGCGCACCTGGTCACTTTGTCCATGGTACGCGACTTCAGCACAGTGAGAGTTTACAGTCCGACCCCGGAGTCCCGGGGGCAATTTGTGAACGAATGGCGCCACCGAGTGGCTGCGAAACTTATCGAAGCCAACAGTGCGGCCGAGGCCATCGACGGGGCCGATGTCGTGACTTGCACGACCAATTCAATTACGGCGCTGTTCCCCGGGGAGTTGCTGCAACCCGGGATGCATGTCTCTTGCGTAAAGCCGTGCGAGTTGGATGCGATCTCTTACCAGCGCGCCGATCCGTTGATTATCCATTGGCGTGAAGCCAAGCCTTTTCAGATCGCCATTGGCGTCGATCCGCAGTCCATTCCTGACATTGCGGAAGGATGGCAACATCCGATCACTCGGGAAGCAGCTGCGATTTGGGATTTTCCGACCCTGTCACAGCTCGTCACGGGTGAACATCCGGGGCGGCTAAAGGAAGATGCCATCAGCTGTTTTTGTAATAATGTCGGCTTGGGCTTGCAATTCGCTGCGGTGGGCAGCGAAGTTCTGGCGCGCGCCAGGGAAGCAAGAGTCGGCCGGGAAATACCGACGGATTGGTTTTTGGAGTCCGTGCATCCGTGAGGGGCGCCGCGGATGCTCTGTACGCGGCGGATTGGAGTGTTCGAGTGAGGCGATGGCATGCTCCCGCGGCATTCATGGTCAAATAGCACGGCCGCATCAAAATGGTTTGAACGCTGGTAAAGGATTACGAAATGCAAAGGGATGAAAAGGATGAGATGAATGGTTACTAGAAGCATGAAGTTCTACATTCAGATTACTTTAATTTTCGTTACGGTCTGGCCGGCAGCGCTTTTTGCCCAGACCGCAAAGCTCAAAGTCGCGTACCCGACCACCATCGGCGCCATGTCGGTTTTATGGGTGACGAAAGAGGCGCGCCTGTTTGAGAAAAACGGACTCGCCGTGGAACTGATTTATATCGCAGGAAGTACAACGGTCGCCCAGGCGATGCTAGCCAAGGAGATACCGATTTCCGAGATCGCAATCCCGGCCGTTATCCAGGCCAATCTCGGCGGCGCCGACATGGTCATGCTGGCGGGCCCAAATAACAAACCGGGTCAAAAGATTATGGCCAGGCCGGAGATCAAGACTCCGGAATCTCT
>JBGPIK010000037.1:0-27956 GCA_041484845.1 Binatia bacterium | reverse complement strand
GTTTCGCGAGCGCATCCAGACGCTGTGGCAGCGACTTGCGGATGGAAGCTATGAGGCTGCCGTCGTCTACGGCGACAGTCGCAATCATGCCGAGCTCGGCTATCTGAGCAATTTTGTCCCAAAGCTCGGACCTGCCTTCATGTTCATTCCTCGCAACGGCGAGCCGGAGCTGCTGGTCTCCGGCGCGCCCAACATGTTGCCGGCGGCGCGGCGGCTGACCTGGATTGAAAGAGTGGAACCGCTTCGAGATGCGAGAAAGACGGTTCTCCAGTGGGTCAACGAGTCAGCAGGCTCCGGAGAAAGCACAGAACGTCATTCCATAGCGTTGATCGGCGGCGATTTCATGCGAACGGCTCTTTATCGGCCGCTTGTCGAAGCTTTCAGTTCCGAGAATGTCCCGGTAGACGTTACATTGTCGCTGCGAGCATCGATGCGCCATAAGCGTCCCCGCGAGCTTGCCGTCATGCGCGAAGGATGCGCGATTCTGACGGCCGCCCAAAATGCCTTGGCGGAAGCCGCACGATCCGGCGCGGGGGTGACCGCGGCGATTTTGGAAGCAGAACGCGTCGCCCATCATGCAGGAGCTCAGGACGTGCGCACGCTGTTTAGTCTCGATGGCGGAAGGACACTGAGGCCGTTCGAAGGGCTGGTCGATAGTTCTGTCGATCCGCTGCAGGCCTACATCGCCGTGCGCTACGCCGGCTATTGGGTGGAAGGATTTGTTCTTGTGGCGCGTTCGCCACATCCGGTATTCTCGCAAGCCAACGAAGCCCTTAAAGCCGTTATTGAAATCGCCAAGGACGGAACCCCATGCCGCAGGCTTGTGATTTTAGCCGAAGAAACGATCAAGCCCTATCGTTCGCACGCGATGACTCAAGGGAACATCGGGAATTCGATGGGGCTATTTTTAGCGGAAGCGCCGCAACTCTCGGGGACCGGCGACGCGACACTCGAGGCCGGCTGCGTGTATACGCTGCGCATCGGCGCCTCCGATGGCGGCGCGCATCACGCCATCGTCTCGGCGATGATCGCCGTTAATCAGGATGGCACCGAGATCCTGTGGTCCACGAATTGAGTGCGCGCTGTGATTTCGTACCTCATCCTCTGACACGCTCGCGCCGTTGCGGCAGAGCCTGATTCGGGTCGAGTCGACACGACCAATGAACTACCCCGCAGCAAGCTGCGGGGTATCGAGAGATCTTTATGATAGTCTTTACCAAGGTGGTCACCCCCGAATGCTTTATCGGGGGTCTGGCCATGGTTCGACTTTGCTCACCATGACCCTGAGCTCCAGTCGAATGGGTCGGAGTTTCACCTGGATTTCCGCTAAAAGCATGCCGGAATGAGTGCGCCCGTGAGGGTGCCACATCAGCACGATGAAAGCCCGTGTCGGAGTTATGGTTTTCGCCAGGGTCTTGGCTGCAAAGACGCGCTTCGTGAAGTAGACCGGCTGCTTAGAGAAGGCTACACCTTTGTGGTGGATGCCGATCTGAGGAGCTACTTCGACACGATACCGCATGCGCGGCTTTTGGAGCGTGTAGAGGAACACGTAAGCGATGGCCGGGTGCTTGAACTGATAGAGGGTTATCTGCATCAAGACATCATCAAGGACATGGAGAAATGGAGGCCGACCGGGGGCACACCGCAAGGCGCGGTGATCAGTCCGCTTTTGGCTAACATCTATCTTCATGGCCTGGATGGTCAGATGGTGCAGAAGGGCTATCGGATGGTGCGCTATGCGGACGACAGTGCGCCACGACGGCGCGGAAAGGAGGCTGAGACGGTCGCCTAGAAGCGATCTTGCTGTGCAAGTGATGAGGGGAAGGCCCCTCGGAATCGGTTTGCAGGAGCAGATTCCAAATCACCTCCGGCTGCCGGGTTTAGCCTTCAGAGGATTGCACCGCCGTCGCGGCAAATTGCTATAGTGTGTTGAGGCTTCACACCCTGTGCAGGAATCACACAGATCAACGGCGGCTGGTTCTCCAAGTATCACCTGTCGATTTGCATTGTTTGGTACATTTCGAAGGGGCGGCTCTTATCATTGTGCGGAAATAGCATAGGAGTTATTCGCGCCTCGCTGTTTCTCGATTCCCCAGCAGCATTCCGTTTTTTCTTGTCAACGACTTGGTCTTTGACCCTTCCCAATTTAACTTATTTCTTCACGACTTAGCAGTGCCGCTAACAGATCCTAAAGCGCGGCCACATTACGACACCGGCTGGCATTCCGATTGCGATACAACGGTTGACTCTCGAGACGTGCATCTTGAAAAAATCGCGTGAAAGTTTTTACCCCTGAGAAGAAAACTCCTTCCCCTTACCTCTCCATCGGTGTGGCACTTATTTGTGTTTTGCTCTCTGCAGAAGTCACAAAGGAAAGTTGGAGCCAGACGGACAAGCCCGAATCTCAGGTAGAGGAAGGTGAGAGGCTGATTAGCGAGTTGGGTTGCATCGCTTGTCACGAAATTAAGGATCACCAATCGACCATAAGAGATGAGGCGCCAAACCTTACTTTTGAAGGTGACATTGTGCGGCGAGAGTGGCTTTTTGAATTTTTAAAAAACCCGCGCAAAATCCGCCCGGCAATAAAAGCTCGCATGCCGGACTTCAGACTCAGCGATCGGGAAGCACTAGCGATTACCGAATACCTCGGGAGTCTGGTTGACACGGAGCCGAACGATATGCTGTTGCAGGCACAAAAAAACCCTCGGAAATTCGGGCAGCAGGAGATGGAGGCAGCCAAGAAGCTCATGTCCAATGAGATTTTCGGTTGTCTCAATTGTCATGTCTTTGGCGATCAAACTCCGCAAGGCAAACCGGAAGAATGGGCGCCGGACCTCACCAGGGTCAAGAGTCGAATCAATCCCGATTTTTTTTTCAAGTGGTTCAAGGCGCCGGACAGGTATCGTACCGGAACAAAAATGCCGGCTTTTCTTCCGGATAAGGACTCCGGTCCCGACGACATACTAAATGGTGACGAGTGGAGACAAGCGGCCGCTCTGCGCGATTATCTCGTCAGCGTTGGGAGACCGGAGAAATTTCCTGCGTATGCCGAAGCCAAGGCCAAGTATCCGGATGTGACGGTTACAGAAGGCAGAACATTTGTGAAGAGTCTCAATTGCACGGGGTGCCACGAGATGGCGGTCCTCCCTGAGGGAAGACGTGTCGGGCCTAATCTTACCTTTCAAGGGAGCCGGGTGGGGAAGGAGTGGATGGTGAATTTCCTCCGTGCTCCTTTCACTATCAAACCTGAATACGGCTTGCTGGGGAGTCCGACCCGCATGCCGACATTCAAATTCAGCGCAGAAGAATTAGATGCCATTGCCGCATACATATCTCAGGCCCTGGTCGACAATGAAGCGGGTCAAAATCCAGGGGTCGAGGCGACTCTGGCGATCAATGGCAAGAAATTATTCCGAGAAAAGACCTGTAATAACTGCCATAGGATCGCAGACGATCCGGCCGGTATTGGACCGAATCTAACTGATGCGGGAAAAAGACTGCAGCCGGGGTGGACCATCAGCTTCATTCAAAACCCCGAGCACTACCTCAACACGCGCATGCCCAACCTCAAAATTTCTCCGGAGGAGGCGAGGGCGCTGGCATCGTATGTTCTTGGCGCCAAAAACTAGAGCCATGGTCACGCGCACAGAAAATCGGCTCCTGATGATTGCCGCGGCGGCAGCGCTTTGGTTCTTGATACCCAACGGAATTGTTAATCGGGCCGCCGCCGAGGAGAAGTCGTGCCTCAGTTGCCACGGCGATCTTGCCCAGCAACGCTATGTCCACGGGCCTGTAGCTGCCGGCGAGTGTGTGCGCTGCCACGAGCCTCTGGACAAAGAAAATATGTTTGACGCGCGAAAGCATCGCTTCAAACTTGCGCGGGAGGAGAGAGAGCTTTGCTATCTCTGTCACGAGCGGCGGCTCGACGCACAGAAAGTTGTTCACGGCCCGGTGCGATACGGCCTGTGCACCGCCTGCCACGATCCGCATCAGTCTCCCTATCGCTATCGGTTGAAGGCCAGCCCACCGAGCAAGCTTTGCTTTCAATGCCACGTCAACGATAAGACGATCAACAAGGAAGTGCACGGCCCGGTAGCCGTGGGTGACTGCGTTGCCTGTCATGATCCTCACAGCTCGCCTTATCAGTATCGATTGATTGCCGAGGGACAGAATCTCTGTTTCACCTGCCATACGGAGAAAAAGGAAGAGTTTCTGTCGAAGCGATTTGGCCACCCTCCGGCAGCGCTCAACTGCTCGAACTGTCACGATCCCCATACTTCTCCGAACCCTTTGCGCCTGAATAATTCCGTGCCGGCCCTCTGTTTCGGTTGTCATCCGGAAAAGCGCGATCACATCGCGCAGGCGAAGACACAGCATGACGCCTACAAAATCGAAAGAAAGTGTTTGAATTGTCACGATCCCCATTACACGAATTTTCCCAAACAACTCCGGGCAGCCCCGGCGGATCTTTGCCTCTCTTGTCATAACAAAGAGCTGGAAACACCGACGGGAAAAATCATGAACATGAAAAAATGGCTGGAGGGCAACAGTGATTGGCACGGGCCGATCCGACAGAAAGATTGCCCGGCCTGTCACAACCCGCACGGCTCGGACAATTTTCGCTTGTTGAAGCGTCCTTATCCCAGAGATTTTTACACCCCGTTCGCCCAGGAAAAATACGGCCTGTGCTTTGGCTGTCATGAAAAAACACTGCCGCTCGACCGCTATACGACTACCCTGACGAACTTTCGCAACGGCGATGAGAATCTCCACTTTCGTCACGTCAACCAAGCCGTTAAAGGGCGAACCTGCCGAGCGTGTCACGAGGTCCATGCCAGCAATAATCCCAAGCACATCCGCGATTCGGTGCCGTTTGGAGCATGGAATCTACCTACCAACTATGTGAAGTACAGAAACGGCGGAAAATGTTCGCCCGGTTGTCACGTGCCGCGCGGTTATAGCCGGGTGAGCAAGGTTCAAAACCCCATCGACTATGAAAAATTTAATCCCGATCAACCGTAAACAGGGCTGGAATATTCTGCTCTGGCTGAGCGTTTTTTTTCTTGGCTTTCCCGCCTTTGGGTTTGAAGGACTCCAGGTCGGGATGAAAGCGCCGCTGGTTAAACTCAAAGACCTCCGGGGTAAGGAAGTGGCGCTGGCGGACCAGAGAGATGCCAACGCCGTGGTCATCGTTTTCTGGGCGACTTGGAGCGATAACTCGGTGCCGATGCTGGAGCGTTTAGAGCAGCTTTACCGCAAGCACAATAAAGAAAAATTGCGGGTGCTGGCGGTCAATGTGGAGAAGCAGCAACGCGATGCCACGGATATTGCGGAGATCAAGAAGTTAGTCACTCGATTAGGGCTTAGCTTTCCCGTGCTGGTGGATGAGGGGCTCAAGACGTTCCGTGAGTATGGCGTGGTGGCGGTTCCCTCGACGATGGTGGTTGACAGGGAAGGTACGATCCGCGGTGAGATGGCCTCTTTCCCGATTGCGCAAAGGGAAGATTTGTTCGACCTCATCGAGGCGTTGGCCGAGAAACGGGAAATTCCCAAGCGAGAAGCGCAGACGGGTTATCAGCCTGAGCCTCGAGCCGTACGCTATTACAATTTGGCGCGCGCTATGATTAACCGCGGTATGTCCGACGCTGTAGACGACAATCTTAAAAAATCAATCTCTACCGATCCCCAATTTGTCCTCCCGCTACTGCTTCTGGCTAAACTATATCGCGAGCGGGCGGAGACGGAGGAGGCGATCGAATTTCACGGAGCGGCTATCGTCACCGCTACTTTCAAGGCGGAAAGAGAAAAGTATCTGAAAGAAGCCGCTCAGCTTGTGGAAAAAGCGCGTAATCTCGCGCCTCAAAGTGCGCCCGTCCTTAGTGAGGACGCCTTGGTTCTTATCGCTACGGGTAAGGCAGCTGCGGCGAAAGAGAGGCTCCTTGAGGCGATCAAAATAGACGCCTCCTACACGCCGGCACACTCGCTTTTAGCTTCGCTGCTCGTTCGTGACGGACGAACCAAAGAGGGCGAGGCGGAGTTTCAAAAGGCGCTCCAACTCAATCCATTGGACCATCAGGGCTACTTGGCTATGGCCAAGGCCTACCAAGAGCGGGGAATGGAGAGAAACGCCGTCGATTCTTACAAGAAGGTCTACGAAATGCTCTATAAAGAGTCACAGCTTTTTCCTCTTTCTTATGGGCGTTGAGAACAAAATAAATCGATTATCGGCTGTGGCGGCAGTGATCCTAATGGCGGTGGCGGCCGCTTTTTCTTTCTCTTTCGGCGCAGAGCCGACCGAACTCGACGATTTCGCCAAAGTCCTGGCCGACGCGCAGAAAGATACGAACACACGCATGGAGGCGGCTTTAAAACTGGGACAGGCGAAAAATTCAAAGTATCTTCAGTTACTCACCGATGCCCTCAAAGACAGTAACAAAGCGATCCGCTGGACGGCCGCAGAGGCGCTGTGGGAAATGGGGGATAAGAAAGCCGTTCCGGCTCTCATCGAATATCTGGAAAAAGGGGAGGCCTATGAGTGGGGCAAGGTGTTAACGATGGACGCATTGGCCTCTCTTAAAGATCCTCAAGCGGTCAACCCACTCATCCGCATGTTAGAGAGTGCGAACCCCTTTTTGCGCCGCTCGGCAGCGGTGGCGCTTTTCACTATCGGAGACGACCGAGCGATTCCCGCGCTCATCGGACTGCTCAAAGACCAACAGGGATTTATCCAGCGTATTGCGCAAAATTTTCTCGTCGAAATGACAAAAGACAAAATGACCGGCGATACGCCCACGGAATATGACGAATGGATCAAATGGTATCAGGCCAATTCCCACCGTTTGAAGCTCGATGGACCAAAATGAAAACGGTCAAAATGGCGGTGCTATTGATAAGCTGCCTGATCACTCTCGGAGCCGCCGACCGGTCGCTGGAATCATATAGTTGGCGCGGCATTCAGTTGCGCAAATCAACTGCTGAAGATGCCAAGAAAACATTGGGAGCACCTGCGCGGGAATACCGGGAGCAGCTTCTTTATGAAAATCAAGTTTTTGATCCGGGCGATGCTAATGGTCAGAATGTCAGGCTCAACACGGTCATTTTAAACATCGGAATAAAAGGAACCGTCGACTGGATCTTTCTCTCGCCCGAGTGGGGGACCACGGATCAGGACCTTCGGCCGTTTTTCGGTAAGGGCAAGAGGATGACCTATCGAAAGTTCCTATCGACTTTTGGAGAAGTCAAAATCGGTGCCGGGACCCGGCCTGATGAAAAACTCCACTATATTGATTTGGACTCCCCCTGCGAGGTTTTTCCGCAGAACCGCATTCTTTTGCTCTACCATCGGCAGGATGTGGTCTCGGGCAACTATCTATTGCAGTTCATTGTCTTTTATTGAGGAGTTTGTATGCTTCGACCCTTGACCAGTGTCTGCGTTTTTCTCGTTTCGTTTTTTTCTGTTAACCTCGCGTTTGCATTTCGGTCTGTTTCCGTAGGAAGCAGGGTTCCCGCGGCAACGGTCAAGGATCTAAGCGGCCGCGACGTCAATCTCGCCTTCGGCGCGCGGGCCATGGTGCTGTTGTTTTGGCGCGCGGATCAGAAATTTAGTCTTGAAGCGCTGAAGGATCTGGAACAAATCAAGAAGGAGTTTTCTCAGCGGGGGGTAGAGATCTTTGCCATCGCGGAAGGAGGAACACCCGCGGCCGCGGCACAGGCGCCAATCAAAAATCTCGGTCTTTCTTATCCTGTCTACATAGATGTCGAACGCAAGGTCGAGGAAAAGATCGGTGTCATCGTCTTCCCCAGCACCGGTATTGTCGCTTCGGGGGGGCAGCTTAAGTTCTACTTGCCGAGCCGCAACAGCAACTACCGTCAGATCATTCAGGCGCGGCTGAAATTGGAACTCGGCCTCATAAACGAGAAGGATTTCGACCAACAGATGAAGCAGATCGGCGAGGAATTGGGGAACGAACGGGGGAGGGCCGAAGATCATCTCAAAACCGGTATCCGTCTCGTTCGCCAGGGCAACTCAAGGGACGCTTTGCAGGAATTGAAGCAGGCGCTCGCGATTGACACGGATCTCTTAGACGCCCATTTGGCACTCGGGCATGCTTACTTGGATTTGCAGGATCCAACTACCGCCCGGCGCGAATTCGAGTTGGTGCTGAATCGCCATCCCGCTTCGCCCGGGGCGAAATTGGGCTTGGGCATGTCGGCGGTCCGACTCGGCGAGATTGACAAAGGGATAGAGATCCTTAAAGACGCTGTACAAATTAATCCTGATCCAGTGCAGGGCTATTACGAACTGGGTAGGGCCTACGAAAAGAAGGGCGACTTAAAAGAGGCGCTACATGCTTACGCATGGGCGGTAAGAAAGCTTCTGCAGGGCAGGAGGTAAGACAAACACGTGAAGACCGGGCATGCCGCATTCGTTTTCGCCGTTGTCACTTTCTCCTAGTTCACCGCGCTACGGGCAGAGACCATACTTCTCCGGTCGGGCAAGGAAGTGGAGATTATTGATGGCGCTCTCACTTCTAAGGGTTCTGAGGAGGTGGTGCGGGAAGCGTCGGATTGGCTAAAGAAAGGCCGGCTCGACTATGCGAGGCAATATTGGAAGCTGCTCATTGATAAGGGAAAAGGCGCGCCTGCAGCGCGCGCCAAGGCAGCGCAAGAGAGACTGCAAAATATTGAGAACGAAAGCTTCGTGATCCTGGGAAATCGCAGGATCATTAGAGGAAAGGTCACTGCAAATCTCCGTAGTGATCTGTTGGGGTTGGAAGGGAAAGAAGAAATCCCAATTTGGCAGGTTGAAGAAATTGCGGTCGAGTACCATCCGGGATTGAGCCAAGTAAGCAAGACGTTTTATCCTCTCACGCTGTTGGAGATTAAGTTGCGAGGAAAAAAGTTGCAGGCCACAAAGAGCACTGCCGAGATTGAATTCGTGATCGAAACGGCTAGCGGTTCCGTAGAGAAGGCGATTTTAGGTAAGGTCTACCAGCTTCTGCGTCCTGAAGATCTCGACAAGCAGATCGATGCCGCGAGCAGAGATCGGATTGTCAAAGTTGTCATTTACCCTGGCCTGACGGCGCCTGAATGAAACCATTCCTGGCGCACGCAGCTCTGGCTTTTCTATTGGGCTTCTTGACTGTCTTGCCTAGTGACGGAGAGTGCAGCGCTGTCGATGAGCGCCCGTACAACGTTCTTTATCCACTTGATCGATCCCTTTATGGAGGCGCAGGTATAGCTCACATTGTCATTGAGTTGAATGAAAAGGGCGCTAGCCTGACGGTCCGAGTTAATGGAAAATTGTTGGAAAATCCCAAGATCAAGGACAAAATTTACCATTATGCAGCCAGCCTCGCATTTGGTTTAAACCAGGTTGAGGTTGAAGTCTTTTCCGGTTCAAAGCCACTCGGCAGAGAAACGCAGGAGCTATTTTTCTTTTCGCCGCTCGCCAAAATTGACGAGGTGCCGCGCGAGTTCACACGGGCGCCGTTCCATCTGAACGGCAGAAGACCGGAAAAATGCGTACTCTGTCACGTGCTCGACCCACAGAAAGACGATGTGGCTCCGGCGAAACCCGCGGCTTCGTCTTGTTACTCTTGTCATCAGGGACTGATCCAATACAAGCAAGTGCACGGACCTGCTTCCCTGTGGCATTGTTTACGCTGTCATGAACCTGATTCTGCTCCGGCCAGATATGCTACTCCAGTGCCGGTGCGAAATTTGTGTTGGGGTTGCCATGCCGATCAAAAGGAGTATTTCCTCGCCAGCGCGTATCAACACGGGCCGACTGCCACCGGCATGTGCACGATCTGCCACAATCCTCATGCAAGCGACAATGAATTTTGGCTCAAGAAACAACCGTGGGATCTATGCACGACTTGTCATGCCGAGAAAGCATCGGGGCGTCATGTGATCGCGTGGGGGCCCAGCGGCCAGACGCATCCTACGCGCGGGCGACCGGATCCCAAAAAACCGGAGAGAGAGTTCAGCTGCCGCAGCTGTCACAATCCGCATGCTTCGAACATGCCGAAACTTTGGAATTACAATGTAAAGTCTTATTTTGAACTGTGCCAGGTCTGCCATAATAAATAAAATCGCACGGGTGAACTATACAAACGAGACTCATCGATCGCGTGGCAATGGCCAGAAATTATAAGTTGTGGCAGGCCAGGCAGAGGTTAGAGCCAACGTTGCTGATGACCAGTTTTCCCTTATACGGCGATTCGGGATGATGACACGTCGTGCAAACCATCCGTCCGTCCTGTAGGTTCAGTGCCGGGTCTAACAGCGGCTTAGGCTTTAATTTCCCGCCACTCCGCATCTGGGCGAATAGGTAATCGATATCGACGCTGTGACCTCGATGAATTTCCCTGGCCAACACCCCGTCATGACAACTTTTGCAGTAGGCCGAGTCCTGGCTCATAGTAAATTCGGTGCTCGCTGCCGGATCAAAGGCCAAAGTTGGTATTGACCCAAGCAGAAGCAAGCCGATGGTGGGGAAAAGGCGAAAAATTATGTGCCCGTGGCAGCGCATCTCAGCACCGAGGATTTACTGGAGCAGCTTGAGACCCTGCAGATACGCGATCAGATCGTCCATATCTTGCTGCGGAAGAGCGACGGGCGGTTTATGGGTATTGACGAGTTGTTGCCGATAGGATTCGGGTAGCGGTTTCGTCTCGCCTATTCTTGAGAGATCCGGTCCAAGCTTGCCTCCTCTGCCGCCGATAATGTGGCATGAGGGGCAAGCATTCCGCTGATAAACCAGTTCGCCGCGCTTCTGGTCCCCTTTTGAAAAACCAAACGGAGATTGAGGAAATTCGGGCGGCATGAGAGGGGGAGTCAACCGCTTGTGCTCCGCTCCCCAGGAGTTCAGGGCCGTTAAAATAATGAAAACGATGACGGACAGCTTGATAGGGGTCATGGTCATACCCTCCTTTTTGCTCACTCGGGTCTAATCGTAAGGGTGGATTGCCGTAGACTTGTTAAGGGTTACTTCGACTTCTCCTTCTGGCTTTGCATCGACTGCGTGAAACCAGAAATACTTACTTTCAGTGCCGCGAAGCTCATAACGAGCATGGAGAAGATAACGGCCTGGGGAAAGTCCCGCAAATTTGAAATTTCCCTTTTTGTCGGTTTTCGTTTTCTGAATAGCGGTCTTGGCTAGAAGGCCGGTGACTTCCCTCTCATATTCAGACCGGAGCTTCTCGAGCTTTTCATTTTCCCGTTTTAATGTCTCTCGTTTTTCCTTTGCCTTCTCGGCGCCCGTGGCACTTCGCGCTTCACCGATAGCTTTTGTGACCGCGTTTTCTTGGGCCCGTATCGGAGGAACTCGTTGCTGCTTTAGACTTTCGAAGTCTTTCTCCACAGTCCCGTCACCGTTAATCAACAGGACATCCACGTCTGCTCCGAACATCACATCAAAAGACAGGTCTCCAGGGTAGCTAACGTAGAGAACTCCTCGAATGGAGCCCTGTCCCTCCGCCGCTGGAGCCGAACTTAGAAATAATGCCCCATAGAGGGCGAGCCCCACGACCAATAAAAAGATCCTGTTCCAAGATAACTTCATAGGTTCCCCCTCTACGGCAGATCACCTGATGGCGGCCGATAGCTAAAGCCGCTCATTGTCGCATTGCTGGGAGCATGGCACTGAAGGTAACAGCGCCTCTCCTTGGTCGCCGTGTTGAACCACCATTCCGGCTTAGCCCTGCCGCCGATCGGTCGAATGCTTGGGTGGAAGTTGACCAGCCGCGTAGGCGTCGCGTCAGGTGGTGTGGTTGCAACAAAACCGTTGATATTGTACTGCGTGTTCGGCGCCTCCCGGTTACTGTGGATGTTGTAATGGCACGACTTACAGAGGGCTTGCGCGTCGCTTGCTTTATCGAGCAAATGAAACCAGTGAAGGTTACCCTTACCCTTCGCGTTGGAGCAACCGTTACAGCCCTCGTCATCGAAGTTTGTCCGAGCGCCGCCGCCGAATTGTTCCGACATCACCAATTTGACCGGATCGTGGCAGCGAAAGCATAAATTGAAGTTGGCAGAGTTAAAGCTAGAGGGACCGGGGAGCGTATTCTGATAATTGGCGCGGCGGATGCTCCCGTACGTCGAACCGTGTGGACCCACAGGAGTGGAGAGCCCCGTTCCATAACTCGGTGCTCGCCCCGATGTGTTTTCGTAGGCGTTGCTGTTGTGGCAATCGGTACATTTGATAACCGAACTGGTATTCAGGCCATTGGAATTGAGTTGCGCGTTTAAATTCGCCGAAGTGTTGCGACCGGGCCCGCCAATGGGATGAAAAGCGCTGTTGCTGGTCTGGAATTCAAATTTCTTGTTGCTCGGCGTGGCGCCGCTAAGTAGAGTTGCGATACCGATAACTGTAGAATAGGTGTCCCCGTGGCACCGCAGGCAAATGGGATACTGTCGCGTGCTCGGCGCTCCATCGGCCGGCGCCGGATCGTTGACGACGTTCTCGACAATATTCCCGCTCAGGTCGATTCCACGCATTCCCTCTGTTCGGTTCGTGTTCTTCACCCTATGGGGATTATGGCAGTCTACACACTCCACATGCTTGGTATCGGTAAATCGGGGATCAGGCGCCGCTTGTCCAGGGCTCAGTAGGATTCCCTCCGGGAGACCCGTCGGTGGCGTGGTGATAAAAACCGGCTTGTGTCCGGCATATGAGGCGATTGGCATATGCGAACTCTTGCTAAATTCAGTTTTGATATCCGGTGCGATTCCTCCTGAGGCAGTCGATTGATGACACATGTAGCAAGTTTCTTCGATGGCTGATTGCCCGCTTATTGCCGCATTTCGGAGGAGTCGCTCGGCGCCAGTCACAGTGTGGGGGGTATGGCAGGCGAAGCAGGAATGATCCCGCACTTGGGTAGTGCTCTGACCTTTGGGCCAAAAGACCGTATCAGACTCGTGCGTGCTTCCCACCCAGCCGGGCTTCTGATGGCACGTAAGGCACAAATTGTCGGATTGACCCATGGGGTTCTTGCGTAGGAATTTTGTGTACACTATGGAGTGGGGGTCGTGGCAAGATGTGCACTGAACCGAATCCCGGACCGTAGGATTTGTTCCCGGGTAGAGTTTAATCAAACCGGTCAGCGTTGTAGGATCGACTAGCTCGCCGTCAGCCGAACTCAGGGCCTGATTAAAAACAAAGGAAATAGGATGATCGTTCAATAGGCTAGTGCCAAGGAGCGTACTGCCGGTCGGCATGACGCCACCTGACCCGGTCCCGCTCATCTGAATGGTCGCTGACTGACCTCTTATGTTTCTCACCGCGCCAATAGCGATAGTCCCGTCATGGCAAGATAGACAAAGTTTGGAGTAGCCGTTCGGTTGACCAACAGCCGCTTGGAGAGAAGGGCTATCATACGGCGTATAGTTAGCCGAGGAAAAGTCTCGGTTCCAAAGTGGGGTGGAGGCAAGGTTGGCGTTGTGAGGAGTGTGGCAGAAAACACAGACCTCGTTTTCAGAAACGGCCTTCACGGTACCGGGGCCCGTCACCGAAAGATTATGCTTGGTTCCCAGTATCCCTGACTGCTGCGCATACATATCGCGACCAATCATGAATAATGCCGTAAAAAGGATTACAAAAACGGTCCGCCGCTGCAGCACGGACTTACCTCCCGTGATCTAAGTACTGAAATATCTGGACGCGACTGTTAAATGAATCGGCTACATAGATTCGATCTTTTTGGTCGACATAGATCCCTGTGGCTAACCAAAACTCTCCGCGGCCGGCGCCGGCGTTTCCAAAAGTAAGGAGAAGTTGGCCTTCTCGGTCGAACACATTGACGACATCGTAAAGTCCTTCCACGAGATAAATATGGCCCTCCGAATCGATGCCTATTCCCTTCGGTCGGGCAAAGTCCCCCAGAGCATCGCCTAATCTGCCAAAGTTGCTAATAAAAGTTCCATCCGACTGAAAGATCTGAACGCGAAAATTTAATGCGTCACAGACGTAAATGGTTCCTCGCCGATCGATCGCGATATTGGTGGGGAAATTGAAGCGCGCATTCTCCGCACCTCTTCCCCCGAAGGTAAACACGAGCTTGCCTTTCAAGTCATAGGCCAGGACTTCATGGCGAACCACATCGACTACATACAGGAGATGGTTCGTAGGATTGAATGCTAATCCTGCGGGCCGTTGCAGCCCTTCCGCAATTGTCAGGAATGCGCTGCCGCCGCGATCGAATCCGATCACCGTTCGGCGTTCGGCATCGGAAACGTAGAGCCTTCCCTCTGGGTCGACGGCCACACCCATGGGATACTGAAATTCTTGTTGACTACTGCCCCGGATAGACCAATACTTTGCCCCAGCTACATCGAAGACATGGACAACGCGAAGCGCGGAATCCGCAATATAGATGCGACCGCTGCTATCGACGGTCACACCATAGGGCTGATGCATGCGCTCATCCGTCTTCCCGAAAAAAAACTCGACCACTTTTCTAAAGAATGACTTCGTGATTCCTACATCTCCGGGAGTAGAAATACTTTTGACGTACTGAATCTTGGAATCTTCAGGTGGGTGAGGCCAAACCAAAGTTGGCTCGACTCCTCTCAGTTCTTCCGGCACGGCCTGTGAAATGGCACATCCCGATATCAGCGTGAGCAACAGAGACCCAAAGCTAACGGCAATCATGTTAAACACGACGCCGTGCCGTACGGATACCATGTTGCTCATTGCGCTTTTCAACCCGTGAGCTGCTGTCGTGGCGGAAAACATATCGGGTGCCATTTCCTAAAAACCAAATCTAAAAGGCCTGGAAACGTTGAAATGAATCGAGTTGTTTATTCCGGTGGAAGCCACGGCCTGTCTTCTTTGAAGGCGATGTTCAAGTGCTATGATGGTCTGACCGAAGCGGTAGCTTAACCGACTGTTAATTTCGAGCCGATTATCTTGGGTCACCGTAGCGCGTTCCCAGATGCCGGTGATATCAAGGGTCGGGCTCCCCGGAGCGGGAACGAAGTAAGAAGCGCGCACATTTGCACGCGTAGATATTCCCGATGTATCGATGGCATCAGTCCACTGAATAGTTCCGGCGAAATCCAGAGTTAAATTGAAGACCGGCCGATAGGAAGCGCCTCCGCCAAGGGTTGCGACCTTGCGATTCGTCATAACATCTTGGGACTGAATATCTTCAGTCAGAAAATCAGCGAAAGAGCGAAACGACAGCTGCGGCGTGAGCACCACATCGGCTTTACCGACCAGAAATTGACGAGTGCCCTGGGTCAAACCCGTTTGCAGGCCGAGAAAATAATCGCCGGAAAGGCGCACAGGTTCGAGTGTCTGACTTATCGCCCCAAAGTGAATCTGTTGAGTCGTGGCGGGCTGTCCAACGGTTGTTTCGTATGACACAGCGAGTGCATAATCAGCAAGGAGCCAAACCGGTCGAAAATAAGACATCGTTGAGCTGCTCCCTCCGCTCCAGGCGACGCCTGCTGCGTCCTCAGTGCCAAAGCGCTTCTGACCGATCGCGGAGGTGAAAAAATTTGCTTGCAGCCACGTGTAGGGAGCATAAGTTTTTGAAATCGCGCCGGTCAAGTTTAGCGAGTGGTCGTCTTCGTCGCCCGCCTTATTAGATCGGTAACTGACGCCTAGTGTGCGGCTTAAAGTCGGATCCGGGCGGTTTTCCAAAAAGTATGACGAACCCAAGCCAAGCTGATTGCCCTGCAAGAAAGCATCATTTACGGATCGGAGCGTAGTGGTTGGGTTCCAGTTGACGGTGTTGTTTAGCCGGGCAAAATAGCGGTCCTGCGAAGTGTCGTTGATCCGATCGGCGAAGCTTTGAACCCCAATCTCACCGTCGACCATAGTGCTCCAGAATCGGTGCGAAAAGCGCAGTTTCCCTGTTGTGATCGAATCATCGGCGCGACTGTCCCCGTGGGTTAGAATCGTAACCCGGTCAAAGTCCATATAGACTTGGGGCCATTCCGGCCACGTCAGGCGCAGATTCGCTCCTAATGAATTGCTCTCAGTGTCAGTTTCCCCGGCCGAGAAGGAGCGACCGGCTCGTAAGGTGAGGCCATAGGGCGCTTCTTGCAATAAGGAGAGGATCCCGGAAAACGCGGTGGCCTTGCTGTTCTCGTCTCGGAGGAAAGAAGAGTTGAATGCACCTGAGAACGAGAAGGTTGCCAGGCGAGGATCCAGAATTCTTCCGTCTATGCCGACATTGTACTGTTGGAGAAAAAGCTGCCGGCTCGTACTTGTGGTTTCAGACCGTTGGTTTTCAAACTGATAGTCAAAGCCGATGGTTCCAAAAACCGAAGACAGCTGCGCGTGGCCGTCCGCGGACCAAAGAATCACTATCAAGATTGGAAAAAAAAGAACTCCCGCCCTTCGTCCTTTGCGGCGGTGGATAGGAACCGAAAAACCCATCCGCTGGAGTATTCTGATGTCGCGTTTCACTGTGCTCAAGCTTGTGCATAGAAGATGGACAAGGTTGTCGTAGGTAAGAACTGAGTCTTGCTCGACAGCCCGGCTCAAGAGGCGCAATATGCGCGCACGGCGAAGTGCGGTTAGCCCGCGTTCGGAGAGAATCGCTTCATCGTCAGGTGCTATGAGTTCAAGCCGGATATTTTTCTTCTGCAGGTTGGAAACACGTCCCCCGGGAGTTAGGCGGTAAGCCGAGAACGTGATTTGTCCTTCCGCTTTTAATTCCTCGTCCATGGTATTGAGGTCAAATGACGCGATTGTTTTTTAGGCAAAAAAAAGGGGAGGGAATCCTCCCCTTTTCGGTGCGTCAGCGATTAACCATCTTTCTTATGGCAGGTAAGGCAAACTGCGCTCTGTTGGTTTCCTGCGCCACCGTTGTTGATTCTTAGAAAAGTAGGATTATCCGACCGGTGTGGATCGTGGCACGAGTTGCATTGGACTTTGCCCGCGGCGATTTTGAGACCGTTGGCAAAATAACTATCTTTCGTGGGGTCGATCCCGCCCGGCGGATCTTTGAAGCCGGTCGCATGATCGTTTGTCCCGCTGGTGGAACTGGGGCTTTTTGCGCTGGCGAAATCAATCGAAACCGGGTGGTCATTACGCAAGTCCTGTCCGATATTCGTGATTCCACCGGCAGGCATGTACTTATTGCCAGTCCCTGTGCCTCCGACGAAACTCCACGCTGATGTCCCCGTCTTTGCCGGAGTGTCGGTGTAACCTCCGGAGCCGGGCAGGTTCCTAAGCGCGTCGAAGGCGATTGTGCCGTCATGACAACTCAAGCAAGCAACGGATACCCCTGTCGGCTGCGTATCAATCGTACCGTCAAGGCTCGGGCTCGAATACATAGTGTAGCCGGTTGTGTTTACAGCCCGGTTCCACAACGGCGCCTCTATGCTTGTATCTGAGCCGTGCGGAGTATGGCAAAAGACACAAACCTCCGGCCCACCTAGCCCATCGGCGGTCGACGACTTGACGGTCCCAGGGCCGGTAGCAGTCAAGTTGTGCTTTGTGTTCAAGATACCCTGTGCCCGTGCAACTGACGCGAACAGCAACGGGCTCAAGATAGCCAAGAACAAGTAAACAGTTTTCACTCCTTTCATTTTCTTCGTCCTCCCTTCACAGTTGTTTATTTTGCTAACGTTTCACACTGCATTTTTCTTAGCGCAAGTTCTTTGCCAGTCTGGTTTTTGTCTGGAAAAATTATTTAAGTAGCTGCTTTTGCAGAAGAGAAACGGAGAGCTGAAAACGAATGGTAGATCTAACCCGTTAAGCGCGCACGCGCTGTTTTCGCACACTGTGCGGATTTAGACTGGCCCATTGCCGACCTTACCGGCAAGTGAGTGTGGAGACTGGAGCGCCTGGGAAATATAGGGACAAATAAATGCCCGTAGAAACGTCGTGGTCGACGTGGATGCTCTTGGCGAGCGACAAGTCCGAGGTGTAAACGAAGAAGTTAAGAAACTGCTTGGTTCGGGTTTGGGGGCGCTCGTGAGATCAATTTAAGCGGTGATCTGTACACGAAACCGGCGCGACATCCGGGCAGATTTACGCTCCGCTCTAGATTATTTCCTACGGAGCCTTAGCGGCTGTGGTTGCCGCCTTGTCGCTGAGATATTGGAAGACCTGAATTCGCTGGTTGTACTGGTCGGCAACGTAGATCCGATCCTTCTCATCGACATAAAGTCCTGCGGGAATCGCGAAAGTACCCGGATCTCTTCCTCTGGAGCCTACAAAAAGGAGGATCTTCCCCTGCTCGTCAAAGATCTGGAAATTGTCAAAGGCTGCGTCCGTCACATAAATATGGCCCTCGCTATCGGCAGCTATCCCCTTGGGGCGCGCAAAATTGCCGAAGGTGTCCCCGGCTTTGCCAAAGCTCTTCAAGAACTTGCCGTCTAGATCAAGGATCTGGACGCGAAAGTTGCCGGTGTCCGTCACGTAAAGCTTGCCGCTTCGTATGAATAGGTTGGTTGGAAAGTTTAGCTGTCCCTCGTCCGAGCCACGGTTGCCGATATCGAAGAGGAACTTCCCGTCGTTTGTGTCGTAGACCCTGATCTTGTGGAGTTTGGCGTTCGCCACATAGAGCCGGTTTGTCGCGGCGTCAATCGCAAGCCCGGCCGGATTACCCAGCTCATCCTTTTTGCCGAGAGCCATCATCATCTTGCCGTCACTGTCAAAGGCATAGACTTGCTGGGCACTCGAGTCAGAGACAAAAAGTTTGCCCTTTGCGTCCGTCGCCACCCCGGTAGGTGTTCGCAGCGCGCCTTGACCTATGAATGAGACCTTCTTGCTCTTTTCGTCGAAGACCCAGACGGTCCGGAGACCCGTGTCGGTTACGTAGACTTTTCCGTCCTTATCGGTGGTAATGGCGTAGGGCTTGGACATGCCGAGGCCGCCTTGAACGCCGAAGAGAGCTTCCACCCAGGCCTCCGTCCCCTTCTTACCAAAGTCGTCAAGGCAGCAATAGGCGCGAACGAACTTGACCCTAGACTGTTCGGGTGGCAATGGCCAGACAAACTCTTTCTTTTCCGGTACGGCAGTGGTACAGCTTGTCGCCACGAGTAGAAGACACATAGTTGCAATCGCGTGCCTAGCTAAACTCATCATCACCGTACGTCCTTTCCTCTCCTTAATCGTCATTCGGTTTCAGTGGAATTCCCAACCGCACGGCTTTGTCATAAAGCGTTCTCCGCCCGATACCTATTCGCTTAGCCGCAAGGCTCTTGTTCCAGTTGCACTCGATCAGGGTTCTTTCGATGAGTGTTTTTTCCAGATCTTCTAACGTGGTTAATTGACCGTCCTCCTTTTCGCCAACGTTTCGGAGAGGGAGATCCTGGGCGTCAATGACCGCGCCGCTAGCCATGATCATTCCTCTTTCGAGTGCATTCTCCATTTCTCGAATGTTTCCCGGCCAATTGTACGCCATCAACAGATCCATTGCCTTTTTACTTACTCCCTCGAATTTCTTGCCCATCTTCAAAGAAATTTTTTTCACGAAATGATCTGTCAGAATCGGGATATCCTCTTTTCTCTCCCTTAAGGAGGGAAGGTGGATATGAACCACGCACAGGCGATAATACAAATCTTGGCGGAAGGTGCCTTTAGTGATCTCCTTGTCCAGATTCTTATTTGTGCAGGCGATGATTCGAACGTCGGTCTTAATCGTTTTGGCGCTGCCCACGCGTTGAAATTCATTCTGTTCAACGGCGCGGAGCAGTTTGGCTTGAAACGCTTGGCTAGTGTCGGCGATCTCATCGAGATAAAGTGTGCCGTGATTGGCCAGTTCGAAGAGTCCGATTTTAGTGGTGATAGCCCCCGTGAAGGCGCCCTTCTCATGACCGAACAATTCACTTTCCAATAAGGTCTCGGTAAGGGCCGCGCAGTTAACGGCAAAAAATTTCTCGTCTCTTCGGGGGCTGAGTCTGTGGATCGCGCGGGAAACGACCTCTTTGCCGGTTCCGCTTTCGCCCGTCACCAGAACCCGGCACTCACTGTCCTTAAGCCGCTCGAGGGTATCCAGGATTTTCCGAATCACGCCGCTGTTCCCTATGATGTTGGGGAAAGCCGAAACTCCTTGGAGCTCCTGACGTAAGTAGCGGTTTTCATCCAGGACTCTGGCCAGGTCTAGAGCTTTTCTTATCTTGACGATGAGTTCATCAGCGTGAAAAGGCTTGGAAACGAAGTCTGCCGCACCTTTTTTCATCGCTTCGACGGCCGCATCGACCGTGGCATAGCCGGTCACGATGATCATCGGCAGCGATGGGTACTCTTGTTTCACGAGATCCAACAAGTCCATTCCGTTTACCCCAGACATTCTTAGGCCGGCTATAATGAGGTCGGGAGAGTTTTCGGCAATCAGGTTCATGGCTTTCGTCGGATCTCTGCCGACCCTGCAGTGAAAGCCGGCTCGAGCAAGCATCAGGCCCACAGATTCAGCCATGTCCTGACTGTCATCAAAAACAAGTATCTTGCTCTTGTCTTCCATTGCGCTGGTTTAAGCTAGATGCGGTGGGTCGGAATGATGAGTGAAAATGCCGAACCCTTGCCGGGCGTGCTTCGCACCTTAATCATGCCGTTGTGTTTTTTCATAATACTGAGGCTAGTGGAAAGCCCCAGGCCGATCCCTCCGGTTTTTTCTTTAGTTGTAAAGAACGGGTTGAACATTCTCTCTTGATACTCTTCTGGAATTCCCTTGCCGTTGTCAGTGACGGTGCAGATGACCTCGCTGGCGTCGTCCAGATCGACTTGCGTGACAAGCCCAATCACGCCGCCTTCAGCGAGCGCGTCCATCGCATTACTGATCAGGTTGATCAACACACCTTTGAGCTCCGAAGAGTCTCCCAAAACCGGGGGTAGCCCGGGGGTGAGATGTCTTTCTACCCGCACGCCTTTTTCTTCGAGCTCTCGCTGGGTTAAAAGCAGCGTTTCTTCGACCAGTTGGTTAAAGTCCAGAACTTTTTTTTCAAAACCCTCATGCTTTGAGAAGTTCAGGAGGCTCTTGATAATCTGAGCGACTTGATGACTGCACCGATTAATCAGCTCCAAGCTAGTGACGAATTCTTCGGGATAATTGTTTTCCCTTGCCTCATCCATCAAAACCTCGGACCGTAAAGCCATAAGTCCGCAAGGGCTGTTGATGCCCGCAGCGATCTCTCCGATCAGTTTGCCGATCGATAGATGACGGTAGTTTTGTTCGAGAATAGAGTTCTTGCGCGCGAGTTCGCGGTTTAATTCTTCAACTCTTGCGCGCATCCGCTTTTCTCGCTCTGCGAGAAGTCCAAGCGAAATGGAGATAAGAAAAAGAAAGGTGAGGCGAAGAACGAAATCGGGCCAAGGAATCGGCGACACACCGGCCAGGTCAAAATAGACCTTGCCATAAAGCAGGGAGGCGATGACGGCGGTCAGTAGCCCAACCCGAAGACCAAAGTAGAAAGAATGGATAGCTGCAATGAGGTAGAAAGCGATAAAAAAGCTGCTGCTGAGCGAGCCTACATAGCGGACCAAAATAAAGACAAAGATAAGATCGGTGGCCAATGTGGTGAGGTAGAACGCCCGGATAATTCTGGGCCAGCAAAAAATAGCTGCATACAGGAGGCAGCTATAGAGACTGTAGATCGCTAGAAGCCAAACAAGCACGTCGCGCCGGGCGGATTCGTAAGGGACTAGGAGGTACCAGATCGCCCCTCCCAAAATGGTTGATAAGCGAAGCAGCAGGAAATACCAATCCAGAGTTTCGGGGAGAGAAAGTCGCAGGAGCGAGTTGCTTTTGGGACTAACCATGGTCTTCTCCGTAATCAGTTAACAAGGCGTTGAGCGCAATAGCTGTGCCATTTTCGCTCAATTGTGCGGAAACAACTCGCTGTCTATGTACTGTACGGAAAAGGAGCAACATGCTAGCGCCTCGATAAAGTAGTATTAGCTTCATTTGCGTGGAGTGGGAGATCTGCTTGCCCGTAGATATAGTGCAGTCGGCTGAATTGGCTCATGAATTCGGCGGGCCTTTGTGCTCAGTCAGGGATGTGAAGAAGATCTTGAAAGAGTGTTTTGGGGCGCAAAATTGAGTGCGCGATAAGAGGGAGGTCAATCGCTTATATCTCCCCCTTAACGCGCATATGTTCGCTCATTTTTTGGCTAGCTCGATTGTGACTTTAGTTTCTTCTCCGGCTTTAACCGTGATTTCTTTCGTCACCTTTCCCAGAGTCTCGTGCCACACCTCTATTTTATGAGTTCCTACGGGAACGTCTGTGATTTTGAATGCGGCAGCATCGCTAGTGACCGCAGAAGGATTCTCGGTGACGACAAGCCAACCGCTCATCCACGCATGGGCGTCACAGTTGATCTTGATAATCTCCGGCTGAGAGAATGTTTCGGTCATTTTTTTCTTGAATCCCGGCTGCGCTTTGTTAATCGCTGCATTCTTGCTGCTGGAGGTGTGAAAGTTATGCAAGATGCCGTCGTTGTTAAGAATGTCAAGCGGTGCGCCCACGGGCACCAGCACCACATGCGGAGCAAAGGCGCATCCGGTTTGATCTAAAGCGGAAGCGCCTTCCGGCTTTCCTTTGACGTCCTGCACGCTAACAACAACGTTCTTGATGCCACGGTCGGACGATACAACGAGATCTTCCGCAAGCTTTTCTGTTCCGCATTTTTCTTTGTCTTTGGACACCTGCAACTTTTTTGGTTGCGGCGCATCGCCTACCAACACCACTCGTCCTGTTACGGTTCCTCCCGAGGCAGCCAAAACAGTTCCGCCGGGACTCTCGTGAAAGTACAACCCGCCTCCAAGCACCAAGGCTGCGGCGCCAGCCAAAATCAGTGATCGATACATAGAAATCCTCCCTTGAAAAAATATTTGCTTTTACCAACGAGCAACTTCGGGGCCACGCGCCATAGGTCAAAGCTTTCTCGGTAACTGGAAAAGAGGCGCGCGGGTTTCTTGAAATCAGTAATTGAATGAGTTACAGCGGACCGTATCGACTGTGCCGTTCGTGGTATGGCTATTGCTGGTTCCCTTTTTGTCCCGTCGAGCGACCGAGACCGCCGTTATCCTGCAGGGCGATAATTCAACACGGAGAAGCGGAACTCGTTTTGAAAGTCGAGGTCAGCACCGCGGCGGGAAGTTAAGAGACTCTGATCGATGATCAATTCTCCACCCGTAGGTTCACCGAAGCGACTTTTTGCGCGTTTCGCTTTTCTCGGCCTGCTTGGCTTTCTGGCCATCTCTTTTGTTCTCTTTAAGTTCGGAACGAGAATGTTGGAAACTTATCTGGTATCGGAAACCAGAGAGACGCGAGCCAAATACATTAATGCTATTATTTCCCATCAGCTCACCCAGGCAGATTTTCAAACGGTAAAACAGGGCACGGAGTGGGAATCATTTCGGCAAAAGGTAACGGACCTCTTGTCACTTCCTGAAGTCGTTAGGGTCAAGATCTATAATCGACAAGGGACGCTCATCTGGTCCGATTCGGTCGAACTTATGCAGATGGCTCCGGATGCCAAAGACAATCCGGAACTACTTGAGGCGCTGGAAGGGCATATCGAAGCCGAGCTCTCACAACTTGAGAAAGAGGAACATCGCTTTGAGCGGGGATCGTTTCGCAGCCTGATGGAACTCTATGTTCCCATTTACTTCAATGGAAGCAAAAAAGTTGGCGGGGTTGCCGAGGTCTATCTCAACGTCGATCCGCTTTTCGTCACGCTTCTTAATGCTGGATGGCTGATTGGATTAATTGTTTTTGGAGGATTAGGGTTGCTGCTGGCGATTACTTTCATCGGCCTAGGGCGGGCGGTGGCGCTCATCCGAAAGCAACATCAGGATCTCGGAAAGGCATTCGATGAAATCTTTAAAGTGAACCGCGTTAAGGATGATTTGGTCGATAATCTTTCTCAAGAATTCCGTAACCCCGACGCTATCAGGAGTTACGCAGATCTTTTGGTGGACGGGGGGTTCGGAGATTCGCTCAACCGAAGCCATCCGTCTCCCGATAAAATGCGCAACACGGCCGCCGAGCTCTTATCTCATTTCAATCGGACTCTGGAACTCGCTCGGCTGAAATTAGGTGATTTCGCAATTCAGAAGGAACCCGTGGAGCTAACGGGCCTGATTCGTAATATCACCAGCGACCTCCAATTTCTTTGTGGCGACGGAGAGGTGGCACTTGAAGTCGAGGTTCCCCCCGACCCGGTGGTCATTAAGTCGGACCGCAAGCTCGTCCAGCAAGTCATTTTAAACCTCGTGAGTAATGCCATTAAATTTACAGTTAAGGGTCATATTCGCACACGGCTCGAAACGAGCGTTAATGGAGACGGTGTTAAAATTATCGTCGAAGATACTGGCGTTGGTATAAAGAGCGAAGAGTTGCCGATGGTTTTTGACGAGTTTTACCGGGGGACTCATTCCGATGCGCGGTTTAAGAGCGGCGTGGGGCTCGGTTTGGCGATTGTGAAGAAATGTTTGGATTTATTAAAGGGCAAAATCCAAGTAGACAGCACTTACAGCGAGGGGTCGAAATTTACCGTCACTTTACCGAACGAGCTGTAACAGGTGTGTGGAACGCCCGACGCGGTCACGACTAGCATCACTGCCTTCAGCAACTGGAAAAGCTCGAACTTGTTCTTGGGAACTCTGTCCTGATTTGGTTTCTAGGATTTTGAGTATTTCCGGATCCTAAACCAGATTCTAGAGCTATTCCAATCGCGGGCTGAATTGGAATCGCTAATTCAGGCAACTATTCATTACAACCGGAATTAGGTAGAGCACGCTTCGGGGTTTCGTGCTTAACCGCGACGAGAAGCCGACAGACACGAATCCAGTGGCGAATGAAACAATTCTCGCGGGAAACAGGCAGATTTGGTGGACAAGTTGGCAGAGTAAGTTTTTCAATGCCGCCTTTGGACGAGAAGAGAATCGCATGTTCGCACTAATCAGGTCCATCAATACGTCCGCCACAGATAATGATACGCGATCTTTTTCGGTTAGAAAAAGATTATCAAGAGTATCGAATTTGAATCTGATTGATTCTCGAAGGTTCGTTGCCGGCTGGGGGCATATGCCCGCGACGGGCAAATCCCCACGGTGATATCCCCACGTCCGTTGGCGCTGAAGCGACGGATTTTCTTCTGGCCGCATCCTTTGTTTTCCAACGTATTGTTCTTCCAAATCTTTTATCGTTGACTTAAAAAACGCGCATGATTGTCATCCCTCCTAATTTACCGGCATGGGTGTTGCTCAAGTAAGTTCCCGAAGCAGATTAATCAACACAGAAGGAGCTGATTTAAATGGTAAAGAAAATATGGGCAATTGCATTAGCCTTGTCGGTAGTTGGGCTCTTGACTATGGCTCCGAGCGCCGATGCCAGGAAGGGGCGGGAGGATCCAAGGCCGCCGCGTTGTGATGGTCCCAGAGATCGTTGCTAGTGGAGCCAACGAGGATACGCTTTCACTAACGACCAGACTCTTGCGGGCATAGGGGAGGTCTCGTGTCTCTCCCCCATGCCCGTAGACAAAACGGCTAGAGCGTGGAGCGGCGTGCCTTCTGTCGATGCACCGGATTCGCCGTTAGGCCGACAGGCGCTAGGCATCCGGGTGTAAAAAATATATCTGCCAATTCGGACGTCTCGCGTGTCCGTAGCCTACGGAGCTTCAAACTTGCGGATGATTATCCTTATGGGCAATTAGCCGGGAAGAAAACGATGAAACCACAACAAATGTTGATAGCAACTACGATCGCGTTGATTACGTCTATCTTCTATCTTGTGCCGGATGCTGGCGCGCAACGTTCAGCCGGTACACACGTGGTTTTCATGACCGTTGCCGAAATCAAAGGCTCGACGACCACAGACAAGCTCGCGCTTCCAAACGTCAACCCCGGCGACCTTTCCAAAGGGTATGGCTACACTCCCCCGAGTGACCACGACAAAAATGCGCTCCACCGATGGGAAGTGTCAAGTTACATGCTGTCACCAGGATCGGTCACCGTTCAACAGGGAACCACCGTAATACTAAACGTGTTCGTTGTGAACGGCGACGAACATGAAGTTCAGGTTTTTTCCCCCGATGGCAGTGTTGTAATACCCAAGACCACATGGAATCGAGGCAGGGAGTATCGGCTATCTATTGTCGCCGAGAAGGTCGGCACCTATCAATTAATCTGCTCAACCCATGCCCCGACGATGACTGCGGCCATTTTGGTTCTGCCACGCTAGCGGGATGTCAAAGCATTGAACCCTTGCCCCTGACGGCAAGTTTTCTCTGTCGGTTTCTAAGATACGACGGAGAATCAGAAAAGCCGGCCGAGCCCATTCAAAGCTTACCCTGTCACACACGGGATAGTTGTAGCTCTTTGTAAGAGCTTACGCTAAGGATAGACGCCGCTTTTAAATGATTCGGAAAAATCCTGTATAGGAACGCATCCCTGAAGAAGCACGCTCAAGTCGCAATCGCCGAATCAAATGAGACTCGGTATGATCCACAATGTGGCATCATGTCCTTTCACCAAGTCGGATAGCGGTCCCGCGCTAACCCGACAGTTTGCGATTGTGAGCTTGATCATTATTGGCCTGATCACGGCCGCCCTCTCGTTTATAATCTCCTATTATCTCCGAAAAGACCCGCTAGAGCGGGAATGGAGGATCACGGCGGACTTCATTCGCACAGAGTTGTTGCAGCACCTTTCTCCTGCGGATTTTTCCGCACCCCAGAGCACGATCGCCCAGGAGCGGTTTTGAATTTTTTACGAGCAGACTGTCATGATGCCCGAGATCGCCAGGGTGAAGGTTTACGATGCCGCCATGATGGTGATCTGGTCGGATGAACCGCGTCTTATCGGGCAGCGGTTTCTCGACAATTCCCAGCTCATCGGGGCGATTAACGGCCGTATAATGGTGAATCTGGAACTGGACGAGAGAAAAGGCGAGAACATCTACGAAGACGATAACTTGCCGGAGTTGGTGGAGGTTTATGTGCCGGTGATGTTTTCGGGCACTACCAAGGTGGTTGGTGTCGTGGAAACCTACAAAGCGCCCCACCAGGTCTTTATCAATATTCGTAAAGGACAGATCATGGTAGTGGTCACCAGCTTGGCGGGAGCATCCCTACTGTATCTGTCCCTGTTCTGGATTGTGCGCCGGGCGGCTCGTCGCATCGACGAGCAACATCACAATCTGGAAGACAAAAGCCACGCGCTGGCTGCAGCCAACCAGCAGCTGCGGACAGTCCAGACTCAACTCGTGCAGACTGAACGGATGGCGGCCATCGGCGAGGTGGTGGTGGCAGTTGCGCACGGAATTGGCAATCCCCTAGCCAACATCCGCGCAGCGGCTCAGGTGGCTCTGCTGGATTGCAAAGAGTGTGATGTGTCCGGCCCTGGCGCCGCGGAATTTGGCGAACATCATGGCCGAGGTTGATCGGTTGCAGTGCCGTATGAAGGAGCTATTGCGGTTTCTCCGGTCGGCCGAGAGGCAAAGTGAGTTCCTGGATCTCAACACGCTTCTTCGTGGGACAGTGCAAATGATGGGCGGTCGCATGGCCAACGCCCACCTCAAGGTAAACGAGCAGCTTGCGGCGAAACTCTCGCCGATCACCGGCGATCAGGTTCTGCTCGAGCAGGTTTTCATGAGCCTCATTGGCAACGCGATCGAGGCCATCCCTGAAAGCGGCGGAATCCTCACCATAACTTCCGGCACAACCCTGAAAGAGGCAGGCGTCACGCAGGTGTTTGCAGAGATAAGAGACACCGGAATGGGAATCCCGGAGGATAAGATCTTAAGGATTTTTGATCCGTTCTACACCACTAAAGTACAGGGAACCGGACTTGGGTTGGCCATTGCCAAAAAATTCACAGAATCTCATGGCGGCGCCATCCCCGCGACAGCGTAGCGAGGAGATCAAGCAGTGCCGGGAACTGGTGTGCTATCTGGGACGAAGGCACGGGGAGGTGGGATTGGAGGAGTTGAGGAGATATCTGCAGGTGCGAGAGTTGTCGACGGTGAGTCATGCGGTGAAGCGG
>JBGPIK010000036.1:0-28492 GCA_041484845.1 Binatia bacterium | reverse complement strand
TCTTTGGCAATGATCCGTTTCCGTATGGGATCAAAGACAATGCGGCGATGCTCGATACGATCACGGCTTATTCTTACGAACAGGGATTGACGCCGCGAAAGATGAACTTCGAGGAGTTATTCGCCGAAAGTACACTGGACTCTTAAGGTAAGCACACAATGAGCTACCCGCAGCAAGCTGCCGGGGTATCAGAACATAGCGGTGAGATTTTATCCCAACGGCGTCACCCCCGAACGTTTTAATCGGGGGTCCAGGTTCGGTCTCGCCTGGATTCCCTATAGAAGCGTTCGGGAATGACGGACTCTCAGAGGTCTCGAATAGCTCATTACGCAGCAAGCTGCGGGGAATCAAACCCGCAGCGATTGAAAAGGAGAGAATGATGCCGAAACTTAGCTTGAGTTTCATTTCCGCTTTCAACGAGCGAGTTCAACCATTGATGGACGGCACGATTAAAGCCGAAGGCATCGAGATTATCCCGACCTACTCGCACCCATCGGAGACTTTCTGGAGACAGCTCAAGTTTCGGGAATTCGACGTCGGAGAAATGTCCATGTCGTCCTACCTCATCGCTCGCGAACGCGGTTTAGACATGATCGCCCTGCCGGTTTTTCCAAGCCGGCGCCTTTTTCATACCGAGCTTTCCTACAATGTCGACTCCGGCATCAAACAACCGGGCGACCTCGTCGGTAAACGGTTCGGCGTCGGCGAGTATCAGCAGACGGCCGCGCTATGGCAGCGTGGCATACTCGAACACGATTTTGGCGTGTCGCAATATAAGGTGCACTGGTATATGGAGCGCACCGAGGAATTAAGTCATGGCGGCGCCACCGGCTTCACACCGCCGCCGGGAATTTCGTTTCAAAGGATACCACCGGACAAAAGCCTGGCTTCAATGCTGGTTAATTACGAATTGGACGTCGCGGCCATCGGCAGTCCCTGGAAAAATATGCCCAACGTCATCGGCCGCTCGCACCGCATTCCCGGCGCGGACGGAGATTGGAGCAAGGTGAAGCTTCTGTTTCCGGACCGCCAGGCCGAAGGCGCGCGATTTTTTAAAAAATGGGGTTTTCTCCCCGTCAATCATGCTTATACGATTCGTGGCGACGTCTACAAAAAACATCCGTGGGTCGCATTCAATCTTTACACCGGTTTCGTCAAGGCAAAGGAATATTTCAACGCAAGGCTGCTCGACAGCATTCCGACGGCGCTCTTTTTCGGCCGGGAATATCTGGCGATGACACAAGAGATATTCGGCAACGATCCCTATCCTTACGGCGTCAAAGCCAACCGCAGGTTGCTGGAAACTCTGATTGATTTTTCGTATGAGCAGGGATTGACTTCAAAAAAAATGAAAGTTGAGGAGCTCTTTGCGCAAAGCACGCTGGATTTATAGCCGGCGTCATCCGATGCTCCTACTCGTATTCCAAACCCTCGTGCTCGATCTCCAAAGTTTCTATGGCGACCTCGTTGCTCTTGGCCTTCAAATGAGGACCTTCCCACTTTGCCGGCCAGCCGTTGGTAAAATTCCAGCGCGCGACCGGCGCGCGATCGTTTCCCAGTAGCACGATGGAACCATTGCGTCTGTCGGTGGTGCCGTTCATGATGTTTTTGTACCAGTTCCACAGGTCGCGGTTCCCCGTTATGCCGCGCTTTAAAGTAATCGGCGCAAATTTCGTCAACCCGGCTAACTTCCTAACTCTCATCGGTTCGTTGCCTTCGCGGTACTCGACCACCGCCGTCTCAGCGGTGAGGCCGGAGCATTCACTGAAGCCCGCGACCGCGATGCCGTCGATCTCGACGATAAAGTTGAATGCCCCGTATGGATCGCTCCTTGGCGTGGCCATGATTACCCTCCTTCGCGTTTCCTGATAATTTTTGCCTGCCCCAATTCGAGATAAATCCTGAGATTGTGCACAATGCGGTCTTCATAGCGCTTGCCTTCGCGGTCACGATACGAAAGGGTCGCGGCAATGCGCATGGGCTGTTTGCGCCTTGAGTAATTTGCCAGCACGTCAACGAACTGCGACAAATCTTTTCCCGCGGCCATAAATTCAAGATGGCGGAACAAACGCATGTCCGAAATGCATTTTTGGCCATCCAACCCGTAAAATCGCCGGTCAAATGTTGTTTTCACCGCATAAGCAGACCGGCCGCCGATGTTTTTCAGATGAATCGTCAACAGACCCTCCTCCACGTCAAAATCTAGGATGACTTCGGGACGGCGATTGAGGGGAGCGTCGTAAGTGGCCATAGATTTCCGCAGCATGCCAGGAAGGTTAACCGACTCGCCGTTTGACGGTCAATAGCTATGTTTACGTTTATACTTCGATCGTTGTGTTTTGCTTGCTCTTTCCGCCGTTCCACAGTATGCAAAAAGGATGAGAAGTTACAACGTCGTCGCACTCGCTTTCATCGTACTTTTGCTAACGGCCCTGACCGGGCGATCCTACGCCGTGGATCGAATCAAAGCGTCTTACGCGGCGGTCAATGCCAGCCAATCACCGCTGTGGGTCGCGCAGGATCGCGGTTTTTTCGCTAAGTATGGACTGGATGTCGATCTTATCTATATCAGTAGCGGATCGTTAAACGTACAGGCTCTCGTTGGCAATACGGTACAGTTCGCCGCCGGCGGTCCGGCCGCGCTCGAAGCGCGGCTGCGCGGCCTGAAGCTGCTGACCATCGCTAACCCGCTGCCCGTCCTGGCATCGAACCTGGTGACCGCCCCGGACGTCAAAACGATCGCCGATCTCAAGAACAAAACCGGCGCGGTGTCGCGCTTCGCATCTTCGTCGCATCAGGGCCTGCGCTACTTATTCCGCAAGAACGGTCTCAGCGAAAATGACCTTAAATTATTGCAGCTGGGCGCTGACACCGGACGCTTGACTGGGCTCACCACCGGTAAGGTTCAGTATACTCTTCTGGGAGCCGCCGCGAGCGCGCAGGCTAAACCTCACGGATTTAAAATTTTGGCGACGGCCCAACAGATGGCGATCCCGTTCCCATGGACATCAGTGGTTGTGAATGAATCATGGCTGGACGCAAACCGAGACACGGCCTATCGTTACGTCAAGGCGGTGACCGAAGCCATTCGATTCATGAAGCGCAACCGTCAGGATAGCGAACGGATCATCGCCAAGCGAATGAAGCTTAATGATACCAATCTTGTGGCGACTGAATACAGCTTTAATGTTGCTTTGTTCCCCGACCTGCCCTATCCGACCATTGACGGCATGCGCCTTATTTTGGACAACCTCGCGCTCGACAACCCCGAGTATGCGCACCGCGACCCCAAGGAGGTCGTTGACAGCTCGATCGTGGAACGGCTCAAGCAAGAACGTTTTTTGGAGAGTCTGGGAAAATAATTTATTGGCCGGGGATTTGATGAAACGAATCCATTACAGACTACTTCTTGCCTTCCTCATCATAGCGCTCGGATGCGGCAAGAGCGCCCTCGCCAAATCCGTAACCTTCGCCTACCAAACGCCCACGTTGAATAGTGTTCTTCCCCTCATGATCGGGGCCGACTTTGGTTTCTTCGCAGCGGAAGGGTTAGACGTTAAAACGGTCTTTATCAGAGGCGGACCCACGGCGATCGCGGCGCTGATGGGTGGTGACGTCGACTACACCGTGGTCGCCGGTGTGCCCGCTGTGCGCTCCATTGTCCAGGGGGCACCGCTCATTATTGTCGGCGGCCTGCAACCTTACATGGATTACACACTCATCGGCGCCAAAGGAATCACCCAGCCCCATGACCTGAAGGGTAAAATCGTCGGCGTCACGGGCGCCGGCGGCATCGCGGAATACGCGGCCGTCGAGGGACTTGCGAAAAAGGGGTTGGTACGCGACCGAGATTACAAGATCCTTTACGGCGTCGGCAACAGTCCAACCCGCGCTCAGGCATTGGAAGCAGGGAAAATTCAAGCGTCTCCTTTTTCGTTTATGGAAAGGTTGGAACTGGAGCAAAAAGGATTTCCGGTGCTATTTGACATCGGCAATGTAATTCCAGGATTTCCGTTCGTTGTCATCCTCGCCAGCAAACGTAAGGTGGACAGCGACCCGGATGGTGTAACGGCTCTTCTAAGAGCCATGAAACGCGGCCTGGACTTTCTCAAGACCGACAAGGAAAAGGTCGCCACGGCTATCATCAAGAAAAATAGGTTTGGCGATCCCGCAACGGTGCGAAAAGTTGTAAATCAATTTTCCAATGTTTATTCCGTTTCCATGACCAAGGAAGACATCGAAGCTCTCTTTGCCGCTGCACACATCGAGGCGGAAGCGAAAAAGTTCGGCGGCGCCGAGAAATTTTTTGCCGCAAATTTATTGGCGAAAGCGCTCGGCCAGAGCCGGTGAATGGAAAAGTGGAGTATTGGAGTAATGGGGGGATTGTCAATCACACCACCTCACCAAGCAAAGCCGAGCCGAGACTTTTACCGGCAGCCTGACATGAAACCAAAGGAACCGATATGGCGCACGACTTAGAGTTGACGCTGATGCTGGCCGATTATCATCGCACACGGCCGCTCCTTTCCGGCGAAGTCGCTGCGGAAGGGATCAAGCTGAATCCCCGCCGCGCCGAAACCGGCGAGGCTTGCATGCGGCCCGTTTACGAAGAATTTGACATCGCCGAGATGTCGCTGTCGTGGTATACGATGGCGCGCTGCCGCAAAGAGCCGGTGATCGCGCTGCCGGTTTTTCCCTTGCGCATGCAAATTCATCCCTACATTTTTTGTTCGCCGTCGTCAGGCATCGAGCGACCTGAAGATCTCAAAGGAAAAAAAATCGGCATGGATGAGTACCGCCTCACAGTCGGCCTTTGGGCCAGAGGAATTCTGCGGGAGTACTACGGCGTGCGCCCGGAGGAATGCGAGTGGTTCACCTCGGCGCCTGAAAGAGCCGGATATCGGCCGCCCGCGGGTGTCAAGGTCACGGTCGTAGACGAGCCGACTGAAGCTTTATTGCTCCGCGGCGAGATCGATGCGCTGATTCCGCCGAACATCGTGCCGTCGTTTCGAGCGAAAGATCCGCGTATTCAACGGCTCTTCAAGGATCCACGAACCACAGTCAACGAGTATTTCCGCAAATCGAGAATCTTTCCGATTACCCACACACTCGTCGTCCGCCAATCGCTCTTCGACGACCATCCCTGGATCGTTAACAGCCTTTTGAAAGCATTTAGCGAAGCCGAAAACCTTTGCCGCAAATCTTATGATTATGCCAAGCGGCTGGCTTTTCCCTCCGCGGTGTTAATCCTGGAAGAAGAGGAAGAGTTGTTCGGCAACAATCCATGGGCGCACGGCTTAACGCCCGAAAACCGCGTCGTGCTGGAAAAGTTTGTGCAGTACGCGGAGGAACAGGGCTACATCCCCTACCGTCCGCAGTTGAGCGAATTATTTGCCCCCGTTGGGAATTAGAACCGGCAAAACAAGGTTGGACGGCCCATTACTCCAACACTCCAGTATTCCAATACTCCACCCCGTTTCACGGCACCCTGTATCCCAACTCTTTCGCCACCTCGACGGCGAATCGCGGATCCGCAACGTCCTCGAACGCGATGTTTCGCTCTTTGAACCGGCCTTCGGCTTTGATCGCTCTGATGATATTGCCGATCCCTTCCGGCGTTGGAATCCCCGTGTCGTTGAAGCTGGCTTCGACGACCTTGTAGGTGTCAGCGGCGGTTTCCTGGTCCATCTTGAGCACTCTGGTAATCAACTCGAGAGTCCTTTCCCGCGATTTGAGCATGGCTCTTTTGGCGATCTGCTGAGCGCGGATCACCCGTTTCACTTCATCGGGTCTAGCACGAATCGTTTTCGTCAGCGCCGTCAGGCCGCCCGATGGCATTTCGACCAATGCGCCGATATCCAGGAGCCGTTGATAGCCGCGCCGCTGGGCAAAAAACATGTAGGGTGGATTAAGCGCCGCGGCATCAACAAATCCGGATTCAAGCGACGGCACGAGTTGACCGGAAGGAACGGAAAGCGCGACATAATCTTTAGCCCCCAGGCCACGTTTCTCCAGTGCCAGGGTCATGGAAACGTGGCTCGTACCGCCCAAGCCGGAGATACCGATTTTCTTGTTTCTCAAATCTTGCACGGTTTTAAATTCGGGCTTCGCCATAAGCCAGTAGGCGATCCGGTTCGAGGACGACCACAGCGCCCGCGAGTCGAGACCGCTGAGCGTCGCGCTGATGCTCGCCGGCCCGATGCCGGACGTGTAATCGAGATCGCCTGAAGCGAGAGCCGCAGCCGATGCCGCCGAGCGCATGAGGATGATTTCTACGTCCAATCCTTGTTCAGTAAACAATTTCCAATCACGCGCCGCCAGCAGCGGCAACGCGGTGAAACTGAAATTAGCGTTAGAGACTCTGATTCTTCGCCGCTCCTGCGCATGACTGCTAGTAGGGACGGAAAAGAAAATAAAAACCAAAACGATGATGAGCCGATTCATTATTGTGCTTTCTTTGAAGGTTAGATTTCGACTTTATAGTGTTTTGTGTGTCCTCCCCGTCTTGAGAAAAAACGATGGGTATCGCAAGGCTCCACCGATCCTACAGGCCTGGATTCGCTGATCTATGATGTGGAGGCGTCCTGTGCCGATACCCATCGATCTGTCCAGATAGCAGTTCCAGGAACACGGTTTTTCAGGATCCTTATCGCCGCAACATTCCCAATTTCTCCATCGCGTCATGAATTAGTTTCACCTCGCCCTCGGGAACCGGCATCTGCGGTGGGCGAACGATGAAATTGTCCATCAGCCCGGCGAAAAAGGCGGCGACCTTATAACGGCTGTGCTTATAGACATTGGGCGTTTTGTACACGGCCTGCTCCAGCGCCCAATTGATCTCGTGCAGCTTGCGCGCCCTGTCGAGATCGCCCTCCTCGACGGATTTGAAAAGATTGACGCAAAACTCCGGCGCGAAGTTGGCGAAGCCGGTCAATGCGCCGTCGGCGCCGGTGACGAAATGTTGAAACAAAGACGACGTCGCCAGAACAGACACGTGTCGCGGCAGCGCGCGCATCCCGCGCAAGACCTGCTCGTAACGGCGGATGTTGGCGCCGCTCGCGACTTTAATCGCAATGACGTTTTGCACTTCGCGCGCGATGCGAATCGCGGTATCCGGTGAATAACCGGATGCGGTCGAGGCCGGGTAATGAAAAATCGTAATCGGGATGTCCACCGCTTTTGCGATGTCGTGAAAGTACTGTACCGCGAATTCCGGATTGGCTGTCGAGCTCCAATCGTAGACGTGAGGCGGAGTGAGCATCACGGCCGCGGCGCCAGCATCTTTGGCGTCGCGCGTCTGCTGAATGGCTTCTCGCGTGGAAAGCGCTTCGATTCCCGCAACCACACACTGACTATTGCGGATTTCTTCGCGAATAATCTCGACACAGCGAACGCGTTCTTCACGAGTGAGCGTCGCGCCCTCGCCCGCCCCCGCGTTACACACAACCGCCGTAATACCGTCGGGTTTTGTCTGATAGCGAATCAATTTGCGCAAACCCGCCTCATCGAGATCATAGTTATCTTTGAAGGGTGTGACATTCGCGCTGAGAATGCCGGTTAATTTAACGCTCATAGGAACTTCTCCTGGCTATTTGCACGTACTGCCCAAATTGTTTTTCTTTTGAGTCCGGGGGAGGATTCTTTTCTCCCTCCGCCGATTCATTTCCCCGACTTATCTTCTACTTTTTATGGAACTCGCGAGTGCCCGTGTAGGCTCTGGGATTGACCATGCTATGTTCCTCTTGCATCAACCAGGCGATCTCAGCCGCCGCCGGAACGCTGCTCGCTTCCATAGAAGCATGGGCCGCCATCTTGCAATATTTCAACGTCGTTTTGTCCCATTGCGCGATCTCTTTGCCCCATTGCCATGCTGCCTCATGAAGTTCGTTGTGCGGCACCACGCGGTTGATCAAGCCCGCCTCCATCGATTTCTTCGCATCCCAGTTTTTCCCCGTAAGAATAAGCTCAAAAGCATATTTCGTCGGAATCAGCGTGCGAAAAATAGTCGCCACGATGGGATAGGGCAAGAAGCCTCTCATGATTTCGGGCAGTCCGAACTGAGCTTTGTCGGATGCGATGGCAAGATCGTGCGGTAGCAGGAGGGTGATGCCACCGCCGAGACAAAATCCGTTAACCACGGCAATCGTGACCTTGGGAAAAGTTCGAATGACTTCGGCCACGTGGTACGCACGCGGGTGAGACCTTCTGTCAGCCGTAGACTGGCCGCCTTCGGTCGGGAACTCTGACAGATCGCGCCCGGCGCAGTATGCGACATCGCCGGAGCCCGAGGTCAACACGACCGCGATTGAGTCATCGTTTCTTAGCTCCTCGAAAGCAGCGAGCATCTCGCGGATCGTATCCCGGCTCAATGCGTTTCTCTTCTCCGGTCTATTGATCGTGATTTTCGCCACCGCGTCGCGTTTTTCAACGATGATGTACTTCCTTTGTGTATCCATGTAAATCCTTTCTCTTGTGCAATGCTAATAGGCGAATAGCATCGCCTCGTTTTCCGGTCAACCCAACGTCGATATTGCAAGCAAACCGCCATTCAGATATGTCGCTACGGATGGAATCTAAAATTCACCGAGTCAGCAGGTCCGCTTACGTCGTCATCGGACCGGAGGGCGCGACCAACTTCGGCATCATCAAAGCCAACGACGGGAGCGCGGTGATTATTGACGCCGATATTCGCAGAATCGACGAGGTCGAAGAGGCGCTGAACCTCACCGGTTGCGCCAAGGTCGGCTACCTTGTCAACACCCATGAGCACTTCGACCACACTTCGGCGAATTACTACTTCGCGCAACGGGGCGTCCCTATCGTTGCCAGCGCGGGCTGCGCCCGCGCGATGAAGGAAGAAGGCGAGCCGGACTTTACTAGAATGATGGCGCCGGTCGCGCAGCTCTACGATCGCTTTCCCGGCTTGTGTTTGACCGTGCCGGATATGGTCTTCACTGAGGCCACTCGGTTGACTTTGCCCGGCATTACCCTGCACCTCAAATACTGCGCTGAAAACGGTCACAGCCACAGCAAAGGGG
Source organism: Binatia bacterium (assembly GCA_041484845.1). Taxonomy (GTDB): domain Bacteria; phylum Desulfobacterota; class Binatia; order UBA9968; family UBA9968; genus JBGPIK01. The sequence goes on along the minus strand of JBGPIK010000036.1, from coordinate 19,454 downwards.
ATACGACGGTCTATTTCGAAGAGGATGAAACTCTGATCGCGGGAGACTTACTCTATACCGAAGTCCATCCGGTCACGTTCTTCGGCAATATTCCCAATTGGCTCACGGCGTTAAAGCCGCTTTTTCAAAGCCACTACAAGCAGCTTGTTCCCGGCCACGGGCCGGCGGTCGAGGGAGAAGAGGCCGGACGAGCGTACTTCAAGAAAATGTACGATTATCTCGAAGACTTTTACGGCAACCTGCAAGAGATTAAAGCCGGCCGCAAGAGCGCCGAAGAAATTGCCGCACACATGATGCGCGGCGCTTATGCTTCGCTAGGGAAAACCCGCATGGTGCAGCGCAACATCAACCAGTTCCTTACTGGGAGATGGTATTAGATGAAGCTCGTGGTGTTATTTTTCATCGCGCTGATCTCGGCAGGAATTACAACTTCTGCGCAGGCGCTGGAAAAGATCAGGGCGGCCTACCCTGCCGTAGCGCCGGGCTTGGCGCCGCTCTGGGTAACGGCGGAAAAAGGCATCTGGCGAACTTATGGTTTCGATGTGGAGACGATTCTGATGAGCGGCGGGGCGCGCGCGGTTCCGGCTTTAGTCAGCAATAGCGTGCAGTTTCTTTTTGGAGCGGATACGGGAGTGACTACCGCGGTGCTACAAGGAATTCCTTTAGTCCGCGTGGGCGTGACCATGAACTCTCTCGGCTCTTCGTTGCTGACCGCGCCCGGAATCCAGTCTGTTCAAGATTTGAAGGGCAAGATATTGGGGATATCGCGCGGCAGAGACGCCAGCTACGCCCGCTTGGCGAAGTTGCTGCGCGACAGCGGGCTCGATCCAAACGCGGACGTAAAGTTCTTATCGATCGGGGGAGGCGAAGGCGGGCGCCTGTCGGCGTTGAAGGCCGGAGTCATCCAGGGAACGATGCTCTTTCCGCCCCTCGATCTCATCGGGAGAAATGAGGGCCTTAAAGTTCTGGCCAAATTCGATGTGCCCACACCCGGAGGCGGCATCAACGTCACCGCGGCCTATTTGAAGCAAAATCGCAATCTGGTGATCAATTTTCTCAAGGGCTACATGGACGGCGTTCGCTTCATGTTGCGCCAAAAGGAAGAAAGTCTAAAAATCCTGCACAAGTACTTTAAAAATTCCGATATGGTCGCGATGGGCTACCTTTACGACGAAACGACGCGCCGCATCGAAAAGGAACTCCGGGCAAACCCCGAATCGATTCGCTTTCATTTTGAGATGACCGCACTCGACGATCCGCGGGCGGCGAAGCTTTCCGAAAAAGATTTCTGGGATTCGAGCGTAGTCGACGAGATTCACCGCTCCGGCTTTGTTGAGCAGCTCTATAAGCGCTAATAGCTCGGTTGCCGCGATTATCTATAATTCCTGAATTTTTTCCCTTGGCAGAACACACGCCTTCCTCTACAATCCGCGGTGACATGCGGGATGAGGCTGCGAACCCTGCCCATAGCTCGACTGGAATGCTGCTCAGGCTTGCGCGAGTTTAATAGACGCCCTTCCTTCGCGAAACATGATCACAGAAGCCGATACTTGTCGAAAATATGTTCTGCCGAAACTCTATGCCGCCGGCTGGACTGACGATCAGATCAGCGAACAAAAGAGTTTTACCGACGGGCGCATCCTGGTAGTGGGCACAAAAGCGCGCCGCCGGCCGTCCAAGCGCGCCGACTATTTATTACGCTACGCCAGAGATTTCATGCTGGCCGTTGTCGAAGCGAAATCAGCCTATAAGCTTCGCGCGGACGGTCTCCAGCAGGCGAAGGAATATGCCGAAGTCCTGGGGGTGAAATTCGCCTATTCAACGAACGGTCACGGCATCGTCGAGTTTGACTACACAACGGGCCAGGAACGCGAACTCGATTCATTTCCCAAACCAGCCGAATTGTGGCAGCGCTTCCGCGCTCGTGAACAAATTGCCGATGACGACACGGCGAATAGACTCCTGACGCCGGCCAACGCCGCCATTGGCAAGGGAAAGCGCTATTATCAAGAAATCGCCATCAACCGGGCCGTGCAAGCGGTATTGCAGGGCAAAAAGCGCATCCTGTTCACCATGGCGACTGGAACCGGAAAGAGCGCTGTGGCTTTTCAGATTTGCTGGAAGCTCTGGAGCACGCGCTGGAACCGCAGCGGCGAGTACCGCCGGCCAAAGATTCTCTACCTCGCCGACCGCAACATTTTGATCGATGATCCCAAGGATAAGATGTTCACGATGTTTGGCGACGCGCGATGGAAGATCGAGAACGGGGAGATTAACAAGGGCCGCGAAATGTATTTCGCGATTTATCAGGCGATCGCCAAAGATGAGCGCCGTCCTGGACTTTATAAGGAATATCCGAAGGATTTCTTTGACCTGGTAATTGTCGACGAGTGCCATCGCGGCAGCGCCAAGGATCAAAGCAACTGGCGCGAAATCTTAACCTACTTTCAACCGGCGTATCAGTTGGGTATGACAGCGACGCCGTTGCGGAAGGACAACCGCGACACTTATCGATACTTCGGCAATCCGATCTACACGTACAGTTTACGGCAAGGCATTGAGGATGGCTTTTTAGCGCCCTATCGAGTTCACCGCATCGTCACCCCGAATGGGACGCGGCGGGATGGCGGCCCAGCCAAGGCGACCTGGATCGCTATGGACGGGAAATTCCCGACAACGAGAGTATCAGACGGCGGACTTCGAGCGCACGGTAGCGCTTAAGGCCCGGACAGAGGCGATCGCCCGCAATCTCAGCGACTTTCTAAAAAAATCGGACCGGTACGCAAAAACCATCGTCTTTTGCGTCGATCAGGAACATGCCGATGAGATGCGCCGCGCGCTCAATAATCTGAACGACGACCTAGTGAAGCAATTCCCGGATTATGTCTGCCGCGTGACGTCGGAAGAAGGCCCGGTGGGGCGTGGCCACCTGAGCAAGTTTCAGGAACTGGAAACCACGACGCCAGTCATATTGACCACGTCGCAGTTGCTCACGACGGGCGTCGACATCCCAACTTGCAAGAATATCGTCATCGCGCGGGTGGTTAACTCCATGGTGGAATTCAAACAGATCATCGGTCGAGGAACCCGCGTACGCGACGACTACGGTAAGTTTTACTTTAATATTCTCGATTATACCGGCTCCGCGACTCGCCTTTTCGCCGATCCCGACTTTGATGGCGAGCCGGCGTACATCACCGAAGAAGAGATGAGCGAGACCGGCAAAACCATTTCTCAAATAACGCAGACGGACACCGTCGTTCGAGAAGACGACTCTGGCGCCGCTGCCGAACTTGCGGATGACTCGGAAGGCCAGCGTCGCAAGCTCTATTTCGACGGCGGCCATGTCGAAATCGCCGCTCACCTCGTCTACGAGCTCGATCCCGACGGCAGGCAACTCCGCGTCGTCCGATTTTCAGAGTATGCGGCGGAGAAAGTCCGCACGCTCTATCCGTCCGCCGCCGATCTGCGAAAGCAATGGGCCGATCCTGCGCTACGGTCCGATATCATCAGCAAACTAGAAGAAAGAGGAATTGACTTCGATCAACTAAGATCGACGAGCAACCAGCCCGAAGCCGATCCGTTCGATCTGCTGTGTCATCTCGCCTTCAACGGTCCTTTACGCACGCGCCGCGAGAGCGCGAATCGAGTGAAAAAAGATGAAAAGCTTTTCTTCGAGAGATACGCACCGGAAGCGCGATCCATTCTCAATGACCTCCTGGAAAAATACGCCGACCACGGCACGGCCCAATTTCTGATACCCGACGTACTCAAGGTGCCGCCGATTTCAGACCGCGGCAACGTAATCGAGATCGCCCGGCTGTTCGGCGGTCCGGAGAAGCTCCGAGAGGCCGTGAATGAACTGCAGGCGCTTTTGTACGCGGCATAGCAAAAACCTTTAAGTAAGTTGAAGGTTCTCACAGACCGCTGTAGGTTTCGCGCAAAAACCTTACATTTGCTGTAAGTATTTCGTAGAGACGCTGCCTTAATATTGCAAAAACCTTACAACTAATGTAAGGTTTTTGTATGAAGCGTGACCCAAGAGTTACTGAAAGGTGCCTTTGGACAATCGCTTCCAGTCAAGGAGGGTATTTTACTGCGCGCCAAGCGCTTTCAGTCGGTTATACCTACCGACAGCAACATTTCCATCGGCAACGCGGCAATTGGCTCACCATCGATCATGGTCTGTTTCGGCTGAGAGATTACCCCGCTAGCCCGCACGAAGATCTCATACGGTGGTCATTTTGGAGTCGCGATCAAAAAGGAAACATAAAAGCAGTGGTCTCACACGAAAGCGCTCTTGATTTTCATGATCTCGGAGAAGTGATGCCCGCCAAACTCCATCTTACCGTGCCCAGAAACTTCCGAAAGCACGCTCGGGAAGCGTGCGTGCTGCACTACAACAATCTGCCGGAAGAAGACGTCGAGAATCACGATGGTTTTCTCGTCACTACGCCTCTGAAAACAATTAAGGATGTCGCGGAAGGTGATCTTAGCCCGGAGTATCTAATCAAAGCGTTGCACGACGCGTTGAATCGCGGAATCGTTCGACGGAAGCAATTCGAACAAAACGGACTCTCCGTTGCGGGCAGACAGCGCCTGGATGAAGCCCTTAAAGTCTTGGAGTTGGAAACAAGCTAATTATGCCTCCGAATATTTACGAAACCCCACGAGCATTCCGGCAAGCCGTTGAGGCTCGCATCAATGCAAGAGCCGTGAGCAACGCCGAATTGCAACGGCTACGCCGGCTTGTAGCGTTTGATAGGCTTCTCGCTCGACTTTTTATTAATCGAGACGCTCCGTGGATAGTCAAAGGCGGTTACGGCTTCGAAGTTAGATTTGGGGCGAATGCGCGAACGACAAAGGACATAGACTTGGCATTGCCTGAATCGAGCTTTGAGAGTGATCCAGCGAAGCGAGCAATCCAGAAATTGTGGGAGGATCTTCAGGATGCGGCGGCGGTTGACTTGGGGGAGCACTTTGTGATCCATGTCGGCGCGCCGCAGCAAGAGTTTGATGCGCCGCCCGGTGGTGGTGCTCGTTTTCCGGTAGAAGTGTTGCTAGATCGACGCATCTTCGCAAAGTTCCACGTCGACGTGGGCATCGGCGATATCGTTCTTGGTTCTCCCGAGTGGATCAATGGGAAAGAGTTCTTTGCCTTTGCAGGGATTTCTCCAGCAAGATTCCGAATCTTGCCGATTGCGCAGCAATTCGCCGAGAAAGTTCACTCCTATACGCTGCCCCGCAAGGGCGGTATCAACTCCCGGGTCAAAGACCTCGTGGATCTTGTCTTGATCCTAGACAGGGATGCCCCAACTCCTCGGTCTGTTAGACCTGCCATAGAGGCTACCTTTAATCATCGCGGCACACATAACATTCCGCTAACACTTCCTGCGGCCTCGTCAACATGGATGTCCTCGTTCACGGCGATGGCGATACAGGTCAAGATTTCCGAGACCACCGTTGAAGGTGCCGTCGCGCGGGTGAATGAGTATTGGAAGACAATTTTCTAGAAGGAATACTGATGGCTCGAAAGCAAAACTCCTTACAAACTCTGACCACCGCCCAGCGGCTCTCCTCCATCGTGAAATCGTGTCGCGATATTATGCGGAAGGACAAAGGGCTTAACGGCGACCTCGACCGTTTACCCATGCTCACCTGGATCATGTTCCTCAAGTTCCTCGATGACATGGAGCAGATTCGCGAACAGGAAGCCAAGATAAGCGGCAAGCGTTTTCGCCCGGCGCTTGAATTGCCGTATCGCTGGCGCGATTGGGCCGCCAAAGCCGAGGGAATAACCGGCGACGAGTTGATCTCTTTCGTCAACAACGAAGAAGCCGTTCTCCCTGGGGGAAAGAAAGGCCCGGGTCTCTTCGCCTATCTGCGGAGCCTCCAAGGGGCCAACGGCGGCGACCGGCGCGATGTCATCGCCACGGTTTTCAAAGGGACCATCAATCGCATGATCAACGGTTACCTGCTGCGCGACGTGATCAACAAAATCAGCGATATCCATTTCACCAGCAGCGACGAGATTCGCACGCTCGGCCATCTCTACGAATCGATGCTCAAGGAGATGCGCGACGCCGCCGGCGATTCCGGCGAGTTTTACACTCCGCGCCCGGTCGTTCGCTTCATGGTGGAAGTCATGGATCCGAGACTGGGAGAAGTCATTCTCGATCCGGCCTGCGGCACTGGCGGTTTCCTAGTCGAGTCGTTCAAGCACCTGGAGAAGCAGTGCGAAACGGTTGAGGACAGACAGATTCTTCAAACCCAGAACATCTTCGGCGGCGAGGCCAAGTCCCTCCCCTACCTGCTGGCTCAAATGAATCTCGTGTTGCACGGGCTGGAATCGCCCAAGATCGATCCGTTGAACAGTCTCCGTTTCCCTCTGCGTGAGATCGGCGATAAAGACCGCGTCGATATCATCATGACCAACCCGCCGTTCGGCGGCGAAGAAGAGCGCGGCATCCTCGGCAACTTTCCCGAAGACAAGCAAACCTCCGAAACCGCCCTGCTCTTCTTGCAACTGATCATGCGCAAGCTCAAGCGCCCACCGACACCCGGCCGCGCGGCGGTCGTAGTTCCCAACGGCACACTTTTCGGCGACGGCGTCTGCGCCCGCATCAAAGAGGAACTGCTGAAAGATTTTAACCTTCACACGATCGTCCGGCTTCCCAACGGCGTCTTCGCTCCATACACGAGCATCCCGACCAATCTGCTCTTTTTCGATCGCTCCCATCCGACCGAAGATGTCTGGTACTACGAGCAGCCGCTCCCCGAAGGTCGGAAGAATTACACCAAAACGCAGCCGATCCAGTTCGAAGAATTCGCCGGTTGTCTCAATTGGTGGAATAAACGCCAAGAAAACGAACGTGCTTGGAAGCTCCCTGCCGCCGAACTCCTCGCCGCCGGCTGCAACCTCGACCGCAAGAACCCTAACGCTGCAACTGATTTCGAGCATCTCCCTCCCGAACAGCTCACCGACAATATTCTGAAGAAGGAACAACGCATTGCGGAGATTATGGCAGAGATCAAGGCGACCCTGACCCTACGCGTGATATGAGTTTCTCTTGGACCGAAGTCTCTCTTGGGGAGATTGCCAAACCAATCGTTCGGCCAATCGAGGTAATACCGGGCCAGGCTTATAGGACCATCGGCGTAAAATGGTGGGGCGAAGGAGCTTATGAGAGAGATACAATCGACGGCTCACGTACATCGGCGAAGACGCTTTCTCTAGTTCGGCATGGAGACCTTATTATCAACAAGATTTGGGTACGGCATGGTTCAACCGCAATTGCGTCGTCAGCTGTGGATGGATGTGCGGCGTCGAATGAATTTCCAACGTTCGTTTTGGATAAGACGCGCGTTATTCCGAACTGGATACACTGGCAAACTAAAACCCGCTCCTTCTGGGCAAAGTGTGACGCGCTTTCAAGAGGGACTAGCGGCAAGAACCGTATCAAACCGGAGCTTTTTTTAACAATTCAAATTCCACTGCCTTCACTAGCCGAGCAGCGGCGAATCGTGGCGCGGATCGAAGAACTGTCCGCCAAAATCAACGAGGCGCGCGCCCTCCGCCAGCGGGCGACGGGAGAGGCCCACGTGTTGATTTCGCGGGCCACGTGCAGTTTGGTCGATGAAGCCGGGTGGACGGTTCATCAGTTGGGCGAGATGCTTGCAGAAACCCCACGCAATGGACTGTCCCCTAAACCTGAACTCGAAAACGGCGGCAGGCCCATGCTCCGGATTAATGCGGTGTCGAGCTCACCAACTCGTTTTGTAGATCTGACAGCAGTAAAAATTGTCCAGGTTTCAGATGAAGAAGCAAAACCCTTCGAACTGCGTCACGACGATGTGTTCATCGTCCGGTACAACGGCGACATTGACCGTGTTGCCAAAGCAGGCATCTACAAGGGTACGGATTCCACTCCTACTATTTATCCGGACAAGTTAATGCGACTGCGCCCGGAACGTTCAAAAATGCTGCCAGACTTTCTAGTCTTCGCACTTGGATCGCGAGGTGTTCGACAGCAGGTCGAGCAGCTCGGAAAGACAACGGCGGGGAACATTGGTATCAGTGGTGCCAATGCGAAGTCGTTCCAGATACCCGTTCCGCCACTTCGTGAGCAACGCCGCATCGTGGCGGAATTAGACGGCCTGCAGACACAGGTTGACGCGCTAAAGAAGGTACAAGCGCAAACCGCCGCTGAACTCGACGCGATGCTTCCTTCCATCCTTGACAAGGCCTTTAGAGGCAATCTGTGATTCCGGTCTCTATGAGATCGAACCTTGACGGACCCGCCCTTTCACTATTCGGGAAAGCCGATGTCGCAAAGGGGATCATCGCTCTATGATAGAATACGGGACGCACTCAGAAGGTACATGCAACGATGGCATTTGAGCCGGGCGGCTTCGCAGATAAGTTGGGCAACAGGCACGAGGGACGATGGGTTGCCAAACAACTTCTTCGTCTACTAAACGAAGAGATAAGTTCCGTAACAGTGGAAGCTATTGGTGATGATGAGCGCGGAGTGGATTTATGGATCGAAAGGAACGATGGTGCCCGTCAAGCCCAACAGTGCAAAGCAAGGAATGGAACGAGAGAATCTTGGTCGATAAGTGATCTGAACCTTCGGGGAGTTCTCGCCTACCTGCAATACCAATTGGATCGAGACCCGCAGTATGAATTCGGGTTCGTTTCGGGAATAGGGGCAATTTTAATACACGATATCTGCGAGAGTGCGAGGTTCTCTAATGCGGACCCCGAATCTTTTTATCAAAACCAAATTGAAGCTGTCAGCGAACAGAGACGCAAAGCCTATAGGCAATTTTGTGAAGCGCTTGGTCTTGATTGGGCGCAAAGAGCGGATCGGGCCACGGCATTTGACTATCTCCGGCGAACACACATCATTTTGTACCCAGACGACCAGAACACGTGGGACGTTTTGCTGAGTCACGCCGGTTATTTGCTCACCGGTGACCCGAAAGTCGTGGTCGCGACGTTAACAAGCTACGCGGAGAATAACTTCGCATTTCGAAAAACGATCTACGCTGACGAACTCCGAAAGCATTTGACCACACTCGATATCCATCCGAAACGCTTAGCGCATGACGTCCGGATCGCGCCCGTCATAGAGGAGCTGCAACGACAGTTTGACGAGAGCATCCAGAATAAGCTGATTGGCGGACAACTGATTTCACGGGAAGAAACAATTCGTCTTATCGACGCCGTGGCAGAAAAAAAGGATGTTATTCTCCACGGAACGTCGGGGTATGGGAAAAGCGCTGTGTTATATGAACTTACAAAGCACCTTCGTGAGAACAATCTCCCGTATCTACCGATACGTTTGGACCGGCGGGACCCGAGGAACAACGCAGCTCAGTTTGGTAGAGACATGGGATTGCCGGATTCCCCTGTTTTTTCTCTTGTCGGCATGGCAGGTGAACGTCATTGCGTTTTGATCTTGGATCAGCTCGATGCCATACGCTGGACCTCCGCGCATTCAGCCAATGCCCTTGATGTCTGCAAAGAATTGCTGCGGCAAGCGCAATCCCAGTGTATGGCTGGAAAAACAATTACATCTGTACTTTCGTGCCGTACTTTTGACCTAGAGAATGATCCACAAATTCGTCATTGGTTGGCCGATTCAGCAGATCACAAGCTTCTAAAGGTCGCAGTGACAGGACTCTCGATGACGACTCTTGAAAAGGTCGTAGGTCCGTCAATCAACCAAATGAAGGATCGCCAAAAACAGATTCTTGTATGCCCGCAAAATCTAGCGATATGGGTGGAATTGCAACGTACGGCGAGCATCTTTGAATTTAGTTCTTCGTTGGAACTGATGCGCCGGTTTTGGGAGAATCGTCGTTTACTACTCGGACAGGCTGGGCTTACCGCCGAACAGGTAGACAGCGTGCTGAATCCACTGATCGAGTATATGGAGTTTCACGGCAAGATATCGGCACCTAAACGTATCAGCGCGAATTCACCGACAGTCTTGGACGCACTATGTTCTCATGCCATTCTTCAGGACGACGCTGGGCAGCTTACTTTTTGCCATCAGACTTATCTGGACTACCTAATCGCAGATCGTGTCCTTCGCCAGATAGATAAAGGAACTGGAACCGTTCTTGATTGGCTAGGAACCAAAGAGCGGCAATCCTTGTTCCGGCGCGAACAGTTGCGGCAGGTGCTCGCAATGCTCTATCAGGACTCAGCTGCGGATTTTCTGAGTTCAGTCCAACAAATGCTCGATTCGGGCAATGCGCGTTTTCACCTCAAACACCTCTTACTCGAAGTAATCGGCCAGATTGAGACCCCAGACGAACCGCTTGGGGAATATTGCTTTACGCTTCTCAAAGATGACTATTGGAAAAAACACGTTCTCGATACCATTTGCTTTGGACATCCTCCATATGTCTCGCTCCTGATTGAAAAGAACACTATCCCCGACTGGTTAAACTCCTTCGAGGAAGAAAAGGTAAATCAGGCTTTATGGCTTCTCCGGTCGGTCGCCGAAAAAACACCCGACACCGTCTCTGAGCTGTTGGAGCCTTTCGTAATGTCCGGCGGCGATTGGCCTGGCAGGATTCTTAGTGCGTTACCTTGGAGACCAACCGACGATTCAGACCGTATTTTCCAATTACGGTTGAAGCTGGCCCGACTCGGTAATGTGGCAGGTTATGTAGACTGGAGCTCGCTCTGTACAAAATATCCTCTCCGGGCACTCCAGTTGATCGAAGCGGTAGCGTCAACTCGGGATGAGAAAGCGGATGACAGAGAAAACAATAAGGGACTATCGGGGCAGAGTAAGCGGCTTGAACAGTGGTATAACGATGACCTGAAAGCATTGAAGGATGTTGCCGCAAATTACGCCGCAGCTACGTGGGATTCATTCATGCCACATATTGAGAGGCTCACGTCCTTTGAATCTGAAGGATATGATCCGCGTTTTGAGAAGTGGCAAAAAGATAGAATGTTGGTTCGTTACACGCAAAACACTGAAATCGAGCGCGGGATTGTTGAACTGGTCATCGCTGCGGGGCGCAAAATGGCTGCAGACCAATCGGAAGAAATACTGCGCCGCACGACGCCTTTGGAGAGCAGTATTTCCCCTGTTGTTCAGGAGATCCTTGGAAAAGTATACGCTCACCTTCCTCCTGCTAATGCCGACGTCGGTATTAACTGGCTTTTGACGGATATCAAACGTCTATCCCTTGGTTATAATATTGATCAGCCCGAGTGGATGCCCGCTGTGACGCTTATACGCGCCTTATCACCCCATTGCTCTGAAGATCTATTCAGGATGCTGGAGGAGACGATTGTGCATTACCATTCACCGCGGGAAAGACAACTAGCCCAATGTTATTTGAAGGCTTCACGTGAAGGATACTTTAGAGACTATTGGGGGCGTGCCCAGTATTTTCTGCTTCCTGCCCTTTGCTCAGAGAGGGTGACCGTCGCAACCATTAATTTAATCTCAGTATTGAAACGGAAATACGCAGCATACCAGCCGGAAGATTTTCTTACAGGCGGGCGAGTACGAGGCGGCAGCATTGGGTCAAAGCTCGATGCATCACTTGAAAAGATCAGTGACCGTGCCTGGGTGGACATTGTTATAAATAAAAAAATACCTATTAGGGATGATCATAGTAAATGGATTCAGGTCAGTGAAGACCACATAGTAACGTCCGATATTCGACAATTCTCACACAGTTTAGGTAAAATCGCCAATCGTTTTCCCGAACGATTCGGGCAACTTGCACTTCAGTTTCCAATGGATGTGCATAGCTCCTATGTCGCGGCCATAATTGATGCCATCGGGCGAACAAAACCGGATTCCGAAGTTCCAGAGCATGAAAGAGCCGAATGGCAACCTGCAAGTGTCAAGACCGTGGAAGAAGTCCTTGCAAAATTCTATGAAGGGGACGATCAGGAAACAGCAACGTCGTTCTGTCGTTTTGTTGTAGGACGGGCAGAGGAGAATTGGTCTGCGAACGTAATCGAACGACTAATCCGCTACGCAGTAAGCCATCCAGACTTGCAACCGGGCAAGCTGAATATCCACTGTGATAAAACAACTGACGAAGCATCAGTCGAAATACTCTACCAGAACACCATAAATTGCGTTCGTGGTGTCGCAGCAGAAGCCATTGGGCGATTGCTCTGGAATCACAAGGAATTGCTGGAGAAGCTGAGACCGGCAATTGAATCTTTGGTCCACGATCCACATCCGGCTGTGCGGATGGCGTCCATTGATGCTTTGCTGCCAGTACTCAATATCGATAAGGACCTAGCCGTATCATGGTTCTGCAAGGCTTGTTCAGCAGATTTGCGGGTTGCCGCGTCTCCGCGAGCGCTTTCGTTCTTCAATTACACAATCACGACTCATACTGACCACGTCGGTCCTATAATTCAGAGGATGGTCGCTTCGCCGTTTGCTGACGTTGCACAGGAAGGAGCTGAAGAGGTCACTGCCCGCTGGCTTTTCCATAGTTTCTTTCCCGAAGAACTACAAACGTGCCGAAACGGATCAACCTCGCAGCGCAAAGGAGTTGCCCAAGTAGCGCGTCATTTTGTCCATGACCGAAAGTACGCCACCCGGTGTCGTGACTTGTTGATTCCGTTGCTAAACGATCCAGAAAAGGAAGTCCGCAACGAACTCTGGCAACTGTACGGACAGAAGCCTCTGGTGAACGATGCTTTCGATACAGACTTTTTACAAGTCTATATCAAATCGAAGGCATTCGCTGATCATCCTTCTCAATTGATTTACAGTTTAGAGGATTCTTCAGACTCCTTAATTCCGTTAGCCGAAATCATTTTCGCGATCTGTGAGGTATTCGCAACGACACTTAACGAAAAATCACGAGATTTCTCGTCCGATACTCCACACCTGGTATCGAAAATCTGTTCTTTAGTCTTGCGACTTTACGAACAATCTCAGGATTCTCCAACTTCTGAGGTTTCACAGCGCTGTCTCGACGTATGGGACCTGCTCTTTGAGAATCGAGTTGGAACGACCCGGGAGTTGACCGCGGCAATTGAGAAGACCTAAAGTTCCATTCTCAATCACTCGAAAGTCGCGACAATCTTTCGCAGGCGTTGTTGCCGCGCGTTTCAGTAGCGAGGACCGGCGGGTAAGATTGCGTTTCAATTGAACAAGTGAATGTCACTTGAGAAATTCGGTTGAAAGAGAATTGTGAGGTTTTCGGTTTTAGCCCCTTCGGCCGCGATCGCGCAAGAAGAGATTCATGGCGATTGAGTATCTGGACGGGTCAGTCGGATGGAAGCCTTACGTCAAAGAAATGGATGGCGCTGGTAATTCAGCGCCTCGATTGCAGATTATGTTTGCTATGCTGCTCCCCAAGCACTAGAGTGTTAGTTATGACAACTAACACCCCAGAAAGGTCACGATACAAGATAGAGGATTCTCATCGCAACCAGGCATACGTTGGGTTACTTCGGAAAGACCCTGACACGCATTCATGGTCATGGAAAGGTCATATAGACTTTTCCGACGGGCATAATTTTGAATTCGCCAGTCAGCGAAATTTCACGACGAAGATAGAAGCTGAAGACTATATGCGCCGCTTCGCCTGTGACCGTATTGATAATCGGCTTGGCCTAACATAACCCAACCGCTTCTAGCGTGAGCCCCCATAGCGTGTTACCAATTCTTCGGTCCATACTTTGCTCAAAATGATGATCGGTCCGCCTCGGGGACATTTTCTCGGCTCATAGGCCGGAAGATTCGGTAATTTGTTGAATTGGTACTCGTTGTTTCCATACCAGACGTAATCTTCGGTGTTAAGACTGCGCCCGCACTTGGCGCAGTTCTTCCAATCGCGCTCAAGACCGAGGCCCGCACCGTTTCCGGCTGCTCTAGCGAAAGGTCCACCCTTTCTCTCTAATCAGCTCTAGTAAAGTGCAATGACTAATACCGAAATGGTCGCAGACAATAGGAATCCTGGGTCGATCACGCGTCCCGATACTCTTTTCTCCAGTTACAACAATCGCCTCTTTTACCTTAGCCACTGCAATAACGAATGGATCGGCTCTATTTCGATCCTTCATCGCCCCTACAAGCCGCGGAAACAGATCGAGAATTTCCGTCGTCGCTCGCTGAATGTCTTGATCAAGTGATAAAAACATCGCGCCGTTTGTTTTGGCCCATGCGTAGACAGCGTCGTCCTTTTGACTGAGTTCAGACAAGACTTCGTCAGGCGAGAACATTTCGCCGCTTTTGATCATAGTTTCGAGGTTCGACCAAAGCGAGGGGAAAACATCGGGAGGGTAGTGGCGAACCCAGCCATCGAGCAGCGCACTCGTATCGATGACGTACACTAGAGATCCGGGAGTTACGCCGCTGACTCCACAATATCTTGCTCAATCGTGGGCAGGTGTTTGAGCTTCACACCGAGCATTTCAGCTACATCCGAAGAATTGATGGATTCGGTGTGGTACGCCTCGAGCACAAGGCGAATAAAGGCGCGACCGAGATCGCGAATTTTGATAACGTGAAAGGGTGCGACCCCCCCTTGTCCGCGTTGGAGTTCCTGCCTGTAGGTATCAAGGAGTTCCTGACGCTTCTGCCGATAAAACGACTGCGTGATCCGACCGAGCGTAAGTAAGCGTCGAAGTACCAGCTCTTGGCTGACGGAATATTTCTCTGCGAGAATACGGATCTCCGAATCCTCCCACGGTCCACGCGTTGCCTTCCCGGAAACAAGAGGATCGCTCAGAAATTCTGTCGCTGGCAAAAGGAGGCTGCCTGCCACTTGATTGCAAAACACTTCCGTTTCTTCTTCTTGGTTATGCGCCCGGACCGTAGTATGAAGATCGCAAAGCCCGCCGCGGTTAATCAGAACGTGAGCGAATTCGTGTATGAGGGTAAAGACACGGCCACGTGGCGAGTCCTTTGCATTAACAACGATAACGGGAAATGGCTCTGCACTAATTGAGAAGCCGCGAATCTCATCGAGCGATACAGCGCCCGTTTGAAACACAAGGACTCCGACCCTCTCCAGGGCAGCAATCCAGCCGTGAAGAGTTTCGTACCGGTTGCGCCAGGCACATTGCTGTTCCAGACTGAGAGAGAGAATTTGCCGGGCCTCTTGAGCTAACCGATCCGCATTATGGAGATTCGAACGCACCGTTGGCAAACGAAGCGGATCGATCCCAATCGCGGCTGCTAGCTCCAAAGCAGTCTCCCGTCTCACATGTGCTCGCCTGATTTCGAGACTTAGTTCGGGGCTGGCTGCGGACCGTGTAGGATCTGGCAGCCGTCGAAAATCTCTCAACGCATCAAAATCGCGGGGCGGTTTAGATAGAAAAAATACCGCGAGAGGTCGCTTATAAACTGAAGCCGTCTTGCGTAGTTGTCCAATCGTAGGAATCAATTCGCCCGACTCCCAACCAACAAGCTTAGAAGGCTTGACCCCGATCTTTTTCGCAGCCTCATTGATCTGCAGATTGAGGCTTTCACGAGCCCACCGCAGCATATTGGGCTTGACCAATGCTTTTATCTGTTTAGCCATCGCGTTTCTCAAGTCGCCATTCTAGGCACCATATAGATAGCGTAAATCCATGTTGAAGGAAACCAACGCTCTGGAATCTCTTCTGGTCTTGCGAGGCCCCTCATCAATGCTCCGAACCCTACGTTTGATGCGCCTTTTGCGTCATTACGCTCACCCACACCATGCCACAGAGCCCCGCGACCCAGAACGGTAATAGCCATCGACGGTGTCACGGCCTTTCCCGGTTCGTCGACTCAATCTCCATACATCTTATTGACGTTTCCTAAAGTCCAAGGATCTTCTGAAACTCCGTCATGTGCTGCTTCAACTGATTGCCGAACTCCGGGCCTACGACATAATCGGGCTCGCCCTGAAATTCTTTGTACTTAACCGGAATCCCATTCATCGCAACGCCCTTGCCCAGTTCCAGCGCCAACACCTTTTGCCCTTCTTCGGATAACGTCCAGTCCGTGAACAGCAAGGCCGCGTGGGGGTGAGGCGCCTTCTTCGCGACGAAAAATCCGTTGGGCTTTATGATTCTCGGCGACAAGACGCTGAAACCCAGGGGCGCGCCTTTGTCGCGCACTTCCGCCGCCGTTTCGGCATTGACGGCGATGGCAATGGGTTGTTCGCCGGCTGCGATGAGCTGCGTCGTCAACGTCGTGCCGCGTCTGAAGATCAGGTTCTGTTTGGCGAGCCGCGCCAGATAGTCATGGGCCTTTTCTTTTCCCCAAGCTTGCTCCATGGCCGCCATGATGTATGCCGCTTCAGGATCGAAGAGCATCATACCTTTCCATTTGGGATCGAGCAGATCTTGATAGCTCCGCGGCGCCTCGTTGGGCTTTACCATGTTTCGGTTGTAGACGAGCGCGATGCTGAGCATGTACATCGTGTACCACTGCCCGTTAGCATCGTAGGATCCGCGCACGTAGCGCTTCACATCGGGAGTGGAGTAAGGATGCGAGATTCCTTCTTTGATAAACAGCGAGCCGTAACTCAGGTCCGTCATGATGACGTCGACAATGTTGGCGCCGCCGCGCGCCTCGCTGATGGTCTTATTGAGAATCCCCTGGCGCGGGGAGTAGAAATGCTTCAGCTCAACAAACGGGTAACGCGCGTTGAACGCTTTTTTCAGAACGGCGAGCTGATTGACCGGGGTCGTCCCGTAATACATCACCTCTTTTTCTTCCTTGGCGCCCTTGACTAACAGCGCCTCGCGTTCAACTCGGCCCATATTCTCAACGCGGCTTGCTAAATCAGGCAAAGTTATCGCCGCCGCGACACCGAAGTAACCCGTGACGAAGACTATGATGCTGGAGACAAACCACGCGGTCCTGATGTTGCACATAACTCCTCCAATTGTGATTGCCGTTACGAGCCTAACGCGTTTTGGCCGGCCGGCTCCTTACGTGTCGAACAACGATATCATATTGAGACCGAGAATTTTCCCCTCATCCATGGGTAAATTTTCACCGCGCGGACTTAGATGCGACTTTTACCACATCGACCGTAATCGACGCTAACGGATGTAACCGCTAACTCGGTACAACCATTTATTTAGGCCGCGCCTCGTGCGATGATGAATTCGCACAGCGCGGCCGAGCCGCAACCAAAAAGAAAAGACAATGTTTTACCACGAAGGTCACGAAGATCACGAAGTTTCAAGAGAGTTTAATTAGAAAAATGATCCGAAACCTTCGTGTCCTTCGCGCTTTCGTGGTGAGAACAGGTTTAGTCGTAGTAATAAGAAAGGAGAATGCCATGAGTAACCCCGTTGAAAAGAAAGCCCGGGCGTTAGGCATCAACCACGTGGTCCTCGAAGTAGGCGACCTGGATCAGGCGCTTGAATTTTACGGCGCGTTGTTTGATTTCAAGCTGCGCAACCGGACCGATCACAACGCGTTCATCGATCTCGGCGATCAGTTTATTCAACTCAGCCTTGGCAAAACTCAAGGGCCCGACGACAAGCGCCATTTCGGTTTTGTCGTCGATGACCGGGAGCCGGTCCGCCAAGCCATGGAAAGGCTCGGCATCAAGAGCATCAACGAGCGGCTCAATTTCCGCGACCCGTGGGGCAATCGAATCGAAGTGGTGCCCTACAACGATATCCAGTTCACCAAGGACCTTCATGTGCTCCAAGGCATGGGCGCCGGCGCCTTGAAAAAAAGTGCCAATGCAATCCAGGAACTGAAGCAGAAAGGAATGGTCGCGCAACCTTGAGCCACAGGCCGCCAGGATGCGCTTAGCCTGACACGAACAGAGCTGCACCTATTTTTTCAAAGTCGGCGCAACTAGTTATTCATCCTAGTGTCGCGACTCAGACGTTCGTTTAAAAACTCCAAACGATGGCAGCGGCTGAACTTGCTCTCAAATCCCCCTTTGTCCCCCTTTTGAAAAAGGGGGAATTTCCTCCGTAGGACTCTGACCCCTCCCTTCGATGAACTCAGGGCAGGCTTTGGAAGAGGGGAAGGGGAGATTTTTGGGCGGATTGAGACGCAAATTATGTGGCGGATTTCTGAGACAGGACACTAGTTCGTCGCGAAACTCTAGATTTCCCAAGATTCTCGGCAACCATGGAAAGCGCTTCGTAGTGAGCTCATCGCCTCCCGCACCTTCGGAATACCGCGCTTCTCCTCTGGCGATCTGGTCGGCGCTGAGCGCGGTTTATTTGATCTGGGGATCGACCTACCTTGCGATACGCTACGCCCTCGAAACGACGCCCCCGTTCCTGATGGCCGCGGTACGCTTCATCGTTTCCGGCGGATGTTTATATGTAGCGCGCCGCTTCGCCGGCGACCCGGCGCCGCAAAAGGCGGAATGGCGCAACGCAACCCTAATCGGAATATTTCTTTTACTCGGCGGCAACGGCGGAGTGGTCTGGGCCGAACAATTTATACCGTCGAGCCTGGCGGCATTGTTGGTTGCAACCGTGCCGCTCTGGATGGTGCTTTTGGACGCGCTTCGCTCCGATGCTCAAAAGCCCGGCATCACCGCCATGACCGGCATTCTTATCGGTTTTGCCGGCGTCGCTTTGCTTATCGGCTCAGTGGCACACGATATGAGCCGGGCGAATATTTTCGCCGCTGCGGCTCTGGTGTTTGCGTCGCTGTCGTGGGCGACGGGCTCGCTCTACGGTCGAAACGCGGCGCTACCCGCCTCGCCACTGTTAGGAACGGGCATGCAAATGCTCACCGGAGGCATCGCCTTGCTCATCCTGGCTTGCGCGCTTGGCGAGTGGACTCAGTTCAATCTTCCTAGCGTGTCATTGCGCTCCGCGCTTGCGCTGGTTTATCTTACCGTGATCGGTTCCAGCGCTTTTGTTGCCTACGTTTGGCTTCTGCGCGTCGCCCCCACTCCTCTCGTCGCAACCTATGCCTACGTCAACCCGCTGGTGGCGGTTTTGCTCGGTTACTTCCTCGCCCATGAGCCGCTCAATTTGCGCATTGGCGTCGCTGCCGCGCTGATCATCGGTTCTGTGGTAGCCGTGAGCGGGGCGAAAAAACGCGCGGGATCATAGCAGGCCCCCTCCTTCATCCTCCCCCGCAAAAGCGGGGGAGGATGAAGGAGGGGGAAGGTTGCGAATATTCTCACAGCAAAGTAAATAGCTAGGGAAATCAAACGCGAGGAGCTATCTAAAATGTCGCGACTCTCAAGTCGAACCAACTTAGCGGTAGCACTAATTGCAACCACCTGGCTATTGATCCCTGGACACCCCGTCACCGCCGCCGAGCCGAAACCCGAAAGAAATCAACTTGAAGTCGCGATCGCGGCCTACGGCCCGCTCTACTTGCCGCTGCTGGTCGCTCATGAATCGGGGTACTTCTCCAAGCGCGGGGTGACTCTGAACTTGAGCCAGGTGAGCGCCACTGCTTCGGCGCAAGCGCTTATTTCCGGCAGGGTGGATATCTACCAGGGAGGCGCGTCGACCATTCACG
>JBGPIK010000035.1:0-29035 GCA_041484845.1 Binatia bacterium | reverse complement strand
TTGTGAAAGATCATGCTGGAATCTACGCCGAGTCTCTGAGCGCGATGCTCCAGGCTCTCCCGGTAGCTCTCACCGTATCGCTCTTTGATATGTGGATGGGTAGCTCCGAGCACGACGTAAACCGTGTCCGGGTAACGCGCAAGAATCGCCGGCAGCGCGTCGATGACATGCTCGATACCTTTGTCCGGCGATAGCAGTCCGAATGTAAAAATCACCGACTTGCCTTCGATCCCGAGTTCTTTCTTATTGCTTGAGGCGAACGGCACGCTCGGAATCCCGTGCGGGATGATATCGATTTTGTGCTCGGGTACGCCGTGAACATTATGGAGGAGAGCGGCGCCGTGGGCGCTCATGACGACGAGCCGCCGCGAAAGTCGGGCGATCTCATTCATCGCTCGCCGCTGCATGGAATCCGGCTTGCCGAGGATGGTGTGAACGGTGGTCACGATCGGCATGCGCAGCTTTTGTAGTAGCGCGAGGACGTGGCTACCGGCCTCGCCGCCGAAGATGCCGTACTCGTGCTGCACGCATACGACGTCAACCTTTTTTGCGTTCAAAAACTCCGCTGCGACGCGGTACGACGCGATATCGCTCTCTGCCACCTCGAAGCGGACCCGCGGTGGATACGCATAACATTGGCCGGTGTCGTTCATCGCGACCACGAAGCAATCGGCATTCGAGACCTCCGCCGCGATCGCGCCGCTGAGATCGGTCGTGAACGTAGCGATTCCACACTGGCGCGGCAGATGGTTGCCGAGCATCGCGATTCTGCGACTTACCCAGGGCGCGAATGCGTAATTCATAAACCCTCCAATTGAGGACGCTGACGATCACATATGTCCCCGCATGATCTGCACTGCGAGCCATATCGCGACGAGAGCGATTGGTAGAGTCCAAAGCAGATTGGTCATATCAATGACTTCCTCTCCAGCTTAGGATAACTCGAGCCATCGCTTATCTTCGGTGCGACACCCGCTCATGATAGGTAGACAATTGAACTACGATTTCTTAGCTCCGACTAGCACCAACACGATCCCACCTGCTAGCACCAATCCGCCCAAGAGAGGCGGGAGCGGGATGGTCTTCTGGGTATCGGCGGTCGCTTGAATGGGGCCAATATCGATAATCTTTTCGCGGCTCGTGTAGGTGATGCCTTGGTAGGCAAAAGCTACGATCCCGAGAACGACGAGAGCGATTCCAACAAGCGTTATCTGATTGATACGCATAAGGGATCCTTCCTTTGTTCTATAAGTCGAAACGGGCCACCAGGCTCCACGCCCGTGAACGAGATTGATCCCCGGCACACGACCATGGCCATGACCCATACGATGTGGACGAACCTACCGAACGTGTACGAAGTGACTAATCCCAGTGCCCACATGATCAAGAGAATCACAACGAGAGTCCACAGCATCGCTCAGCTTCTTTCCGGCTATAGAACTTGTCGCCTCGGATTCGCTATCCGCCCGAATTCTCTCGCCTTTCTTCCCGCCTGATCGAATTTACCGTTGAGCCAGATGCCCATAACATTACGCAGAGAAAGGGAAGGCGAGGGGTCTTGCTTGTTGTTGTATCGTCCTTCCGATGAGGCTCAATGGGATCTCAAGTTCAGTGATATTATTCGGATCGGGGTCCTGCATCCTTGGTGGTACGTGGCCACAGTTTATGCAATAAAACTCAGGAACAATATCATTTCGGCAACGTGGACAATTCATAGTTTTATTTCGCTTATTTCTCTATATTTCACTCTTTACCCTATGCGTTCAGCCCCTCTTTCGTAATTCCAAGCGCAACGTCTGTTTTCTTTGCCCATAAGCAACGATCGATTGCGGACTGCGACCCAGTGCGCCCTTTGTCTGGACTGTAGAGCGCGCCCCGCTGCCCGTAGATTTCGATTTGTTTCATCAGGGTATTCTCCTAAGGGTTTGTTGTGAGGTGATCGCGGGATCGCAGCCGGACTGCCATACCCTTTAGAGTCGGCCAGTTAGGAACATAATGAGGAGTACAACCAGTATTGCCCCGGCGAAGCCCGAGGGAATATACCCATGCGAGTGATAACCCCAGCGAGGTAAACCTCCCACGAGGAACACAATTAAGACGATGAATAACAACAGGCTCATAGTCAGTTACCCCCTTTGGGCTTTATTTTCTAAGCTAGTTAGGAGCAGATTGTGTGCCAGACCTTATCGGTGAGAAAAAGGTAGGATTTTCCAGTGATATTCTACCCCGACGAAGTGAAAAAAAGAGGAAGTCTCGACGAGATCGTCGAAACTCTCGACCAAAGGTCGGACTAGACTATTTAGTTCCTGCGACTGTTTTTTCCTTCATGATGCGAACGAGATCGTCGAAAGAGAATTGGACGATAACGCGATTAAACCGGGATCGATCGTTGTTGACGGGAATGATATCGTCGATGACGGCAGTCGTTAGAATCGTACCGACAGGTCATAGACGATTTGATTACTGTGATTGAACGTCGGCCATGTCTTTGGTGGGTACCCCTTTGATTCTTGCAAGGCAATCTCTGAGGGCTTGGTCGCGTGATTTTCCAGTACCGACATATTTGTCTTTGTGGCGGCCAACTAAGTGCGTGGGGTGGGCCATAAACGATCCCTTCCCTGCGCCCGCGACAATCTTATGAACAAAAATAAAGACCCGTCCGTCTTCTCTCAGAAGTTGATAAAGCGAAACCTGGGTCAAACAATCTCCTGTGTTTATTAATTGTTCGAAGGTAGCCACGGTGCGGTTCTCCTTTGCTAGGGGTATCGCGCATTGATAAAGGGAGGCGACATTCTGTCGCAACCCTGCTCATAGGCACCTAACGATAGCAAGAGAAATCGTGGAAGCCGGGAATAACTGTCGCCTTTTTTAGATGGAAGGCAACAGGGAAGGGTCCCACGTGTCGAGCGACATAATCAGCGACTTCATCGGGCAAGAAAAAGATGAGCTACGACAATCGAGAAACTCGCATAGTTCTGGATGAGAAAAGAGAGCCGTTCGCCTAATCTTGCCCTGGGAACACGTCCTTTTCTGATTCGTGCCAGACCGGGTGATCGCCGGCTGTCTCAACGTTGAAGCCATAGTCGTACACGAGCGAACCGCCATAGGTGGCGCCAAAGGACACGAGCGCTGCGGCAAGGGCCGACAAGATGGTCACGCCCAATCCTGCCTGATCGCTGTTCCAGCCGCGCAGCCGTATGATGATGTCGAGGATCACGATCACCGTAACGGTCGACATGATCGCCATGTGCCAGTTCGCGGTCCTCCATGCCTGGGTATGTTTTGGCGCTGACTTCAACCAGTCCCAGTAGCCGGTAAGAGCGGTGCCAACGGATACGATGGCCCCAGCGATGATCACGTGTGTGCCGGAGATGAAGAAGTCCCTAGCCTTCAAGTTGCCTGCTCCTAGAAGGTAAGAAATGACATCAAACACTCCGACCAAGATATAGCAGGTTACGGGAAAGTCCGTGAGCGGGGGATGGAGTGGCTTTCCCGACCAGCCCCTGAGCCCGTTAAACTTGCGACCTTGGAAGGTTATGGACGGCTTGATCGAAAACCATCTGGCCATGTTTTACCTCCCCATCCAGATCCGATCGAACGCGTTCGCCGAATATCCCCAATGCTCGACAAATACCGAAGCGCAGTTTTGACATTGATGTGACAATAAAAGGTTCACTTATAACACCCGCGCGCCGAGGGTTTCCGGCAATAGCGGGACCACAGACTCTTGAGTGTAAGAGTTCCAGGGGGTCCGATCGTGAATCGCCCTAAGCGAGCGATAGCGCAAAGGGATCGCTCCGCATCAGCATTTCCCTGATGGCCTCACGATCCTTCTTCTCCGCTTCGTTAATTTGCTTGAGGAATTCGGTAATGTCGGTATGGTCGGATTCAGTGCTCCATATTTGCTCGGTTAGATGCTCGGCACAGCGATTTTCTTCCTCTAGATCCATCAGCAAATATTGCCAACTGTTTTTGTCTGTTGACGGACGCTCGGGCACCTCGGGCAGCTTACCTCCAAGTGTGACTATTTTTTCGGCGATCCACCGAGCACGTTTACTTTTGTCCGCCGCCATATCGAGAAGTTTGTCGCGAAACTGGGGATAATGCATCTTCTGAGCATGCTGCGTAAACCGATCTGTCTGCTGCATCTCTTCGACGTACCGCTGGCGCAGAATGTCAACGGCTGCGTTGCCGTTCCCTTCGGGAGAAGTCCCAAAAAAACAGCGCCACCATTCCGTCCACTCTTTGGGTAAGGCCATAAAATCCTCTGTTATTAACAAGGTTTTTACATTTCGAACAATCGAGCAAGGCCGCGCCGGAGTGTCGACTCTGACGCTTTTTCCCGTGCTTCCGGCTCAAGCACCAGTCACCTATCTGCGCAATCTATGTTTAACATACGCCGAATCGGAAGAGCTTGCTGTCTCATATTGGACGAAGTTAAAAAGAATTATTAGGTGACCCACGCCCGTGCAGCCGGTTCAGACGACTTAAGCTCGGGACCGTCTCGTCCTCTGAAACTCTTATCCCGGGTAAGTGTATCTGAACAGCGGTTCCCGCTTTTCCAGATCTTTATCCCAGGTCTGAACGGGCAGACGACATTCAGCGGGAACTACTGCCGCGGTTCACCCCGAGATTGGAGCGAGCGCTTCAACGAGTGAAAACTGATCATTTTTTGCTGCTTTTCATCGTACAGGCTTAGCCGCAGCGACTTGAAGCTCGTCCGGATGGTCATCGCTTTGACTGCTTGAAAAGCGACGATGTCATCGTAGCACTGTTGCAGGTTGTAATTGGGAATGTTTGGCCGAACGTGGTGAATGTGATGCAGACCAATATTGCCCGTAAACCACTGAAGGATTTTCGGCAGCTTCAAATAAGAACTACCCTCAAGCGCCACTCGCAGCGGGGCACAAACGTCCCGACGGGCCCAATAAGCATTTTCAAACTGATGCTGGACGTAGAACAACCACAAGCCAAACGCGCCGCCAATCACTATAACGGGCAACTGAATCAAGACATAGGTCCGAAAACCAATAGTCAAACTCGCCACTGTCATAACGACCAAAAGCGCGAAATTGGTGAAAATCACGCTGTTACGCTCCCTCTTCCCCGCACCCTTGGTGGTAAATCGCTGAAAGAATAAGAACAAGAGTACCGAACCCGGGCCCAACAAGACGAAAGGGTTCCGATAGATCCGGTACGCAAGCCGTTTTCGTGGTGGCGCTGCCAGATATTCCTCTTTCGTCATCGTCCAAATAGCGCCGACGCCACGACGGTCGAGGTCTCCAGCGGTGGCGTGATGCAAATTGTGGGCATACCTCCAGTCTTCAAAGGGTGTGAATGTCACAATACCTGAAACGTAGCCCAGGATTGTGTTTGCCCGGCGCGAGGCGAAGAAAGAGCCATGACAGCAATCGTGGAAAAGGATGAAAATGCGCACCATAATACCTCCCGCGACGACTGCCAGCCCCAGGGTGAGCCAATAGGGATACCCGCGTTGTACGGTACGAAGCATTAGCACCCACACGATGTAATAAGGAACGAACGTATCGAGGAGTTGCCAGAGCGATTTGCGGAGTTTTGAATGCCCGTACTCGGCAATGATCTGATACCAAGTCGGTTTAAATATTTTAAGATTGGCAGAAACTGCATCAGGAAGCCTATCGTGCTTCGCGATGCCGAGATTATGTCCCAATGGTAATTCCTCTAACAATGTACCCGCCTTTCTTCGCCTTCCCCATAACCGAACAGCTTACCGCCCCGCAGTAGCGCCTGACAAATGCCAGGACGAAGCTGGCTCGAACCATCTCTTGCACACAGCCTGATTGCTTACCCTCTCCGAGTTTTTTCCCGTGGACGGCGTGAGTGGTGAAGTGCCTTTCAATCTTTCGGAAGCTCAAAACTACAAGAGTTTTAGTGCAACTGCGTAGCCGGTTAGCAGCCCGTGGAAAAAAGCTTGCCGCTCCTTTTGACTGGTAGTCTGATAGTGCCGAGACGCTTCATCCAATGCCTTCAGGAGCTTTTCTCGGCGTTTCTGTCGTGTACCCCCGCCAAGCATCTTATCGAGAAGCACCTGCACTGCCTCATCGTCCGCGATGGTAAATCTGTGACCATGTGCCATAAAACTACCTTCCTCTGACGGCTATCCTGCATAAGCCGGGTTTTATTTCAGGCACTCCGGTATCTCTTGTCTTTCAGCCGCCGCTCTCTTTGCTGGATCTTTAGATGTGTCCCCACATTCTGACATCAAGAGATCCGTCTAAACAAATCGTTGCCTATCGTGATCACAGGATAACGCCTATCTTTGCATTTAGCCCTACGGTGATCAAGGAGAAATTGCTGTCTAATATTGGACAGTTTTCAGGAGAATTATGGCGTATACATATAGTGCCGTGTCAGGCCACAAAAGCTATGTAGTTTGTAAGCCCCGCGGTTCAATACCTTATTGGACAGGTTGAGATCAATTTAATTTTCTTGTGTCGTGCAGGCTCGGATCATATGTCCGAACGCGATTGGGATATCTTGATTTGGCATCGGGCTAGCGATCTGCTCCAGCGGGCAGAGCGGATTCACAGAAATTTTTTGCAAATTGCCGCTGGCGCCCACTATCGGACATCTCACGGTAGAACGCCAAGCTGGGAACCTCCCGTTAACATCGTCGAGACCGACGAGAGCCTGTGGGTGATTTCAGCCCTGGCTGGAGTGGCAGCAGACCGGGTCAACGTACGGTTAGAGGGACGCGAACTTGTCATTGCTGGCGAACGGCCGCTGCCAAAATGCTGCAGTGACGGGGAACTCAAGCTATGGGAAATTCCCCTCGGTCATTTCGAACGGCGACTCACGTTAGTGGCAGGGGATAATCCTCTATGGGTAGGAGAAATATCTTTCCAGGATGGGCTACTCATCATCCGGCTAAGGAAGCATTCA
Organism: Binatia bacterium; assembly: GCA_041484845.1. GTDB lineage: Bacteria > Desulfobacterota > Binatia > UBA9968 > UBA9968 > JBGPIK01. Next base: position 22,111 of record JBGPIK010000035.1, on the reverse strand, counting down.
TGAAGGCTGAAGAGAGGCAATCCCCTACGTCTAATCCTCGTCTCAATATTCCCGCGGGAGCATTGGCCATCATACCTTTACGCAACCGGGTGCTCTTTCCGTCCATGATCATGCCGCTTATGGTCCGCCGCCCAGCAAGGATGCAAATTGTCGAAGAGACTGTTCGCCAACAACTTCCTATAGGATTTGTCGGCCAACGCGATCCAAATATAGAAGTTCCACAGCCCAAAGATCTGTATGGAGTAGGTACAGCCGCGGATGTTCTACGGATGTTTGCCCTGCCGGACGGACAGCGTCAGATCATCGTTCAAGGCCGCCGCCGTTTCGAGATCGTTGAATTTCTTGAGACCGATCCCGTCTGCATTGCGCGTGTCACTATGGTGGAAGAAAAGATACCGCAGACGAAAGAGTTCGAGGCGAGAATCTTACACCTACGTCAAGAGGCAGCCAGGGCCCTCTCGTTGTTCCCTGAACCCATGAGCGAACTGAGATCGATGATCGAAAGGATTGAAGATCCCCTATCCGTAATCGATGTGATCGCTTCCACCTTGGACCTTCCGTTCGTCGAGAAGCAAGAAATTCTGGCGATCCTTGACCCGGAGACCCGAGCCCAAAGGGTTTCAGAAAAGCTGGCACGTCAGATCGAATTGCTGGAACTGAGCAGGAAAATCGGCGATGAAACCAAGGAATCCATGGATAAATCCCGGCGCCAATATTTCCTGCGCGAGCAATTAAAGGCCATTCAAAAGGAGCTGGGCGAGGAGGATGGAAAAGGCGTAGAAACTGAAGAGCTGCGAAGAAAACTCTACGAGGCAAAAATGCCTCCGGATGTTGAAACGGAAGCGCTAAGAGAGCTGACTCGTTTGGAGCGCATTCCTGAGATGGCACCTGAATACTCATTGTTGAGAACATACTTCGATTGGTTGGTGGACCTCCCTTGGAGTATTTTCACCAAGGAAGAGATCGATCTTCCCAAGGCACGCGAGATTCTCGACGCCGACCATCATGGCCTCAAAAAAGTGAAAAAGCGCATCGTTGAATTTCTCGCTGTTCGCAAACTCATGCCGCAAGGGAAAAGCCCAATCCTTTGCTTAGTCGGTCCTCCGGGAGTAGGTAAGACCTCCCTTGGGCAAAGTATCGCCCGAGCGATGAATCGTAAGTTCGTGCGCCAAAGTCTAGGCGGAGTCCACGATGAGGCGGATATTCGGGGACATCGGCGTACCTATGTCGGTGCACTGCCCGGTAATATTATTCAAGGGATCAGAAAGGCCGGCAGTAGAAATCCCGTTTTCATGCTGGATGAAGTCGACAAGCTCAGCGCTAGCTTTCATGGTAACCCATCAGCTGCTTTGCTGGAGGTCCTCGACCCTGCTCAAAATGCAACTTTTCAGGACCATTACCTCGCACTGCCTTTCGATTTGAGCCAGATATTATTCATCGCCACAGCCAATGTGCTCGATACGGTTCCGGGCCCACTGCGCGATCGCATGGAAATATTGGAATTGCCGGGATACATTGAGGAAGAGAAGTTGGCCATTGCCAAAGGATACCTTGTTCCTAGGCAAACGGCTGAAAATGGGCTCAAACCCGGAGAAATTAATTTTAGTGATGATGCGATAAGGGGAATTATCCGCTCCTACACACGCGAAGCCGGGGTTCGTCAACTGGAGCGCGAGTTGGCCGCTGTTTGCCGGAGTGTGGCCACGCGCATCGCGGATGGATTCAACCAGACCGTAACCGTTACTGTCGAATCTCTGTATCCCTACCTCGGTCCGCAAAAGTTCTTTAACGAGATTGCGCTTCGTACTAGTTTGCCTGGAGTCGCTACCGGCTTGGCCTGGACACCGTTTGGGGGAGACATCTTGTTTATCGAAGCGACCAAGATGCCGGGAGACGGCAAGTTACTGTTAACGGGCCAGCTTGGCGATGTGATGAAAGAAAGCGCACAGGCTGCATTGAGTCTTTTGAAGTCACGCGCTCAGGCGCTCGGAATCGATTCCGATATTTTCAGAAAGAATGACTTGCACATCCATATCCCAGCGGGCGCGATACCAAAGGACGGGCCCAGCGCCGGGATCACGCTTTTTGTCGCGCTCGTTTCGCTCGTTACGGGACGACGAATCAGCAAAGATGTCGCCATGACGGGCGAGATCAGTCTCCGCGGCTTAGTACTACCGGTCGGAGGCATAAAGGAGAAGATGCTGGCGGCAAAAAGAGCTGGGATTTCCTGCGTTTTAATTCCCGAGTTGAACCGAAGAGACTTAGAGGAGATTTCCGCTGCAGGCCGCGAAGGACTCCGCTGCGAATTTTTGAAATCCGCGGACGAGGCCTTGCGGCTAGCTCTAGAACCGGAAACCTGCCACGACTCTTTTTGCAGTGAAGGCCTACCGGCTGATTCTATTCCCTGATCTATTGAAGGCATGGGATCGCATGATCTAACGAGAACCCTATTGGGTTGTTTGCTCAGGGGCTTGCCCGTCGCCTCGAGAACTTCGTAAGTTTAGCTTATGGCGTCTACGATTCGCACGCATGGATGGAAACTTACCCTCCCTCGGTAATGTTGGAGAGCCAGATTGAAAATTCTCAATGTCCGGGGTTGCGTCCGCCGAAACGGTCAAGCCGTACGGACCAGCGGTTGGAGCGACTAAAGCCAGTTACTACGGCAACGGTTAAGAACGGACCGCGCGTCATTATCTTCGCGCTTGACGGTGGCCGGCCCCGCTCTGCCTTAAACTGCTTAACGCTACGCTGACGGGTCGGGGATTGCCGTCTAACATGAAACCCGTTAACAAAGAAATATCGTGAGGCCCGCACTCATGCGAAGCGCTCTAGCCGGCCCGAGTTAGCGGCTCAGTGAGTTTTTTTTCTTTAATACGCGTGCAATGCAGGTCCAACCCAAGTATCCGTCGCAGCGAAATATTGCCGGCAAGCTTCAACCTTGCGGCTCTGACACCAATATCTCTAGCCATAGCCGCACCGGCACTACATTTTTTTCTTCACGGCATCCGCCGCGTCCTGAGTCTTTTCGCCTGCCCGCTCGACGTCTTGCCCGATACCGTGAACCGTATTGCAAGCCAGGTTCGTGCCCAAGAGGATCAATATCCATAGTGTCGCGAAGATTATTTGGCGCATAGTGTATCTCCTATTTCCGGTTTTTGTTTTCTGAGACCAATAATGCAGAGCGTTATCTGTGCCAGACCGTACACTTTAGAGTCGGCCGGTTAGTAACAGAATGATAACGAAAATCAGCACCAACCCACTGATCCCCGAGGGACCATAGCCATAGGAGTGATAGCCCCAGCGGGGTAGACCTCCCACCAGGAACAGAATTAAGACGATCAACAGTATCAGGCCCATGGCAAATTACCTCCGTATGAATTCATACATACGCTGACGTGGGAAGGATTGCTGTCTAATATTAGACGGGCTTGAAAATAAATATCGCGAGGCCCGCGGCGATGGCTGGCCGTTTTAGGCGAATAGAGCTAGGTCATTTTCGTTCAGGGAGAAACCGTGATGTTAACTGTCTCGTGAGGATCAGAGGAAGGCACTACGGTCGGACCGGAATGATTTTCGGAGTGAGGGATAATTTGGATCAAGTGATCCATCTGATCGCGTGTCTCAATCAGCGTAGTGCCGATCCTGTCGGCGCCCGCAGAAACCAGAACCGTGCTGCTATCTTCGCTTTCTCTTCCCCATCGACCGACCACGATCTTGACACCCGGTAAACGGGCCCGCAACCGTTTACAAAGGTATCTGGTCTGGGCCAGTCCGCCGGGCGGTAACGAGGCGATACAAATCAGAGCCGGACTTTTCTCAGCAGCTAGGGCGACAACTTCGGAGGTGAGTGTCTCCTCGGCCATAAGTTCAATGTCGTATCGGGTGGAATCAAGTAACTGCCGGAACATTTGCAGAGCCAGCTCATCCGCCTCGTCGCGGGCCGGACAGCCGATTATCCGCACTTTCGGCGAAGTGGCCGGAGTATTCTCATCAATGGTTGCGGCGGCTGCAGAATTTAGCGGTTTCGAGGAGATCTCCGGCTTTAGACTATTGAGATCGTCGAGGATCTCCCGTGTCGCTTGGAACACAAACTGCTGGTCGTTTTCCGTTAACCTCCCAAGCTCGCAATCTCTTTTAGCATAGCTCAGCGCGGGTAGTAGCACGTCGTCGTAGATCTGCTCTACCGGATGGCTCTTGAGATGCTCTTCCACGATTTCCGCCGCTTCGGCCTGGTCCATAGCTAACAATCTCTGATAGTAGCTAATGTTTGATTTCATGGCCGGCTGATCGCTTATCAGCACTCCGATAAAATCCATCCCGGGTACGTACTTGCCCAGCACGACAACACAGACCGTGAGCGGGGTGGCAAGAACGAGTCCGACCGGCCCCCAAAGCCAAGTCCAGAAAGCGACTGCGACTAGAAGTCCAACCCCCGAAACGCCTGCGCTCTCGGAATAGAGCAAGGGCTCCACAACCATATTACAGCTGAGTTGCAAAACCACAAAGATTCCCACAACCAGGATCGGCCACAGCCAACCTTCAAAAACCGCCAGGCTAAGGGCACTCGGCATGATTGCCGCCGCAAAGGGTCCGACATAGGGAATGAAACGCAACGCGGCCGCGAAAAAGCCCCAAAGCACAGCGTAGGGGACGCCGATCAGATAAAGCGCCAAACCCACCGCTAGTCCGAAGGAGGAATTGATGATTGTCTGCATGAGTAGGTAGCGGCTGATCCGGTCGCCCGCCTCTTCCAGTGCCCTGGTGGTAACCGTCAGGCGGCCATAACCGATGAGACGGATCAAACGGTTGCGCAGGTCTTCGCGCTGAATGAGCATGAAGATCACCAGCACAATCACAAAGCCAGCGCCGGTGAACCGCTCCACCATCGGGCCGACGGCCAATGGAATGGGCCAAAACGTGGACGACTCCTCGGCCTTTACGACAACCTCACGGGGCTTTTCTTGGGCCTTTGCGGGTTCGTCCTTCTTCTGAAATTCCTCTTTCACATCCTCGGCGGTCTTCTGAACTTTCTCTAGAGCACCTCCCTTACCCGCCTCACGTATGTCGGTTATTTTTTGCCTGATATTCTTTCTATATGTGGGTAGCTCGTTAGCCAGGCTTCCAAATTGAAGGGTGACGATCCAGCCTATTCCTCCCAGGAGTGAAAATGTAAGAACTACGATAAAGATGACTGAAGGGAGTCGTCCAAGAGCTATGCGTTCCAGGGCGCCGGCAACCGGACTCAGCAGAAAGGTTAACATGATCGCGAGAGCAATCGGGATCAGAACCGCTTGCGCCCAATAAAGCGACGCAATAATCAGCACGACGCTCGCGACGGCGGTCAGAGATGGTAATTTTCCGTTACTCGGCCGGTTACGGCCCGAAAAATTGCTTCGATCTCTGGTAGTCTTTACCATTGCTCTATTTTCCTCTTGACCGGTTCGCGTAGCGCTGAAGCGTCATCGACTGTGATAATCGTGACGCTGTTGTTAGTCGACGGAAAGTCGTCCGCTACCACGGACTGCTTGTCTGCGATTCACGCGCTGTTTTAACCCTTCAGGCATTTTCGAGGAGATAAGTCTCGATCCGTACCGGGTCGCGTAGACATGGGTTAACTCGGCGCCGATTTACAAAACAATTACCGGCGGCTCGCGGACAGTTACTTAACCCGCGAGCCGGCGCGGAAGGTGAAGACAAACGACGTAGTAAGAAAGAAATCCTTGATCAGGCTGACGGTGAGTTTCCCGGGATCGATGTTCCATATTCTCATCGCTCTCAATTGTTCCATGGTGTTGTTCCAGAAGCGGTCGAGCGGTTCACGCGAGTAGAGGGCGCGATTGCTCAAAGCGTCGAACTTGGCATGAATAAGCCGGTATTTTGCCGGCAGGCTGTGTCGTAGTCCCGAGTAAGCCTCCTGCCATTCCTGTATCCTGCTCCCCAGCCGGATGCTCCTGTGAATACGAAGCATCTCATCGAGCCAGCCGCGGACAGGCTCGCCGTCGCGGCTAAGATAAAGCCGTACTTGCTGCAATCTGGATTGCAGGCCCTCCCATTGCCGCAGGAAGATGTTTAGATCTTTTGGCGTGAACAGTATCTTTGAAGCCAACTCTTCGAAAGGGTCCAACAGCGCTTTAGCCCTAGCGGGAAGGTTCGCTTTGGCGTTGCTATAAGCCTTTTGCCATTCCGCGACTTTGAGAGCCTGCCAAATCTCGCCCTGAATTCGCTGCGCCTCCTCAAGCCATTTCTCTTCCTGTTCGCTCTTCTTGCGCGTTTGCAGCCATACTTCTTCCATCTCTTTTAGAAATTTGGCCCATGAGATGAAGAGATGGATGACTTCTTTAGCGCGCTTCCAGAAATGGATCGGCAGGGGATCGATGGCGAAGCCGGGCCGGCGCGATAGCCGGTCCTTCAATCTAAAGAAACCGGCGATCATCGGGTGTTCCCTTTCGATGAGCGCGGCGTTTTTGTACCAGAAAAAGATCGTCATGAGGTTCCAATAATTCCTCGGGTGATGGTTCCAGCGCGACAGGATCTTGATCATGTTCTCCTTGCTGTAGAAAGTTTTCCATGCGTCCTGGTAGGCTTCGGTCCATTCCTCCGCCGTCATATGGGGATGCTCAACGGTCGCATGGAAAGAGTCGCGCTTGTTGAAATCGGGATCCATCCACTCGCCGCGCTTTTTCATCTCGCGGTGATCGTGGGAGCCGGGGAGGGGGGTCAGCATAAAGAAAGAGGACTGATCAGGCTGGATCACATCCATAAGGTAGCGGATGTCCTGCGGCACTTGCTCTTTGGTGTCAAAGGGCAGTCCAATAATGTACCCGGTATGGACGACGATGCCGGCGTCATGCCACTCGGCGATAATTTTCTGGTACTCTTCGACGTGATTTTGCCCTTTGCCTTCGGCCTTGAGATTCTGGGGGTTCACGCTCTCCATGCCGATAAACACCTGGGTGCAACCCGCTTCGGCTGCAAGCCGCACAAAATCGTCCGGTTTGCGCGCCAAGTCTACCTGCATCATGAAAGAAATTTTGATGCCGTCTTTCCTTAGCTTAATGATTTCTTCGAAGGTCTCACGCCAGAGTTTTTTGCGGGCAAAGTTGTCGTCCGTAAAGAAGTAGAAGGAAACTCCGTGTTCGTGATAGTTCCTGCGCAGCATTTGAGCGATACTCTCAGGGCTGCGCTCGCGCATTTTACGGCCCTGGACGTTTATGATGGTGCAAAAGGAGCATGCGAAAGGACACCCACGGGAGGTGTCTGCGGTGCCGAATGAGGGTTTGGCAAAATGGCGCATGGTCTTGGGACTGATTCGCGGAAGCGGCGCATCGCCGATATCGACGAGGTTTTGCAGGTCTTGGGCGAATGAATAAATGGGCTTTAATCGGCCCTGGAGCGCATCCGCCAGGATCTCCGCCCAGTTTTCCTCGACTTCACCGGAAACGACCGAAATGGATTCTTTAACCAAAGCCTGGATGTCCGGTTCCTCCTCACCTAGCATATTGATGGTGCCGCTGGTATGGAATCCGCCCATGATCACATCGATCCCCGCGGCGCGGAACTGCCGAGCCAGATTGAAGGCCCGTGGAAACTGGTTGGTTTGGACTCCCACCAGCCCCACAATGAGTTTGCTAGAGCGGCGCCGGCTCCAGCGGATAATTTTTTTTACCGGCAGTTTTTCTGCCGTCTCATCAAAGGTGACGATCTCTATTTTAAGGTTGCCGAACACACCGCTGCTTTTCACCTCTTCGGTTAGACCGTGCAAGACGTTGAGCGTGTTGCTCGGGAGCACGCCTTTCCAAAAGCGAATCACATAACCGTGGTCGTCGTACTTGGAGGGTTTAATGAGAACAATCCGGAATTTTTTAAACCGTAGTTTAGACGTTGATTCATTGAGCGATGCACGCTCGCTTATCATTTTGGTTAACATAGTTTGCGCTCTTCTACCGATCGCAATGCACTGCTAAGAATCGCATCACGGATCGTTGACTGCCACCCGAATTCCTTTTTCACGACCGCCTGCTTCACGCCTCATTTCGCACGTTGAGAGCCCCGTCCACTTCTTCTTCGGCCGCACGTTTTGTCTCTCCCATTACTTCAGAGATCTCGCAAATCAACATCCTTCTCGCCTTATCCAGCGCCTGGCGGTCGCACGGCAATAGCGCCCTGATCTCGTTTAACTGGGTGAGCGATTGAATGAGCTGAGCCAAGTCAAAGGCCGATCCGGAGCTTAACAATTTCATGTTGGCAGTGGCACGCTCCTTCCCGTTCCGGGCTGCTGTGGCTGCTTGTTTTAAGTGGCTAAGCAGCTTCGGGATCTCCGACCTTTCCATCAACTGCCGAATACCCAGGCCGCTGATTTTCTCTACCGGCACGAATAATACGCCGCCGCTGTTGTCCAGAGGAGCTAATCGATAGCAGCTTGTCGGAATACCACCGATCATTTTGCTGACTACCGCGCCAATGAGACACGGCCCTTGATACGGATACACAATTTTGTTTCCGACGCGCAGTGTCATTCGATTCTCCTTCCCGTCAATTATCAGGCGATCTTATAAGGTGAATTCTCGGCGGCGTGCCACGAGGCGAGATTTGAGAAGCTCACATCACCTGATTTGTGCCCGGCAAGCACACCCTAGCTAGTCCCATGATGCGCCTCGGTCCCTTAATGAAATTCTTCTCTCTTCAACGTCTTTTTCTGAATTGCACAAACAACAAAGCTGGCGAATGTTTTACCCGCGAGCGATGGCTGTCTCGGTGGTTTGCAGCGATACGTTAAGATCCTGTGAAAGTAATCGTTGCGCCAGATTTGCCGGATTACTTTTCTGTTAGGTGTGGATTCCGGGACCACGCGTGCAATCTATAATTTCCATGCTAGCCAATCGTAAGCCGATTGGGAAACGGCGATTGTTCAATATTGAACCAAATTGCAAAAGTCCTTGTCTTATCCGGCTCACCGACACGCGCTCTAGGCGATCTGAGTGAGATAAGCAGTGAGTTTGGTTTCTTTGATGATGAGAAAGCGATCTCGATTCGTTTCAATCAGTCCAAGATTGTGAAACCGTTGCATAAACAAACTGATCCGGGGACGCGTCGTTCCCACCATCTCGGACAGCTCCTCGTGCGAAATCTTCACTTCGATGCGAATGCTGCGCGGGTCCTTCTTGCCCATTGTGCGAGCGAGCTGTAATAGCGTCTGGCCCAACCGTTGTTCGCTGTCCACCGTCACCAGATTGGCAATGACCTGCTGCTGATCGGCGACCCGCACGGCCAAGTAGCGCACGAAGCCCTCGAAAAGCGAGTCGCGGGTCAAGCGCGCGAAGAATTGGCTAGATGGTATTTGCTTGACTATCGTATCTCTCATCGCAGTGGCTGTTTCCAAACGTGCGCCTTGCCCGGACAAACAGAGCTCACCAAAAATATCTCCGGCTCCATGGATGGCCAAGAGGCACTCTTTGCCTTCGGAGGAGACCATGAGGAGTTTAATCTGACCGCCCTCGATGAAGTAAACCGTGTCGTCTTGATCGCCACAAGTGTAAACGTTGGCATGTCTGGCAATCTTGATGGCGCGGGAATTCTGTGTCTCGCGCTGCAGCGAATCACGCAGTTGGTGCTTGAACTTGTCGGTTTCGGGAGTCTGCTGAATCATGGCCCTATCTCCTTGGTCCCATGATAGTTACGACAACAAACATAGTTCTCGACGTCGACTGCTTTGAGATGATCAATCTCGCCGCTGTAACGCCGGAAACATCGCCTACTCGAGCCGCTCTCACTGCCGGTGCTCATTATATCACCGCGCATGGAATATCGGAAATGACCGCGTGGTGTGATCGCCTTTCGAACCCTAGCCTATCCGCCGGTTCCATCCTTGATCCTCCTAAGCTCATCCAGCCGCTCGAGAATGGCCCGTACGCTGCCGGTGGCCATGGCAACGCAGGTCTCTGTGGCACCGCACTATAGACGGATGGTGTCACCGTCCGGGGCAAGCGTCATTCCGTGGCCGGTTTCTGGGGCAAAAAGCACAAACGGGTGGCTCCCTGAGACAATCGCCTCTCTGATATGCGGCAAGATTCTACCGAGCGTATTCTATTGGACTTTAGGCTGCCAGTAGCTGCAATATTGTTTATTATACCAGACGGCCAGGATAAACATACCCCGCCTAGTTCCGGTCTCACGAGGCCGGCTTGCTCCGCCGGTTGGAACAATGCCGGTTTTCTTCTGTATTTCGCTTTTATCGCGTGCTTCAGCTCCGAAAAGGATCAGCCTGCAAACATTGAGCATAGCTCTTGTTAGTCTTTCTCTTATCGCTTAAGCTTCCGAAAAATTGATCATTATCATTGAAGTTGCTAAAAGCGATAAATCTCTTAGAGTCGGCCGGCTCTGAGACACAGAACCAACGCGTATGTCTATACCTGAAAGCAAAAGAATGATCGCCGCGGCCCAACCTGGGCCTGGTTTGCTCGATCCGATCACACTCGAAGTGATTCGACACGGCATTATTTCCATCTGCGACCAGATCGACGCCAATATGACCCGCACCGCGTTCAGTCCTTACATCTATGAATACAAGGATTACGCGGTTGGGTTCGTCGGCGTCGATGCGCAACTGCTGGCGCAGTGCACGGGCGGTATGCCGGTCTTCGTCGCCGACTCGGTCGGCATGGCGGTGCGCGATGGATTGGAAGTTTACGGCCGCGACCATTTCCACAAGGGCGACGTCGTGGTGTGCAATCACGCCGCGGTGCAGGGCCAGCATCTCAACAACACGGTCATGTATACGCCGGTTTTCGCCGGTCCCAAGGGCGATGATTTGATCGGTTATTTTGCGGTCAATTGCCACTGGATCGACATCGGCGGGTCGGCCATCGGCTCGGTCTCTTATTCGTCCACCGATATTTTCATGGAAGGGCTGCAGCTGCGCTCGATCAAAATCTGGTCCAAGGGCGAGCCCATCGAAGAGGTGTACCGCGTTATCGAGAACAATACGCGATTCCCGCAAGAATTGCTCGGCGACATCGAGGCGCAGCTCGGTGGTTGCCTCTTGGGGCGCGATCTCACGCAAGCGATGGCCGATAAGTACGGCACTGGGGTGTTTTTCGGCGCGCTCGAAACCATTCTCGATCAGTGCGAAGCGGCGACGCGGGAAAAGATTCGCGCGATTCCCGATGGCGTTTATCAACACGAAGCGTTTTTGGACAACGACGGGGTGCGCGATGAAAAGATCCCGATCAAAGTGAAAGTCGTCGTCGCCGGCGATGAAATGACCATCGATTATTCAGAGATGTCGCCGCAGGTGCGCGGCTGCATCAACTCCGGCTATTATGGCGGCGGGCGCACCACGGCGCGAGTGGCCTTCAAGTATTTGATTGCCACGGACGAGCCCGCCAATGAGGGCACGTTCCGGCCGCTCAAAATGATTCTGCCGCAAGGCAAATTGTTGAGCGCTGAGCCAACCGCGGCGATGGGGCTGTACAGCATTCCGTTTCCGACGGTTATCGACTGCATCATCAAAGCATTGGAGCCGGCATTGCCCCGGCGCGTGACCGGGGCTCATTTCGGGACTTTTTCATCATTGAGTTTTTCCGGCAAACGCACCGATACCGGCGCGCTGTTTAAAGCGAATGACAGCGGCCACGGCGGATGGGGCGCATGCGCGACGCATGACGGCGCGGGACCCTTCCGGACGATGGCTCATGGCGACACACGGCTCATTCCCATCGAGTTGCAGGAATCGATGTACCCATACCGGGTCGAAGAATTTTGTTTGCGCCAAGATTCGGGCGGTCCCGGTGAATGGCGCGGCGGTTTGGGATTCGATAAGCAATATATTTTACTGGCGCCGTGCGAACTGTGGGCGAACTTCGACCGCATCGGCTGCCCGCCTTGGGGCGTGCAAGGCGGAAAAGCGGCAAAGTCGGGCCAGGTTTTGATCTTCAAGAACGGGAAACAGGAACCCGAGCTCATTTACAAGGTCGAAAACTGTCCATTGCAGGCCGGCGATCGCGTGCGCATGTCCACTGGTGGTGGTGGGGGCTACGGCCCGCCGAAAAAACGGCCGGTGGAGCTGGTGGAGCGCGACGTCAGTCGCGGCTTCGTTTCGCCCGAAAGTGCGCGAGACGATTATGGCGTGGTCATCGATGCCAGAGGAAACGCGCGGCGCGAATAACGTTCAAGGTTTCAGGTTCAAGACAGATCTCAAAACCTGGAACTTGGAACCTTGAACCTTGAACAGGAGCATTAGATGTCCTACGCCATCGCCGTCGATATCGGCGGCACGTTTACTGATTTAGTTGCCTTCGATCACGAAAGCCAAAAGGTTCTTTACGCCAAGAGCCCGACGACGTACGAAAACCTCGTCGATGGCATTCTCGATTGTTTCAAAAAAGCCACGATCAAGCCCGCCGAGGCATCGCTGGTCAATCACGGCACCACGCTGGTCATCAATTCCTTGATCGAGCGCAAAGGCTCGAAGGCCGCGTTAGTAACAAGCCAGGGTTTTCGCGACATCTTGGAAATCGCGCGCGGCAATCGGCCCGATCCATTCGACCTGCACTACCAACGCGACGAACCGCTGATTCCGCGCGAACTGCGTCTCGAAGTTCCTGAGCGTATGGGAAGCAAAGGAGAGGTGGTGACGGCGCTCGATATCCCTGCGCTGGAAAAACTGGCGGGCGAGATCAAAAAACTTGGCGTTGAGTCGGTAGCGATCTTTTTCATGAACTCCTACATCAACCCGGCCCATGAAGAAGCAGCCGCCGAAAAGCTGAAAAAACTTTTGCCCGACGTCTACGTCACTTTCAGCACCGATCTTACACGCGAGTGGTATGAGTACGAGCGCTGCTCAACCGTCGCGGCCAACGCTTACGTCGGGCCGCGGGTTAGCACCTATATTCGGCGCTTGGACGATGATCTTAAGCAACAGGGCTTCGGTGGATCGCTGTTTATGATGGGTTCCAATGGCGGGCTGTTGTCTACCGAGCGAACCTGTCGCCAGCCCATCGGTCTGGTCGAATCCGGACCCATTGGCGGTTGTATCGGCGCGAGTGCCTACGCCGAAAAGCTCGGTGTCAAAAACGTCGTGGCCTTCGACATGGGCGGCACGACGGCAAAATGCGCTCTGGTCGAGAATGGCCGCTTTACGGTGAATTCGGTTTACTACGCGAACGGTTATGTTAAGGGATTTCCGATCAAGTCGGCTGTCATCGATATCGCCGAGGTGGGTTCCGGTGGCGGCTCCATCGCGTGGCTCGATTCGCAAAAGCGCGTGCACGTTGGACCGCAGAGCGCCGGCTCTACGCCGGGTCCGGTCGCCTACGGCCGAGGTGGTTTGGAGCCGACGGTTACCGATGCGAACTTGGTCCTCGGACGCCTCAATGCCGACCACTTTTTAGGCGGCGAAATGAAGCTCAATGTCAACGCGGCAAAACGCGCGATCGAGCGGCGCATTGCCGAGCCGCTCGGTTACGCTGGGGAGAGCGGCATGGTCAAGATGGCCGACGGCATCATCTCCATCGCCACCGTCATCATGGCCGGCGCGATCCGGCGCGTTTCGGTTGAACATGGATTAGACCCGCGCGATTTTTTGCTCTTCAGCTACGGTGGTGGCGGTCCGCTCCACTGTTGCGCGCTGGCGCACGAGCTGTCGATTCCGACGGTTGTAATTCCTCCGGAGCCCGGCAATTTTTCGGCCATCGGTATGCTGCTGGCGGACGCACGCATAGATACATCGAAGACGTTCGTGGGCTTACTGGACGAGAAGTCGGTGCCGGCGATGGCGGAAGTCTTTGGCGCGATGGAAGAGGAAGCCGCCAGAGCGCTTAGCGCAGAGTTTGGCGCCAGCGACGTTTTCTTTGAGCGTCATGCCGAGATGCGCTACCGCGGGCAAAGGCACAATATCAAAGTGCCTGTGTCGGGACTGAAGGAGACGGATACGATCCGCGCCGCCTTTGAACGGGATTACAGGCGCCGCTACGGCCATGCCGACTCGAAAGCGCCGGCAGAATTCCAGGCGCTTCACCTTTCCGCGTTCGCGCGGCTCAAGCAGCCCGATATCGCGCGTTTGCCGCGCGCGGCGGTGAAAGCGCAGCCGGTGCAAGTACGCCGGATTTTTATCGGCAATGCCGGCGGTTGGATCGATGCCCAAATTTTTAACCGAGACGCGCTGGAGCCGGGCTTTAGTGCGCTGGGTCCGGCCGTGATCGAGGAGTACGGCTCGACGACCGTCGTCTGGCCGGGCGACCGCTTCGAAATCGGCGCTTTGCATGAGATCAGGATTGACTGCGCTCCTCGCTGAGAAGCGTGTTCAAGTTAACGGAGGAATGAGTCAGGTTGCATTGGCTTGTACCGTAGAACGTCGAACACTAACATGGATATAAATTTAGCACCGCAGGCTGATACTAAAGATCAGTTCATCGATCCCATCACCCTCGAAGTCATCCGCCACGGCATCGTCTCGATCACCGACCAGATCGATGCCAACATCACGCGCACGGCTTTCAGCCCGTACGTTTATGAATATAAAGATTTCGCGGTCGGTCTCACGAATCCCGATGGTGAGTTGATTGCTCAGTGCACGGGCGGCATGCCCGTATTCGTCGCCGATTCGGTGGGCATGGCGGTGCGCGACGGTCTCTCGATTTACGGCGCGGAGCGCCTCCGTCAAGGCGATGTCGTCTTGTGCAATCACGCCGCGATCCAGGGACAACATCTCAACAACACCGTGATGTACACGCCGATCTATGCCGGTCCGCAGCGCGCGACTTTGATCGGGTTTTTCGCCATCAACGTTCATTGGATCGATATCGGGGGCGTAACGCCGCGCTCCAGCGATATCTTCATGGAAGGCTTGCAGCTCCGGTCGATTAAACTCTGGTCCGCGGGCAAACCGATTGAAGAAATCTATCGCATCATCGAGAACAACACGCGTTTCCCCGTGGAGCTGTTGGGAGACATCGCGGCGCAGCATGCCGGATGCGTGCTCGGACGCGATCTCACCCAGGCGCTTACCGATAAGTACGGCGTCGAGAAATTTTTACGCGCGGTGAAAACCATTCTCAATCAAAGCGAAGCAGCGGCGCGCGCTCAGATTCGCGCCATTGCCGATGGCGTGTA
This sequence comes from Binatia bacterium, assembly GCA_041484845.1. Lineage (GTDB taxonomy): Bacteria > Desulfobacterota > Binatia > UBA9968 > UBA9968 > JBGPIK01. The sequence continues at coordinate 7,003 of JBGPIK010000035.1, read as the reverse complement.
TGCGTACGAGACGTTTTTTGACAATGACGGCGAAACGGACGAGCCCATTCCGATTCGCGTCAAAGTCATCGTTGCGGGCGATCAAATGACAGTGGACTATAGCGGGATGTCGGATCAGGTTAAGGGCTGCATCAACTCCGGCTATTATGGCGGCGGGCGCACCACAGCGCGGGTTGCCTTTAAGTATCTGGTTGCCACCAACGAAATGGCGAACGAAGGCACCTTTCGGCCGTTAAAACTTATCCTGCAGGCGGGGAAAATCTTGAGCGCACATCCGACGGCGCCGATGGGCAACTACTCCCAGGTATTTCCAACAGTCATCGACGCGATTATCAAAGCGCTTGAAAATGCCTTACCCGAGCGCGTCACCGGCGCTCACTTCGGCACCTTCTCCGGCGTTCGCTTTCGCGGCAAGCGCGCCGAGACCGGCGCGCTGTTCGACTGTCACGATAGCGGCCACGGAGGGTGGGGCGCTTGCGCGACGCACGACGGCGCGGGACCGTTCCGCACCATGGCGCACGGCGATACGCGGATCATTCCGGTGGAGCTGCAGGAATCCATGTATCCTTACCGGGTTGAGGAATTTTCCCTGCGCGAGGATTCCGCGGGCGCCGGAAAATTTCGCGGCGGTCTGGGCTTCCGGAAAAAATATCAGATTCTCGGCCCATGCGATCTGCAGGCCCAATTCGACCGCGTCAAGTGCCCGCCGTGGGGGGTCCAGGGCGGCAAGGCCGCCCGTTCCGGGCAGATTACCGTGGTGAAGAAGTCCGGTGAGAAAGAAATTATTTATAAGAGCAAAGCTTATCCGCTTGAAGTGGGCGCCGCGATTATCGTCGAAACAGGCGGAGGCGGGGGGTATGGACCGCCGTCAGAGCGCCCGCGCGATCTCATCGAGCGCGACGTGCGCCGCGGCTATGTTTCGGCCGAAGCCGCCGCTCACGATTATGGTTTTACGGGGTATTGACAAACTCTCAACGTGATACGGCTGAGCCGCGCGGAGTGTGATAGAGTCTGCGAGTGTTGGTTTCAAACGCATCACTCCATTACTCCACTACTCCACGCTCTTGGGCTTGTAACTTTCGGTGTTCAGGTTAGAGTTAACCGTAATCCGACGAAATTCTCACGGAGTATCACCGGTCAGCGAGGGGCGTGAGACCGGAAGCCGTGGGCACTTGAGCGTAGAGGTTGCGTGAAGGCCCCGGCCGTCTGGAATATCACCCCAGGTGGCTTGCGGGGGGGGGCCCCTCAAGGCACTGTCCCATTGCCCACGGTTGTAGGGCTCACGGCCCTCGCTGGTCCGAAAGAGCGTCGGATTAGGGTTTAAAAGGTTCATTCTTAGTCATGGCACAAACAGCAAAAACAACGCGAAGACGTTTTATCGTGCGTCGATCGTCAATTCATGGAAGGGGCGTGTTCGCGCTGGCGGCGATTCCCAAAGGCACTCGCATCATCGAATACAAGGGCGAGCGCATTTCCCATGAAGAAGCGGACGAGCGCTATAATGAGTTACACGCCAACTCGCCGCACACCATGCTTTTCACGGTCAACGATGAAATCGTGATCGATGCCACTCGACGCGGTAACTCGGCGCGCTGGATCAACCACTCGTGCGCGCCCAACTGCGAGATTGCCGACGACAAGGACCGCATTTTCATCGAGGCCGGCCGGTTTATCCGACCCGGTGAGGAGCTCAGCTATGATTACAATTTGCAACTTGGCGAGCCGCATACTGCGGTGGCGAAGCACGAGCACGCCTGCTTCTGCGGCGCGCGACGTTGCCGGGGGACGATGCTCGGCGAAGAAGAATGAGACAAAGTTTACCGGCGCCTGATGCCTGTGTTCTCTTGCGGATCAAGGCAGCGGATTAGGTATTATAGGCAACCTAATGATTTATATTGCCGTCGCAAGGACCAAACATGGCGAACACAACATCGCGGCTCCTCTGTAGATATTTTTTTCTTGCCCAAGCCCTCTTTCTTCCATTCGTTTTTAATTCCTCGAGCAACGCTCAAGACGCGCTGACGAAAATTAGGATTGCCAACTCGGCTTTGAGTTTGACGGCGCTTCCGCTCGTCGCCGCGCGCGAGTGGGGATTATTCCGCGAGCAAGGCTTGCAGGTCGAGGTCGTTATGATGAATCCGGCGATTTCCAATCCTGCGATTGCCGCCGGAGAAATCAATTACATCGCGGGCGTCGGGCCGGGTTCGGTGGCAGCGACACTGAGCGGGCTGCCCTTGCGGGCGGTTTGGTTCTCTTCCAGCCGCGTCTCGTATTGGGTAATGACATCGCCGCAATTCAAAGCACTGCAGGATTTGAAAGGCAAAAAAATCGGCATTACGGGGGGACTCGGCGGGACGAATCATATCGCCCTGATGGTCGCTCTGGAGAAAGTCGGCGCTAACCCAAAAGACTATCACATATTTTCAGTACCGACCGCAGAACTGCCGCGATCCTTGGAGGCGGGCTTTGTCGATGCGGCGTCGTTGAATCCTCCTGCGCTGTTTTTCGCGGAAAAGAAGGGGTTCCATAGAGTTCTCGATATTGGCTCGCAAGTGGAGATGCCGGGCGGTGGTCTCACGTCACTCGTAAAGACGATCAAAAGTAAACCGAGTGAAGTCAAAAAAACGATTCGAGCGCTGCAGCTTGCCAAGGATGCGATCCGCAAATCCAAAGAGAAAACCGTCGAGCTTATGACCCAAACTCTGAAAATGGACCGCGTGATTGCTTCCGCGACCTACGACGTGTACATCACGAGCTTAAGCGTGGACGGTATTCCGACTACGGAAGCCATGGGCAATCTGGTGAAATCCGTCAAGTCTCAGGCGCGCTTCGCCGATAAAACAGTCCTCTTTGACGATGTCGCAGATGACAGTCTGGCTAAAGAGGTGGCGAGAGAGTTGGGTTACAAAATAAAGTAAGCGCGACGCGTCGCGAGGTCCAAGAGAAAACAATAAATATTCGTGAAGGAGATGATGATGTCAGGGTACAGGCGAAAACGGTTTGGGCAGAGGGGTGTCTACGTAGCGAGTTGCGCCCTTCTGTTCGCGATCCTCAATACTTTGGCCTTCGGTCAAGAACTCAAGAAGGTCCGCATTGGCTATCCGTCGTTGGGCTTTCGACAAAGCCACATTTGGGTCGCCAAAGAGGAAGGTTTCTTTAAGAAGTACGGCCTTGACGCAGAGCCGATTTTTCTTCGCGGCGGACAGCTTGCGATTCAGGCCTTAGCGGCCGGCGATCCGCCGATCATGAGCATCGGCCAGGTGGTGCAAGCCAATTTGTCAGGATTCAACCTTGCGCTGCTTGCGGGGGTCGAGAGTTACTATGATTCAACCATCTTTGGCCGCTCCGGCATAACGCGGCTGGAACAACTCAGGGGAAAAAGACTCGGCATCAGCGGTTACGGGGCCGCAACGCACTTTGCGGCTCTGATTGTTGCCAAGCAACTGAACCTCGATCCTAACAAAGATATGACGCTGGTGCCGGGAGGGCCGGACGCCGAGCGCGTCGCGGCGTTGACGGCAGGAAAAATTGACGCCTCCGTATTCAACTCGTCGACCGTTCCGGTGGCCAGGAGAATGGGGTTTAATGAGTTAGTTTATCTTCCTGATCTCGGTGTCGAAGTCCAGGGCAATGGTCTGGCCTCGACTCGCAGTTATATCAAAGGCAATAGAGAGACCGTCAAAGCTGCGTTGAAGGGATACGTCGAGGCGATCCATTTCATTTTTCACAACAAAGCGGCTGCGCAAAAGACATTCGCCAAATACATGCGCACCGACGATCCCGAAGTTCTGGAAGGCTCTTATCAGGCCTACGTGAAGACGACGCCGAAAAAACCGTATCCGACGCTTAAGGGATTGCAGTTTCTACTCGACCAGCTTGCGCCGACGATGCCGCAGGCGAAAAACGCCAGGCCCGAGCAGTTTGTCGATCTGAGCTTCCTTCAGGAACTGGAGAAGGAAGGCTTCTTTAATGAAATGGCGAAGCGGTATCCGTCCAAGTGAAGCGGGACGAAAGCGCATGATGGCAATCAAGCTGATTCCGATTTGTCTCTTTCTCCTGTTAACTGCCACGACTAGAGGAGTCGCGCAGGAGACAAAAAAAATCAGGATCGGCTATCCGTCCCTTAGCACCACGCAGAGCCATATTTGGGTGGCCGAAGAGGAAGGACTGTTCAGAAAATATGGCCTGGACGTCGAACCCATCCTGCTCCGCGGAGGACAGCTAGCGACTCAGGCATTGGCTGCCGGCGACCCGCCGATCGTGAACATCGGCACGGTCGTGCAAGCCGGTTTGCAAGGCTATAACCTGGCGCTGATCGCGGCGGTGCAAACCAAGTATGATTTCTTCGTGTTCGTCCGCCCCGGCATCACCAAGCTGGAGCAGCTCAAAGGAAAAAAAATCGGTATAACCGGTTTCGGATCGGCCACCCACTTTGCGTCGAGCATCCTTCTTAAACATTTAAAGCTTGAGCCCAACAGGGACGTAGCCCTCATATCCTCTGGTCTTGATCCGGAGCGCGTCGCTGCTCTGGTTTCAGGAAAAATCGATGCCTCATTCTTCAACTCTTCGGCAGCGCCTTTGGCTAGAAAAGCGGGTTTGACCGAGCTCCTCCAGATTGGCGATCTGGGCGTTGAGGTTCAAGGGAACGGGCTTGCCACCTCACGCAGCTTCATTCAGAGCAATCGGGAGATCGTGAAAGCTGCGGTGAAAGGGTACGTCGAGGGCATCCATTTCATTTACGCCAACAAGAAGGAGGCCCAGAAAGTCTTTGCGAAATTCATGCGCAACAATGATCCTGAGTTTCTCGAAAACGCATACCAGATCTATATCAAGACGATTCCGAAGAAACCGTATCCTACGCTCAAAGGCATTCAGTTTCTGCTGGATATGCTCGCGCCGCAAATACCGCAAGCGAAAAACGCCAAACCCGAGCAGTTTGTCGATCTGAGCTTCCTTCAGGAACTGGAGAAGGAAGGCTTCTTTAATGAAATGGCGAAGCGGTATGGGGGGAAGTGAAGCCCGAGGCAACATGTTGCTCGATGATTCGAAAACGAGAATGTCTCCTTTTCCCTACTATAGTGCCTCCTTTTCCCTGCAGTCTAACTTCAGCTGATACTGGACGGGAGCCTAAGGTCCTTGCAAACAAAAAAGAACTTTTGCTAACGAAAAACTCGCCGAGTCAGACGTTCGTGTGTCGTTGTTGCTACCGAAATTACGCTGACGCTGATTTGGTGTGACGCTTTGAACCCAACAGCAGGTCTGTTTTGACTGAGAATGACACGTCTTATGCTCTGCTGGACGTGAGGTCTCTTGCTTCAGGTAATGATCGGCACTTGTATTGCTTATTCCGAAGCCGACCACAAACTCACGTACCATTTAGAGGCCTGGCTGACCGCCTATTGGTGTTTTGACAGGCCTCAAGTTTCGACTTAATTTCACGGAAGGAGAATATTCGATGTTGAGCAAAGCAAGGATTATCGGGGCGTTGATTCTCCTGGTTGGCTTCGACATGCCAGCGACGCAAATCGAGGCGGCGGGGTCGATCAAGCTAAGCGGCACGGTATACACGATCGACGCAACAGCACGCACGGTAACGTTAAAAGACACTCTCGGCACGCTCACCTCTTTGAACGTTACGCGTAAAACTAAGATTCGCCGCAACAACAAATCAGTGCCTCTGACCGGCTTAGTGCTGGGTGACCAGGTTAACGCTGTTGCCGATAGCTCCAGTAACGCAATTCAAATCAGCGCTGTAGGACCTGCGGCCAGCACGGTTCAGGGCGGTGTCGCAGGGGTGAGTTCCGGCACGGGGACTGTGCAGATTTCGAAGAAGAAGCTAAATACCAGCGGACAGACCCGAATGGTGCGAAACGGGAAGATCTCGTCGCTCAAGTCCTTGACCTTGTTCGACACCGTAACGTCTCATGTTATGAGCCCGTCGGCTAAATCGGCGTCTTCAGGGACGCAAGCCTTAGATATCCAAGCCGACGGTCCGGAAGAGAGCGAGGTCAATGGAACCATTGTGGCCGTGAATCCGGGAAGTCCTCCCGTGACACCCGCGACGATTACTATTGCCCCCAAGGGCGGTGGTGCGAACATAACGCTCAACATAACGGCGAATACGGTAATAGAAGTCAACGATGCAATTGCGACGATCACGGATCTCACCGTCGGCATGTTGGTCGACGCGGAATATGACCCCACGACACTTGATGCATTCCGCATCGAGGCCGATAGCGAAGAGGATGACGCAGAAATCGAGGGCATAATCACTGCTCTAGACACAGTGTCATGCACTCTTCTCATTCCGGGGCCCTGCACCGTTACGATCACCAATTCTGGTGGTGTCTCGGTGACTCTGATCGTGGATGCCAGCACCAAAATTGAACGTAATGATGCCACGGCTCTTCTTGCAGATCTCCAAGTCGGCGATCCGGCGAGCGCGGAGTACAACATCGTGACGATGGTGGCTAAGGAGATCGAAGCGGGAACGGAAAGTGGGGACGGCGGCGATGGTGGAGGTGGGGACGGAGGTGGAGGGGACTGATCGAGGTCGAACAAGAACCCGGCTTCGATTCAGGAGCTCGACCGCTTTCGTTTCTTTTCATAACACAAAAATGATAAAGGCCTGACCGGTATCTAACTGGTCAGGCCTTTGTGCATCCGATCAAAACCACTCCCTGCCACGGCCGCAGAACACACTGTAGAAGCTCCACAACCGGTCTAACCTGAAATTCCTTCTTACTTTAATCCTCTAAGGGCAATAAAGGCAAGACAGGTCAGGCAGTTGGGTGTATTTTGTTATGTCATAATGTAGCCATGTATAGCGGTTGGCATTGCATGTATTATGCGGCATAATGCACCCATGCATATTGATGTGGTCCCGAACCGGGATTCGCGCCCGGCTTACCTGCTGCGCGAATCGTTCCGTGAGGGCCCCCGAGTCCGCAAGCGCACCTTGGCCAACCTCTCTGCGCTCTCGGACCAACAGATCGTGGCCATT
>JBGPIK010000034.1:0-29220 GCA_041484845.1 Binatia bacterium | reverse complement strand
TAATGGCGTTGTAAACCGCGCGCAGGCTCATCTCTTGCGCAGAGACGGAGCCCCCGTTTACCGCGGCAGCAAAGAAAAATGCGATTACGATAAAGCGACCGGAGATTGCATTTTGGATCATTGGAGGTTCCCCCCGGTAAAATTTTTTTCCACCTTACCAACATGGCACGATATTGCCAAACTAAACCCGTATCCCAACTCGCGTATAGCACCGCCATTTTCAACCGGTGATACGATTGCTTCCTAAAACAAGCGATGTCATACAAGCAATAATAATGGCCGGCCCTACGATGGTAGTTGAACTTTCCCTAATCTTTTTAGTGGTGCTTGTCGGCCCGTTTTTGAACAAAACGATTGAGGGCAATCTAGAGGTGTTTTTGTTTCTCATGGGAGGGCTCAGTGCGACGCTTGCCGACGCCTGGAGCTCCGAGGTTGTCCATGAGGGGCTCGTCGCGCCGATCAACATCACGCTGGCCGTGCTCATCGCTGGCGTGCTGTTTCATTATCTGCGAAAAAATATCGACCATGCTATGCGCCGCGTGCTGATCACCGTTCCGTTGCCCGCCCTCGTTTGCGCGGGGATCATTATACTCGGACTGTTGTCGAGTGTGATTTCAGCAATCATAGCCGCGCTCATTCTAGTTGAATTCATCACGGTGCTGCCACTGCACCGGCATGCCGAAGTTAATCTGACCATCGTAGCCTGCTTCGCGATCGGGCTTGGTGCGGCGCTCACGCCATTAGGAGAACCGCTCTCGACCATCGCTGTGTCGAAACTCAGCGGTACGCCCTATCACGCCACATTTTCTTATTTATTTAAGCTTCTTGGGCCTTACATCATTCCTGCCATAGTGATCATAGGCATCGGCGGCATCTTTCTAGTACGTCAGGTCTCCGCTGACACGGAAGCAACGTTATCGGCCGAATCGCACGAAGAAAAACTCTCCGAAGTATTCGTCCGATCGTTCAAGGTTTATGTATTTGTGATGGCCCTGATTTTTCTTGGTGCCGGCTTTAAGCCGCTGATCGATGCCTATTTAACGAAACTATCGTCGCAGGCCCTGTTCTGGGTGAATATGATCTCCGCTGTGCTTGACAATGCCACCCTCGCCGCCGCTGAAATCGGACCTTCACTGGTTGAGAGTCAAATCAAGAGTGCTTTACTGGGCTTGTTGATCGCTGGGGGGATGCTGATCCCCGGCAATATTCCCAACATCATCGCCGCCCATGCACTACACATCAAAAGCACTGAGTGGGCGCGGCTTGGAGTACCGCTGGGATTGATCATAATGGCCGCAACCGCAGCCCTGCTCTGGCTTGGATGGGTGTAGCAGGGCTACATCGCTTCCTCTCCCCCCCCGGTGCGCCCGACTACGCCCTGGCGTGCGATTTCAGAAGTTCGCTGAACTGCTTGTGCAACTTGTTTAACTTGGGCGGAATCGTGATCTGGCAGTAAGGTTGGTAGGAATTATTGGCGTAGTATTTCCGATGGTAGTCTTCCGCCAGGTAAAATTCGCTCAGCGGCTCCAGCGTCGTAACCACCGGCCTGCCAAAAGTGTTTTCGTCGTTTAGTTCTTTGATAAACGATTCGGCTTGGCGTTTTTGCTCCTCGTCCGCATAGAAAACAACCGAACGGTACTGCGTGCCTACATCAGCACCCTGACGATTGAGCATTGTCGGGTCATGCGTGGCAAAGAACACGGCCAGAAGATCCTTAAAGCCGATCTGTATCGGGTCAAATTCTATTCGGATCACCTCCGCATGGCCCGTTTCCCCGCTGCAGACATTCTCGTACGTGGGATTCTTCACACTCCCGCCGGCATAGCCAGGCATGACCGAAACAATCCCCTGGAGTTCATCGAAAATGGCTTCGGTGCACCAAAAACAACCGCCGCCAAACACGGCCATTTGCGTTTCTTGCGTCATTTTACCCCCAACTCGCGATTGACTTCGCGCTGCAGAGAAAAATCAAAGACCCGCGTCGCCGGCATCGGCGCCGGGAGGCCGAGGATCTGGGCATCGGCCTTGAGATATTCGTTGATTTCATCTTCCGTGGGGATTCCGTCCTTCGTAAATGCGGCTCGTGACAGTCGGTACGTTTCCAAAGCCGTCTGAAAATCCACGTTCAGATACCTCGCCAGAACTTCGCTGCTGCCACGCTCGTCCTGTTGAAAATAGCGGCTCCCCTTTGCTCGAGCGCGCAGTATCCGTTTCGCTAGGTCCCGTTGGTCTCGTAGAGCTTTTTCGGATACCGCCATGCCATTTTGCAAGCTGGTAAATTCATCCATAGCGCTGGCCAAAATATTCATCTTGTACTTATCGCGGGCAACGATCACGGTGGGCGGTGAAAGGATACCGGCTTGAATTGACCCATTAACCATAGCCTGCAACTGAGTTGGCACGTCGCCGCCGAGAACGACGGTTACGTCCCGATCCGGATTCAAACCGGCACGGCGCAGCATCCGTATCCCAGCGGTGTGCTGGCTACCTCCCAAAGTTGTCGTACCCACGACCTTTCCTTTGAGATCGGCAATGGTTTTGATTTCCGGTCTGGTCGCGAGCCAGAATACGGGTCGCCGAAGACTGACCGCAAGAACCTTGATGGGCGCGCCGCGTGGAATGGCTCGAATGGCGCTGCCAATGGAACCGAGCGCACTTACCTCGCCGGAAACGATGGCGGCGATAGCGGCGGTGGCGCGCACTTGCACGAGCTGCGGATCGAGACCTTCTTCGCGGAAAAAGCCGCGCTCTTGAGCTACAAAGAGATCAATCGACGCGATGCTTCGACTGGAGTAGGTAATGACAACGCGCTGCGGCGATCCCTGAGGATAGACCGATTGAGGAATCACAAGAGCGACAAAGAGAACAGCAATGATTCGGTTTATGGCCATGTCTTATTGCTTTCTAAAAAATAGAACGGCGGCATGCAGCCGATGATCAATCCGAATTAAAATGATTAGTTAAGCCGATTCAGCGCTGCGGTTCGATGTCGCCTACGGCTAAAGACAGAGAATCCGTTCTTATGATTACTTAGCCCATTTCACAATAGCTTCGCCGTCACCCTGCGAGAGCTTAGCATCCGCATGCACTGGAACATAGTACCAAGGCGGCATGTCACCGTCTTTCACCTCTTTCACGATTTCCTTGAGTTTCCGATTCTTTCGCCGCTCGTCATAGCGATCCCAGATAGAGAAATTAACCTCCTTGCGACCTTCTTTCACATCATGCGAAAGCCAAAACGAAATTGGGGCGACCCGCGCATACCAAGGCCAACGCGTCTCATTAGAGTGACAATCGTAGCAGGCCCTCCGGAGAATAGTCTTGACTTCCGGCGGAGCGGTAATCTGATTTCTGTCTGATGGATTTGACCGCTCGACGGGAATAAACTGCATCGCAACAAGCGCGATAACGAGAAACATTACTATTTTTTTTATCCATTTCATCATTAGGTGTCTCGATGTTTAAAAATCGGTCTACGTCCTGATCGCGGCGATTGCGATGCTGAGACTTCACAGGGGAAACTGGCACAGCTCGATCGCCATGCCCGTTGCCAAAGTACGCGACGTCCCGGATACGCGTTAGAAACCGTTTTGCTGTTCCAGCAATCTCGATGCGGGGACTCAGAAAAGTAACCTCCGTTAAACCTCATGTCAACAGGAATGACAATCAATAAACTTCTTCGAGCGGAAATCTTGACAACCACCTATGAACATGATTGTTTTTGAAGTTCTGAATCAAACGGAGGAGCTTATGGCAAAACTTTTTATAGCGGGTGAGTATGTGGACTCGGAGAGCAAAGAGACCACCCCGGTCCGCAACCCTGCCACGGGAGAAGTTGTGGACACGGTTCCGCTGGGAACCGTCGCTGATGCCCGCCGAGCCATTGATGTAGCCAAAGGCGCTTTAAAGAAATGGTCCGAAATGGCTCCGTCCAGGCGGGGCGCTGTTCTGCTTCACGCCGGCCGTTTGATTTTACAAGAGGAGAAGGAACTCACCAACTTATTGACTCGTGAACAAGGCAAGCCGATCCGCGAATCGTTCCTGGAAATCCGCCGCTTCGTGCATACCTTGGATCATTACGGAGGTATGGCCAAAAGCCTGCGCACCAGCGCGGTCGTCCTCGACCAAGGACGTCATGGTTTGGTACTGCGGAAACCATTGGGTGTTTGCGGCGCCATCGTACCATGGAATTTTCCGGTTTCGCTGATGGGCAACAAACTCGGTCCGGCGCTGCTGGCTGGCAATACCGTAGTCGTAAAACCTGCAGGGACCACTCCATTGACCGACATTCGTTGCTGCGAGCTGATCGATAAGGCCATTCAAGACGGCGGGGGCCCGAAAGGGGTTCTCAATATCGTAACCGGCCGCGGTAGTGTGGTCGGAGAAGAGCTGTTGGTTAACCCGACGGTACGGAAAATCGGCTTCACGGGCGCAACCGATACGGGCAGGCACGTTATGCAAGCCGCTTCCAAGGATTTTAAGCATGTCACATTAGAGCTGGGCGGCAGCGATCCAATGATTGTCTGTGACGACGCCGACATCGATCGTGCTGTAAGCGCCGCCTCAGTGGGTCGCTTCTTCAATTGCGGGCAAGCCTGCTTGGCAGTTAAACGGCTTTATCTATTCGACAACATCGCCGACGTTTTCATAGGAAAGCTAGTGGAAAAGGTTAAAAAAATTCGCGTCGGCAATGGCTTAAGCAAAGATAGCTTGATGGGCCCCTTGCACACGAAGGAGCAGCGCCAGGAAGTCGAGGAGCAGGTCGAAGATGCGGTAAAACGCGGCGCTAAAGTTCTCTATGGCGCTGAGCGACCCAAGGGCGGCGAATACGACAAGGGTTTTTATCTTCAACCAACGCTCGTCGCAGATGTCGATCCGGCATCCCGACTCGTGCAAGAAGAATGTTTCGGCCCGGCTTTACCGATCGTACGGGTAAAAAACCTCGATCAAGCCATCGAGCAGGCGAATAATTCGATATTTGGCTTGGGTTCGTCCATCTGGACTCGTGATATCAATCGCGCTATGGCCGGTGCTGAAAGGATTGAAGCCGGCTATACATGGGTCAACTCGGCGCAGATTATTTACGATGAGCTGCCGTTCGGCGGAGTGAAGCAGAGCGGCCTTGGCAAAGAGCACGGCGAAGAAGCAATCGAACATTACACCGACTCTAAGTCCGTAGTCATCGCGACCGAGGCTCAATCTGAGATCATCGGCGGGGAATAGGTCGCCGGGGAAGTCTCAATAGCATACTTCAATGGTATGTAGATCTAAATGAATTGCGAGCGTTCCGAGCAATGAGAGTCGAGCTTCCTGATGTTTATAATGCCGCCACGACGTTCGTGGACGAGAACATTGTCCAAGGTCGTGGCGGCAAAGTTGCCATTTACTACCAAGAGCAAAAAATCACCTATCAGGAAGTTTTCGAAAAGGTTAATCGCACCGGCAACGCACTCAAAAACCTTGGCATACGGATAGAAGACCGAGTGCTGGTGATCCTGCCCGATTCTCCCGAATTCGCCTATAGTTTTTTCGGAACTATCAAGATCGGTGCCGTCGCGGTTCCAACCAATCCCTGGATGTTCGCTAAAGACTACGAGTACCTCATCAACGACAGCCGGGCACAAGCGGTCATCGTGCATGAATCAACTCTGCCCGAGATCGAGAAAGTCTGGGACAACACTCCATTTCTCAGGAACATTATCGTCGTTGGCTCGCCTATGGGTAAGGCGCTTTCTTACGACAATTTGATAACCAAAGCCTCTGACAAACTCGAAGTCGAGAAAACGACCAAGGACGATGTCTGCTTCTGGTGTTATACCTCGGGCAGTACCGGAAGCCCAAAAGGGGCGGTTCATCTCCAACACGATATGATCACGATCACCGACCTGTTCGCGAAACCGGTGCTCGGCATGAACGAAAACGATCTGTGTTTTTCGGCTTCAAAGATGTTTTTTTCCTACGGACTGGGGAACTCGCTCTATTTTCCCTTCCGCTTTGGTGCCGCTACGGTGCTATGGCCAGAAAAACCGGATCCGGAAAGAGTCCTTCAAGTTATTGACAAATACAAGCCGACGTTCTTTTATTCTGTGCCGACGCTTTTCGCTCGCTACTTGCGGGTTGAGAAGAAATACGACTTGAGCTCGCTGCGCATTTGTCTCTCTTCCGGTGAGCCTTTGCCGCCGGCGCTTTTCCACCAGTGGAAAGCGCGAACAGGGATTGAACTGCTTGACGTCGTCGGCTCGACGGAAGCGACCCACGACTTTCTCGCCAATCGTCCGACCCGAGCCAAGGCAGGGAGCAGCGGCGAAGTAACGCCCGCGTTTGAAGCGAAGATCGTTGACGACCTGGGGCGTGAGGTACCCGTCGGCGAAGTCGGCAACCTAATGGTCCGAGGCGATGCCACGGCGCCCTATTATTGGAATAAGCACGAGCAGACCAAGCGCATGATGCAAGGCGAGTGGCTCAAGACCGGCGACACGTATTATCGCGACGAGAATGGTTACTACTGGTATTGCGGCCGCTCCGACGACATGATGAAAGTCGGCGGTCTCTGGGTCTCCCCCATTGAAATCGAGAACGCGTTAATGGAGCACCCGGCGGTGCTTGAGTCGGCAGTTATCGGCGATACCGACGCCGATGGACTCCTCAAGCCCAAGGCCTTTGTAATGCTCAAAAGCGAGTTCAAGCCCAGCGATAAATTGCGCGTCGAGCTGCAAACCCACGTCAAGAATAAAATCGCCCCTTACAAGTATCCCCGCTGGGTTGAGTTCGTGGAGGAGCTGCCGAAGACAGTCACTGGAAAGATTCAACGATTTCGCCTCAGGGCGCGAAGCGAAGCCTAGAATCTGCTCACAACCCTATAATCAGGCCAAAACAAGGAGCAACCATGTCGAGCCTCAACGAGTTAAAAAAGAAGCTAGTTCTTTCTTGCAACATTCTCGCGAATGAGGGCCACTGGGATAACATCCTGGGCCATGTATCTGTCCGGATTCCCGGAAAAAATCGAATTCTCATGAAACCTCACAGTTTCGGATTTGAGGAGATTCGTGCGCAGCACCTTATTGAGGTCGATCTGAACGGTAAAAAAGTCGCCGGCAAGTACGAGCGTCACTCCGAGGTTTTCATACACACGGAAATCTTCAAGGCGCGGCCTGACGTGAATTGCGTTGTCCACTCTCATCCGCCCTATGCCACGGCCTTCGGCTCACTGCGACAACCCCTTCGCCCGATCAGCCATGAGGGAAATATCTTCCATGACGGTCTGCCGTTATTCGATTATACGACTGCGCTCATCAGAACGCCTGAACTGGGCGTCGAAGTCGCAAAAAGTCTCGGTAAGTGCCGCGGCGTGTTGATGAAAAACCACGGCTCCACGGTGGTGGGGGAAAGTATCGAAGTCGCCACCCTGTACGCGATTTTTTTGGAAAAAGCGGCGCGTATTCAATTGCTGGCGACGGCTTCGGGCGATCCTTCCTGGACTAGTGACGAAGAATCGGTGGTCAAATACGAGCAAATCTATACGCCCCACCGGCTGGGCTCAATGTGGGATTATTTCGTACGGCGCGCGAAGAAGGTCCGCAAATAGGCGCGATCGCAGCTTGCGCTTATTTGCCGGGCGCTTTTTTAAAAAATCCCTCTTTTTCCAGCTCCGCAACGAAGCGCATGTCTATTAAGTCGTCCGGCTTTAGAGCCTTGGCTGCGGGGTCCGTTTCGGCTACATCCGCCAAAACTGCCTCCAGCCCCTTGCGACTGACATAAGGGACGGGGTCGAAATATTCGCGGAACTGGTTGTAGGCGTCTTCGAGAATGTCCTGATCCTTGAGCTTAGTGAATTTTGCCAGGACCCGAATGCCCACCTGCTTGTTGGCCTTGAAGAGTTGAAGCGCTTCAGCGTAACTCCGCACCACACGCCGCACGGTATCTTCATGGTCCTTGATGTAGGCACGTGATGTACCGAGGGCAACCGAGACATACTCAGGACCCTCTTTGGCGAGATTCATGAGCTCATTAAAGCCGGCTTTCCGCGCCCGGCTGTTGGTGGGTGGTGAAACGACTCCGGCATCGACCTGGCCCGCGAGCATAGCGGTCAGTATATTTGGCACTTCCATCAGCGGAAGGATCTGATAGTCCGAAGGCTTCAGACCGCCTTGACTGAGCGCGTAGAGCGCCGCGGTGTGTGTTGAAGAGCCGACTCGGGTGATGCCGATTTTTTTCCCGCGCAGATCGGCGATGCGTTTGATCTCCGGCTTACCCATGAGCGAGAAGACGAAGCGGTTGGTGGCCCCGGCAACCAGCGCCAAATTGGCCCCTTTCAAAGTGGCCTGAGCGGCGTTGAGGCCATCCAGAGACGAGAAAGCGAGTTCTCCGGCTAGGATCGCCTGGATGCCGCGTGAACTGGAGGCGATGTGAATGAGTTCCACATCGAGACCGTTCTTTTTAAATAGTCCCTCCTCGTACGCTACGTAGATGCCGCTCTGGGCACCGGTGACTGCCGTCCAGTTGATGCGCACTTTCTGTTGTGCTGCTGCCGGGTTGAAGCACAGCGCCAGGCTCAACAATTCAATCAGAACAAGAGTCGCCTTGGTCATCGTCCCTCCTCGAAAAACCGATGTATCTCTCACTCAAAAATAAGTCGATCACTCCGCATTGTCTGTGCGTTGGAAAAGCCTATTAACCATGCTAGATACGCCATATGAGCAAAAAAATCCACCTGACTTTGGCGACCGGCGACTATGAGAGCATCCGTGCCCTGAAAGAAGGAACCGTCAAGCCAGACGGCATCGAACTCACGGTATTGACAGATATGACATCCGATGTCCGCCACTGGCGCATGATTCGCAATCGGGAATTTGATATCGCGGAACTCTCCATGTCGAATTACTTAATGGCAAAGTACACACGGTTGCCTTTCACCGCCATCCCGGTATTTCTCCACCGGCGTTTCCGTCACGGCTTTATATTCTTAAATGCATCTAAGGGCATTCGCAAACCGACGGACCTCATCGGTCGTAGAGTGGGGTTACGCAATTTCCAGGCAACGGCAAACTTATGGATCCGTGGCATCTTAGAGCATGAGCATCACGTGCCGCATCGTAGTCTTCAGTGGTTTAAGCAGGATGAAGAAGAGGTGGAATGGACGCCGCCGGCTGATCTTAACATCCAGCGGGTATCGCCCGGCAAAAACGTTGAGAAGATGCTGCTTGACGGCGAACTCGATGCATTAATTCACCCCGAACTGATCCAGCCGATGCTGGAGAAGGACAACAGAGTGACCCGGCTGTTTCCAAATTACCGTGAGCTCGAAATCGATTATTTTAAGCGCACAGGAATTTTCCCGATCATGCACACGACGGCGATTAGACAAGAAGTTGTCGACGAACACCCATGGGTCCCGATTAATCTGATGCGGGCCTTTCAGGAAGCGAAACGAGTCGCATACAAACGGATGGAAAATCCTCGCATCGTTCCCCTAGCGTGGTTTCGCCATTTTTTAGAAGAGCAAGAGGAAATTCTTGGCGGCGATCCTTGGATATACGGCCTGGGCAGCGAAAATCGGAAGACTCTTGAGACCTTGATGCAATACTCGCAAGAGCAAGGCTTGATCGGAAGAAAATTTACCCTTGACGAGCTCTTTATCAACACCGTCGCGCATTCCTAACGTATGGACACGGCAGTTATCGCTGGAGTTGGACCGGGCCTTGGCTCCTCGCTAGCCCGTGCTTTCGCGCGCCAGGGTTTAGCTATAGCGCTGCTTTCACGTCACGCCGAATCCAGCGAACCCGTTGCCCGGGAACTTCGCTCCAGCGGCGTCTCTGTTCTCGTGGTACCGACAGATGTCACGGATCGTCAAACCGTCACGGATGCCGTAGCCAGCGTTAAAGCGCAGCTCGGCTCGATAACGGTTCTTGCGTACAACGCCGGTGGTTATGGTCGCGGACCATTTTTAGGTCTGGATCCAGGTGTCTTTCGGCAATCTTTCGAGGTCGGTGTTCTGGGAGCCGTGCATCTCGCGCAAGCAGTCATCCCTGATATGCTGACGGCGGGGCGCGGTTTCATTTCCTTTACCGGGGCAACTGCAGCCCTCCGGGGGCGCGCTGGATTCGCGCCACTATCAATTGCCAAAGCCGGCTTGCGTATGCTCGCCCAATCCCTTGCGCGCGAGTTTCACCCGCAGGGGATTCACGTCGTTCATGTCATAGTCGACGGGCAAATTGACACACCGAAACTCCGAGCGCGCGATCCACAGAGGAGCGCTGAAACCACGATCGCTCCAGACACCATTGCAAGTTGTATCCTCGCTGCATTTGCTCAGCCGCCCAACGGTTGGTCGCACGAAATTGATATTCGGCCCCATATGGAACCTTTTTGAGATTTAATCTTCTCTACCTTCCTGATTGATCTTCCCTTCATATTGGCGTAGTTTTTTAAGCGTGACGTGGCTTAGCGGTGTGCACAGTTTTATAAAACCTCACCTCATCGAACTGACATTCTCGGGCTCGAACCGGCCAAACGTCTCCGCGCTTCGCCAAAACTAGAGCCAATTATGCAGCGCGGCTTCAGCCGACCCCCGAGAAGATAGAGGTTGTTCATTTTGTAACAAAGCGATAGTGACTGTCCGCATCCTTATAGTCGAGTCGATGTTTTTACCGGTCGGGCTAACTCTCCGGTTTAATGGCCGTTAGCCGTCGAGGCGTCGATCTTCTATGGAAAAATCCAATCTTATACACCGGTTTTTAGAGGAAAAGGGTCAGCTTATCATGCCCGGCGTTTACGATGCATTGAGCGCTAAGATCGCCCAACGTGCCGGATTCGAGGTTATTTTCGTTAC
The DNA here is from genome assembly GCA_041484845.1 of Binatia bacterium. Taxonomy (GTDB): domain Bacteria; phylum Desulfobacterota; class Binatia; order UBA9968; family UBA9968; genus JBGPIK01. The sequence goes on along the minus strand of JBGPIK010000034.1, from coordinate 18,392 downwards.
CGGGTACAGCTTGTCTGCGACGCTACTCGGCGAGCCTGATTTTGGACTGCTCACTCAAACGGAGGTTGTCAATGCGGCGCAACGCATTTGTGCGGTCGTCGACGTACCTGTAATCGTTGATGCAGATACCGGTTACGGCAATGCCATTAATGTTATCAGGACCGTGCAGGACCTAATTCGTGCTGACGCCGCAGGTATATTCTTGGAAGACCAGGTATGGCCCAAGCGCTGTGGTCATATGAAAGGAAAGCAGGTTGTCCCTTTAGAGGAACAGCTAAACAAACTTCGCGCGGCCATCGAGGCCAAAAATGATTGCGATTTCTTTATCGTTGCTCGTACGGATTCCCGTCAAGCGCTGGGACTTCATGAGGCCATTGCCCGCGGTGTAGCATTCAAACAGGCGGGGGCTGATGCTGTTTTTATCGAGGCGCCCAAAAGCAAGGATGAGATGAAGGAAATCGCACGTGAGGTGCCTGGGCCGTTAGTCGCGAACATGCTGGAGCGCGGTGTTACTCCATTGATGCAACCCGCTGAATTGAAAGATCTCGGTTTTGAACTGGTGGTTTGGCCGCTAGCTCCGCTCTATTCCGTGGCTAAATCGCTTAGCGATGTATATGCCACCTTGCGTCGCGATGGTTCGACCCTCTCTATGCTTGACCGATTAATGCCCTTTGACGAGTTTAATGAGATTGTCGGGCTAAACGAGAAGTACGCTATCGACGCAAAGTACAAATCCTGATGGGGTTCGTCGATCTATAAGACTTGTTCAGCCGCATAACTCCCATACCTCATTTTCGTTATTTTATAATCGCATTGGCATGAGAACATAGAGATACCCCTCATCGCCGGCTTTGCGGACGATACTCGGACTCAGTTCATCTTTCAGCTCAATGTTAATCTCTCCCTCGCCATTCAACACCCCAAGAACATCTAGAAGGTAACGAGCGTTAAAGCCAATTGAAATCGGCTTGCCTTTATATTCAGCGTCAATTTCTTCAACGGCTTCACCAAGATCCGGGTTGTTCGCGGACAGGGAAATCTTTCCAGCAGAAAACTCCATCTTGATTCCTTTGTACCGCTCGCTGGATAATATTGACACGCGCCTAAGGGCTTGTAAAAGGTCGTCATGCTCGATCTTTGCCACGTTTGGATTTCCCTGGGGAATGACTTTCGTATAGTCCGGGAAGTCACCGTCTATCAGGCGCATAAAAAGTTCGACGTTGTTTTTCGCCACGAGTACCATGTTTTCTCGGAAACCGATCGCGACAATGCCATCATCGCCACTTTCTAAGACTTTCTTGAGTTCAGTCAGGCCTTTTCGCGGCAAAATAACTCCTTTGCTCAATCCCAAAGAACCTAGTTCCCGTTCATCAAATGCCAACCGATGGCCATCGGTCGCAACCATCTTTACTCTTCCACCGTCTCCCTGCTCAACGAATACTCCATTTAAACTATATCGCGTTTCATCTGTTGACACGGAAAAAATAGTTCGCTCGATCATGCCTCGGAGCATCGAAGATGGGGTACTCGATAATTCTTTACTATCAAAAGTGGGGAACTGAGGAAATTCGCGCGCGTCCATTCCGACTATTTTAAAAACGGATTTGCCACTGCGAATCTCCACCCAATCATTTTCGAGTCTCTTCAGTTGGACTTGCTCATTGGGCACCTCACGAATAATCTCATATAGTTTTTTGGCATTAACCGTGACCGTTCCTTCTTTTATCACATCACCTTCCACATCTCCCCGAACTCCAACTTCTAAGTCGGTTGCCGTAATCTGAATTACTTTTTTTTGTGCCGAGATGAGTACATTGGCCAATATCGGTATGGTGTTTCGTCTTTCGACGATATTTTGCGTCCAATAAAGCGTGGCGAGAAGATCTCCCCGCTTAGCTTTAATTTCCATAATGCCTCCTGACTAATTCTGTCTGTTTTAATATAATTAAATTAGGAGTAATAGTAGAGGCTGTGGATATCAACGAAAAGCCAAATTTAAGTGCAAATCCTTCAACTTAATCTGTGATCTATTTCTGTGCTTTGTCCGCGTTGTTCAAGCGCAGCGATAATTCAGCAGAATTGTTCCCACTCCATCCACAGCGATTCACCTAAATAGCCACAGACTTATCAACAGCTATTTCTTGACGTTAAGATTCCTCTCGAGCTTTTCGATCGTCGTCTGCATATGCGGATCCTCTTTGATTCGCCTTTCAATCGCTCGTGAGGCATGAATGACAGTTGAATGGTCACGGCCACCAAACTTATTTCCTATCGCAGGGAAAGACGTTTCGGTATGCTTACGGCAGAGATACATTGCCATCTGTCTCGGCAGCGCGATATTCTGTGTTCGGCGCTTGGCCTTTAAATCGCCTAACTTGAGATTGAAGTATTCGCAGATCGTTTTCTGAATGCCTTCGACAGTAATTTCGTTCCGCACGCCCTTCAAGGTGTTGTGCAATACCTCTTTTGCTAAATCAACGGTGATGGTCGATTTGGTCAAAGAGTAAAAAGCGCCTAGCCGCGTCAGTGAACCTTCAAGTTCCCTGACGTTCGAGTCGATATTGGATGCAAGGAATAGCGCCACATCATGCGGAAGCTGAATACCTTCGGTCTCCGCTTTTTTTTGCAAGATCGCAACTCGGGTTTCCATGTCAGGTGGCTGAATATCAGCGATGAGTCCCCACTCAAATCGGTTCCGCAAACGATCTTCCAGTCCAGGAATCTCCTTGGGGAATTTATCAGAAGTGATGACGATCTGTTTGTGGGACTCATAGAGAGAGTTAAAGGTATGGAAAAATTCCTCCTGGGTCCTTTCCTTCCCGGCAATGAACTGGACGTCGTCTAAGATTAGAATGTCGATATTTCTAAATTTAGTTTTGAATTCATCCATCCGGTCCCGCCGGAGTGAGCCGATCAGTTCGTTCATAAAAGACTCAGAACTCAAGTAAACGACTTTTAAACCCTGACGTTGCGCGGCTGCCCTATGACCAATAGCGTTCACTAGATGGGTCTTACCGAGACCTACACCACCATAGATAAACAATGGGTTGTAGTGGTCGCCGGGTTGATTTGCGACCGCCATACAAGCGGCATGAGCAAATTGATTACTGGCCCCGATGACAAAGTTTTCAAATGTGTACTTGGGAATTAGATGATTGGGCCGCTGCGGTCTTTCTCGCTCTCGCTCTTCCTTTTTCTCTGTCTGCTCGAGCACACCTGCCGTCTGCAACTGCCGGTTAACGCCGAGAGTCACTTTCACGTGATGGTGGGCGAGCAAAGTTAGCTCCTCTTCGATTTGGCTGATAAAATGTTCGGTCAACCAGTCGCGAAAAAATTTATTCGGAACCTCCAAGCAGATCTCGTCCTTGCTACGTGAAATGAAATGCAACGGCTGGATCCACGTTTCGAAATTCTGTTTTCCAACGCGCTCCTTAAGATTCGCAAGCGCCTCGTGCCACAACTCACCCATAGAAAGCCCCACTAACACATTGAATTTAAAGAACAATCACTTAAGAGTTACGAACAGCGTTATCCACAACTGTGGATAACTCAAAAACCATCATCAAAATCGTTGCTTAAGAGAGGTCGAGGACACAACTATCAACATGAAATTAAGTTGGATAATAGCATTGCCGCAGGCGCGTGCACACGACGATTCCGCCAACAATCAATCAGAAGAAGTGTTTGAACCTCGTGCCGGTGATACGCATGAAAATATTCGCTGTGAATCAGAAGAAAATGTCATAATCCTTTTCAAATTTCTTTGCAAGAAAAAAGAAAACAAAAATATTTTCTTCAGCATTTCGGTTATCTTGACACGTTGTAAGAGCGATGTTACGAAACTCACGCATGTCGACAAGAAAATCTGCGCGCCTATACGACCGTGCCAAAACTAAAATTCCCGGTGGTGTGAACAGTCCCGTGAGAGCATGGAAGGCCGTCGGAGGCATTCCTCGATTTATTGCTCGTGGTCGAGGAGCTTATGTTTTCGATGCCGATGGAAAAAAATATATTGATTTTGTCAGCTCATGGGGCCCCCTGATCTTGGGTCACGCGCATCCGACCATTCTTCACGCCTTGCAGCGAACAGCCGCAAAAGGAACGACTTTCGGCGCTCCAACGGAAGCAGAAGTGAATCTCGCAGAATTGGTTTGCAGTTTTGTTCCTACGATTGAGAAAATACGGTTGGTGAGTTCCGGCACCGAAGCGGCTATGAGCGCCATCCGCCTGGCGCGTGCCTTTACCCGACGGACAAAAATCATTAAGTTTGACGGCTGCTATCATGGTCATTCTGACGGTCTGTTAGTTAAAGCCGGCTCCGCCGTTGCCACATTGGGATTGCCGGATAGCCCCGGAGTTCCGCCCGGTTTCGCGCGCGAAACCATAGTTGCCCAATTCAACGACATAAGCTCCGTCGAAAAATTATTCGATCGTCACGGGCGCGATGTAGCCGCTGTCATCGTCGAGCCCGTTTGCGGTAACATGGGGGTGATACCACCGGCGCCGGGTTTTTTACCTTTCTTGCGGGAATCAACCGAACGCAAAGGTGCGCTCCTTATTTTCGACGAAGTCATTACGGGATTTCGCGTTGGCCTCGGCGGCGCGCAGACGGCTTACAAGGTGAAACCGGACCTAACTTGCTTGGGAAAAATATTGGGCGGCGGACTCCCGCTAGCGGCGTTTGGCGGGCGGCGACAAATTATGGATTTGCTTGCACCGCAAGGGCCTGTCTATCAAGCCGGAACACTTTCAGGAAATCCTTTAGCGGTAGCGGCTGGACTTCAGACCCTCAAATTATTAACGGCTAAAGGAACTTACGATCGCTTGGCAACAAAGGGTATGAGACTGCAGGATGGGTTCAAAGAAATTCTACATCAGTACAAGATCAAAAGCGCGATCAATCGTGTTGCCTCCATGATGACGTTGTTTTTCGGCGTAGAGAGCGTCAGAAATGCCGAGGACGCGAGACAGTGTAATCGCGAGCAATTTGGGCGATTCTTTCACGGTATGCTTAAGCGCGGAATCTACTTCCCCCCCGCACCCTTCGAAGCGGCCTTTCTTTCGCTCGCCCATACCAACGCCGATTTAGCTAAAACCATCGAAGCGTTCCATGACTGGGCAAGTGAAGAGACTCGTAGTTGATATGGCGTCGGCTCTATGCTAGAGACTGGCGATAATTCGAAGGGTGAAAGAGAGGATAAGGATACAGAGGTCGAGAGTCCCTATCTCAAGGTAGGCAAATATGCCGCTGCGGGACTGGAGTTTCCCAGTACCGTCCTCGGCGGTCTCCTCCTCGGTTATTTTCTAGACAGTTACTTCGGATCCTCGCCATGGTTCACCACGATCTTAACGCTGGTGGCCTTGGTTGGAGGGTTCGTGCGTCTCTTCCAGTGGATCGATTATTTTTCTCGTAGGAAACGATGAACGGCAGCTATACCCATTTGCCCGTAATGCGTATCGAATTGTGCCATGGCTTACTCCTGTTGGCGCTCGTGGGTCTATCGGTTACGGCACATATGCTCGAGCCTAAGGCGCTCCTCTTGGGAGGGTTATTTATGGGGGTGAATTTCCTCCTTTTGAGCGTGGGGATCAGGTGGATTTTAACACCCTCGGCCACAAAAAAGAGAATACGGGCAGGCGTAATCTTGATCGGGTTGAAGTTGTTACTCATCATGGGGTTCATATCGCTGTTGTTTTTTCACTTCACTCTGGACGGAATGTCGTTTGGCTTGGGGGTAACCTCACTACTAATCGCCAGCATCATGGATAGATTTTGTTCCGGCTTGTTTAGTAGCCGGCAGGTGGCATAGATAGATGGAACATCCGTTTACATGGTATGATTATTTTATATCGCCCACCCCCTTGGGTGTACTTCCGCAACACACCGTTACCGCTATCTTGGTGGCGGTTCTCCTGATAGTTTTGGCCTGCCTGGCGCGGCGCTCGCTCTCTCGTGCGGAGAATTCGATCGTTCCGGATAGGGGTCTAAGCCTGCGGAACCTTATGGAACTCTTAGTCGAGTTTATCGTTGGGCTGACCGATGGCATCATCGGCAAGAAGGGGCGTCAATACGTTTCGTTATTTGGTAGTTTCTTTTTTTTCATTGTAACCGCTAATCTCATGGGGCTGATTCCCGGTTTCTCGCCACCCACGAGCAATTTGAACACAACCCTAGGCCTCGGGATTGTTTCTTTTTGCGCATATAATTTCTTTGGAATGCGCGTTCATGGAGCCGGTTATGCTAAACATTTCATGGGACCGGTGCTTTTCCTCGCGCCCCTGTTTGTAATTTTGGAAGGCGTTTCCCATTTGGTACGTCCCGTGTCGCTGGGTCTTAGGCTATTCGGCAATATGTTTGGGGATCATTTGGCTGTGGAAATCTTTACGGATTTGAGCAAATTGGGCGTACCGGTGATTTTTTATTTGCTCGGCACGCTGGTTTCTTTGATTCAGGCATTTGTTTTTACTTTACTGAGCGTCATTTACGTAGCGATGGCGGTTAGTCACGATCATTAAGTGTGAAAAAGCGACAGCTCAAGGGGCGAGGATGAGGACAGAGGAGTGGCAGAGTCAAGAGTCGCTGGAAAGGAGAAAACCATGAAGAGATTGTTCCTTATTGTAGGTGTACTGTGGCTTGCTTTGAGCGACGCCGGTGCCGTTATGGCCGCTGACGCTGCAGGGCCGCTGGATTCAACCAGCAAAGCAGCAATAGGTTTGGCAGCTGGATTGGCGATTGGCATTGCAGCTTTCGGGGCCGCCTTGGCGCAGGGGCGCATGGCCGCGGCAGCCATGGAGAGCATCGGACGCAATCCCAACTCGGCGGAGAAGATCCAGGTGCCGATGATTCTGGGATTGGCGTTCATCGAGGCTCTCGCGATTTACGCGCTGCTCATCGCGTTCTTTCTGCAAGGCAAAATCTAGCCGTGCGGGATGAGTAATCTTGAAAAAAAGGGCGGGGAGGGATCTCCTCGCCCTTTTTAATTTCCGGGGAGATCGACTTTGTAAAGATGCACCTGGGTATAGCGTAACAACTCCTCCAGGGTATCGAGCTTGTAAGGTTTTTCATAATAGATCTCTTTGATCCCGGTATTCACTAGCACTTTGAGACAGTGAATACAGGGAGTATGGGTGATGTAAATAGCTCCGCCCTTAATAGTGGAGCCGTTCTTGGCCGCTTGGGCAATGGCATTCATCTCCGCATGGATTGTGCGAAAACAGTTTTGTTCCGTGTCGCCATTGGGTGTTTTAGTTTCATAAATGAGGCAGCCGACATCCGTGCAATGGGGCATTCCTGCAGGCGCCCCATTGTAACCTGTCGCGAGAATATTCTTGTCCCGAACAATGACAGCCCCTACCTTGGCGCGAGTGCAAGTCGAGCGCTCCGCAACTTGTTGCGTTATAGTCAAAAAATACTGATCCCAGCTCAGCCGCTCACTCATAATAAAGAACCTCCGTTGCCGTCCGCTTAAGTCGAGACATAAACTTTTTCGCCAATCCTGACACTAAAACGCCGCGCGACATCTCCCTTGTTTAACGCTATTTCCAATACTCCCCAACTGTTAATCAGGGCCACAGGCTGACCGCTTTCTACGGTAGAATAGTTCAGCGCCAATCCCGCAATCGTAAGTTCGCCCAAAACAATGGAAAGGGTTTCTCCACCGAGTCCGGTCAAATCCTGCTCTTGAATATTGGTGAAGAGATTACCAAAACCGTCGATGTAGACAATCTCGCCCGTCACTGATCGCTTCGCCCTGACCACTTCCGGCGGGTCTATGTGGATATAATCATCGAGGGTTTCGCCGAAAGCTTCCGGCGCAATGCCCAGCGATAGATAGGCAGCAACCGGCGCAAAAATATCTCTGCCGTGAAACGTGCCGCTCGTAGGTTTAAGGTAGTACGCCGGGTTCGATAGATGAACGATGCGATTCGGCTGCCGTCCTTCCCCGGCGAGGCTGAGGACGCCGTTATCAGGGCCGATGAAGTAAGTTTCATCGACCGCGATCAGAAGCGGCCTGCGCGTGCTACCTACTCCCGGATCGACAACGACGACGTGAATCGTTTTCTGCGGGAAATATTTCACGGCATGGCGTAAAGTCATTGCCGCGGCCAAAATATTTTGCGCAGGAATTCCATGAGTTAAGTCAACAACGATGGCGCGTGGATTGATCCGCGCAATAACCCCCTTCATGATCCCGACGAACGGGTCTTCAATGCCGAAGTCAGTTGTCAGCGTGATCAACATGGATCGTCACTGTGGGAAATAAATGTAACTGAAAAGCCTGCACGGGTAAACCCTGGGACCCTTTACTGTTTGTTATCATCTGAAACTTTCCCTGGCGCTGAAGGTTTTGCATTCTTTTGGCTAGGCATAGGAGCCGCTATAGGGTATTCAATTGGCTCGTGCCGGATTTACTTCGGGAGGGGGAATTCGCGAATTCGCATCTTTCGTCCACTGCGTTATAGAAACTACGCTCTTTTTGCCAGCAGTGACTTCATCGCTTCCATCGGGCAGTTCGTCCGCGAGATTGCGCTCTATTGGCTTGCCTATGAAATAACCGGGTCCGCCATGGCGCTGGGGATATTGGGTTTATGCGAGGCGACCCCACGCCTTGCGCTCAGCGTTGTCGGAGGCGTGATCGTTGACCGTTACGACCGATTGCGATTACTCACAGTCATTCAATTTCTATGTGCGGTGCCGGTCTTCGCTATGGTGTTTCTCTATTTTGCCGGCGTGCTGCTGTTCTGGCATATTGTAGTTTTGGAAATAGTACTGTCGATTATTCGCAGCATGAACCCCACGGCCGGCCAGTCGCTGTTACACGATCTTGTTCCGGAAGAAGAACTCATGAGTGCCGTGGCGTTGTACTCTTTGGAATTCAATGGTGCGCGCATCATCGGGCCCGCTCTCGGGGGCGTCTTTATGATATGGATCGAAGTCGGCGGCTGTCTGACATTCTACGGTGTGACTTTGGTGCTTTCCGGTATCGAATTGTTGTTAATACGATTGCCAAACAAAGCGGCGCCTGCCGTCGGGTCCAATTGGCTCCAAGAAATAAGAGAAGGAATAAGCTACATACAAAACACGCCGCTGGTGCTGTCGAGCACACTCGCCGCCTACGCCCTAAGTATCTTTGTAGGAACCTATCAGCGCTTTTTACCGGTTTTTGCCAAGGACATCCTGCACGTGGGCCCGGAAGGACTGGGGGCACTCATGGCGGCCTCAGGAGTGGGCGCTGTTATTTCGCTGGTTTTTCTCGAAGCAGCAAGCAGGCGTTGGCGGCGGGAAACGCTGCTTTGGTTTAGCGCCAAGGCGACCCCTTTACTCCTCATTCTCTTCTGTGTCTCGCGGAGCTTATGGATTTCCGTCGTTTTGCTGGGATTACTCGGAGCCGCACAAATTCTCTTCCGCACGGTCAGCCGGCTGATTATCCAGGTGGAAGCGCCGCGCGAACTATTGGGCCGCGTGATGAGTGTTTTTCTGATGGACCAGGGCTTGCGCTCCGTGGGGTCCATGGTCATGGGAACATGCGCAACTATTTTCGGGGCGGCGTTGGGGTTATCATTGTGTTCGGTCGTATCTATCGCGCTTACAAGCGCGACCTTTTATCGATTCTTGGGCAGGCCAACGAGCGGAGTTGACTAACGCGCTGGCCGAAGTGAGTTTGACTCTGAGGGATAGCCGCTAATTCTTACAACGCTTCCAAAACGGCGGCGAATAGCAAGGGGACCATGATCTCCATATGACCGGTGAGATGATAACCTTTGCCGCTTTGAAGTGTTGGACGCGACACGACATTGGTGAGCGGCCGATAATGGGGCAAGAAATCCAGATTGACCGTCGTGAGGTTTTGCACCGGGTGACCCAAGTTGCGCGCGAGGCTTACCGCTTTCAGGAAAACTTCGGGAAGTACCACTGCGGATCCAAAATTCAAATAAACCCCGGCTCCGAGCGTGGCAACGATCGAAGTGAGCGTGCGAAAGTCTCTTAGGCTGCAATCGCCCAAGGCTTTGCCGTCGGCCTTTGGATGCATGTGAATAATGTCTGTTCCGATAGCGACGTGGGACGTAGTTGGCACGCCCAAGCGAACACCGGCGGCGAGAATGCTCAACTTCCGATGAGGCAGCCGCTGTTTGATAATAGCCTCGCCGACCGCTGTTCCGATGCCAACCGCTTTTTTGGAGCCTTCGGTGATGGCTTCGTTGATGAAAGCTCCCGTTTCCTCAGCCATCCCAAAGCTTCCGTCTTGTAAACTCGCGGCGACGTCCTCTGACGTTTCACCCATAAACGCCAACTCAAAATCATGAATCACGCCGGCTCCGTTGAGCGCTACCCCGTCAATAATCCCGCGTTCCATGAAATCGATTATTAATGGACTCAATCCGACTTTAATCGGATGCGCACCCATACCCAATAGAACCGTTTTGTTAGCGCGGTGCGCCTGGGCGATTTTCGCCGCAATCGCTTTCAAATTCTGCGCCGCGAGAATATCCGGAAATCCCCGAATCAGCGCGCGCACGGTCGCGCCCTTTTGAAGCTTCTTGCCCAGGAGGGAAGTTTTGACTTTGCTGAACCTCTTTTTTACCGGGTACGTTCTGACTTTGGAAAAGTCGAGGGGCCTAAAGTGTTTTTTGCCCATAGGTGCCTAGTGGTTAATTCGATGGAAAAAGTTTGCCATCGACCATCTCACAAATAACGTGACCGATCAGAATGTGGGTTTCTTGAATGCGCGCCGTATTACGACCAGCCGAAACGAGCAGCAGATAATCGACTTGCCCGACCATTTTCCCGCCGCTACCACCGGTTAAGCCCACGGTGGTGATATTTAATTTCTTGCAGGCCTCGATGGCGGCTAACACATTGGCGGCGTTGCCGCTGGTGGAGATGGCGATAGCTAGATCGCCTGCCTTACCCAACGCCTTTACTTGTTTGGCGAAAACTTCAACATAGTCATAATCATTAGCGACGCTCGTGAGCACCGAGCTGTCGGTTGTGAGGGCTATGGCAGGTAGCGGTGGCCTTTCGATACGAAAACGGTTTACGAATTCCGCAGCGATGTGTTGCGCATCAGCGGCGCTGCCGCCATTGCCGAAGAGAAGGAGCTTGTTGCCTGCACGAAAGCAATCAGCTACGGCTTCGATCGCCGGCACAAGGACATCCAAGCTGTCGTGCAGGAACGCCTGCTTTGCCTGGATGCTTTCTTCGAAAGCCTTGATGATAGCCTGTCTCATGTATTTCTTGTCGAGGCACGTTGTTCGCGCAATCGGAGGGAATTCCTATCACACCAAGCACATCGCGTAAAGCTATTGGCGCCAGAACTCCCTGACTGTACCGACGACTGTTTCTTGTTGCGACAGGCTCAGTTCAGGATAAAGGGGAAGCGCCAAAACTTGTTTAGCTGCGAGTTCCGCTTGAGGAAAATCGCCTTCTTTGTAACCAAGGTCGGCGAAGCAGGTTTGCAGATGAAGCGGTAACGGGTAATAGATCTCGCTCTGAATGCCTGCGTCCGCGAGAAAGCGCCGGAGATCATCTCGATCTCGGACGCGGATCACATAATTATTGAAAACATGGGACTTGTCGGTAACTGGCGCAGGAACTCGGATAATCGGGTCGCCGATTAGGCCGCTGTCCAGGAACAGCCGGTGATACGTTTGCGCCCGCTGGATTCTCTGCTCGCACCACGAATCAAGATAACGCTGCTTCACAAAAAGCACCGCTGCTTGAATCGAATCGAGGCGCGAATTGATGCCGGTTACCTGATGGTGATATTTCTGACTCTCTCCGTGCACGCGCAGCATACGGAGTCGGTCCAATAGCTTTTCGTTGCTCCCGCTGACCAACCCACCGTCGCCGTAGCCACCCAGATTCTTGCTCGGAAAAAATGAGAAACAGCCGGCCGCACCGAAAGTGCCGGCAAATTTCGTTTTGCCTGAAACAGAAGTTCGAGCGCCACAGGCTTGAGCGACGTCTTCAACTAGCAAAAGGGAGTGTCTTTCGGCAAGCTCTAGTAAAGTAGCCATGTCGCAACACCGGCCAAACAGGTGAACCGGCAGCAATGCCTTGATACGCAAATCGTGGGAACCCTTAGCGCGAGCGTGCTCATCCAGAAATGCCTTTACGGCGGGACCGGAAATCAGATAATCGGTCTCGTCGATATCGACAAACAACGGCCTGGCGCCGAGTCGGGTAATTGCAGATACGGTAGAAAAAAACGTGAACGGCGGAACAATCACACCATCACCGCGGCCGATCCCGAGCGCCATCAAAGCAAGCAGCAGGGCGTCGCTGCCAGAAGCTACGCCGACGGTGAAATTGCAATGAAGGTAAGTCGCCAACTGTTTCTCGAGGCGGCTAACCGCCGGCCCCAAAATGAATTGTTGAGTCTCCAGCACATCGTCAATGGCCTGGTGGACCTCACGACGAAGATGATCGTACTGAGCGCGCAGATCGACAATAGGTATTTTGTAAGGGCTTAAATTAGACACTAGTTTTGACTGCGGGAGATTGTCCTTTCAACGTGTTTTCCGCGACTTCGGCGAGCAACTGATCTTGCTCATGATCAAGCGCGAATACACGCAGCTGAACCACCTTGGACGGAATAAATTCAAACAGCTCGGCAAGGGATTCTTTAGTAATCTCACCGGTTGAAGGATCAAAAATATGGATCTGTTTTTTGCCCATAGCGAACGGATTTTCGGGGCGTGGATCCTGCGTCGCCATGTCCACCCGAAACACCAGGTCACGCGCCGCAGCGGGCAGGGCGGAACGAATTCTTTTTTCCCAGTCGGCATGTTGAATCAATGCCACCCCATAGTGCAGCTCGTTTAGCGATAGGGTCCGGTCATACGCCATTTTCCATTTCACTTCACGGTGCAGTACTGTCTCCCATTCCCGCGCTAACGCTTCCAGCTCCCCGGCTTTGCGCCGCCAACGCGAGACCTCTTCGAGCAAAGACCAATCCGTCAAATAGAGGTATTCGTCCATATGTTCAAGTGGGTTGCCGGGGAAAAGAACGCGCATGGTCTCGGGAAATATGTCCCGCAAATGGAGGTCGATAGCGCGGGTCGTGCGGTGATAGTAGACATTGGTGTAAAGGTAAAGCCGGGCATTAAGAAACATGGTCAACGCGCTATTGCCGGCTTTATGCAAGGTCAGTCCTTTGGGCGAAAAAAACGTATAGTGAATAAGTCGCTCGCGATCAATTGGCCCGACGGCGACCCCGCACATATAGGAGTCGCGTGAGACATAATCCAAATTGTCAAAGGTGAAAATTCCGCCGGTAAGGGGTTGCAGCAATCTCACCCATTTCGGTTTGCGCTGGTCTTCTTTGCCGTTCTTTTTAATGGGAAAGGCGACGTCTTCGGGACGCAGTTCTTCTCCTGAAGCAAATGGACCACTGGGACTTCGGCGCAGCTCACGAATAATGTCGCCTAGGTGCTTTTGAATGATTGTCTGTCCGAGATCTTCGTGCGTCAGACCGTAGTCATGGAGAAAATTATCGTCAAAAAAATGGCCGAAGGGACCGTGACCCACGTCGTGCAGCAAACCCGTCACGCGCATATATTCCTCAATAAAGGGGGCCGACGGGCATTCGTCGCCCAGAACCTTGCGCAGAGAAGGATACAAGTGCCTGGCAAACTCCCCCGCCAGATGCATAGCCCCGAGCGAATGCTGGAAACGGCTGTGCTCGGCGGACGGAAAAACCCATCGTGCGCTCTGGAGCTGATAAATGTAGCGCAACCGCTGCACCCAAACCGAATCAACCAATGCCTTTTCCGTCACCTCCCCTTTCCGCTCGGGAACGGTGAACGGTATATAGCGGTGTATGGGGTCGGCAATCAGCGCCGTTCCTTCATACTCGCTGCCGAAATCCTGGGCCATGGCTTAAGTTCAAACCTCAAAGATCAGCTGGGCTGTCCACTGGTTGCCGGTTTTTTGGATGCGACTCTGGTGATAGGCCACTGCAGCGACTTCCTTTTTGATTTCATGCCGGTCGGGGTCAATTTTTTCACCGCAAACGTCGGCCTTCACTAGGGTGTCTTTGACTTCACGGACTTGGAACTCCCTAAGCAAGTAGCCGCTTCCCTGATACAAATAAAGCAGCTCGCGCATCCAGTTGACCAGCAGGTCGTCGCGATCCGCTCCTTCCACTTCCAGCGGCAAGCGTTCCTTGATCTCGATTTTCTCCACATCGGTCATGACATCGAACAATGCGAATGCTGAGTTGGCAAACAGGTCAGCTTGAGAATTCCCTACGACCTTCACCGCGAGTTCAGATTGTCGGGTCATCAGTCGATATTTCTTTTGGTTCTCCATGATCCATCAGCCCCTGGAATTAAGATCGGTTAACTTGTCTCCTTCGGTATTAAGTCGATAAGCGAGCGGCAACCGGAAAAATCATCGTCCAATTTTTGCCTGATACAAGATTGTTCATAACATTGCACACACGTGACAATATTTACCGGCTGGGTTAATTTAAGATATCGGAGGGGTGGCGCATCCTGTTTAGGGTTTATGAAGAAGGACCATTCTGAATTACCTGTGTGGAGTAGATAATAATCTACCCTGTATGATTTTTGGGTGTGTGTGGTCTCCCGAACCTCTCTACCGCAGTGAAAACACTGCATCCGTGGCTTCTTTATACCCGGTTTATTAGGCTTGCCGCAAATCCCGCCCCGAATCCATTATCGATATTTACAACCGTTACCCCTGCCGCGCATGAGTTAAGCATTCCCAACAGCGCCGCGAGACCGTTAAAACTGGCTCCATAACCGACGCTCGTAGGCACAGCAATAACCGGTTTATCGATCAATCCAGCAACGACGCTGGGAAGCGCCCCTTCCATCCCGGCTGCCACAATCAGCACCGAAGCCGCATCCAAACGAAGACGGTTCTCCAACAAACGGTGAATTCCAGCAACGCCGACATCGAAAAGCCGTTCAACCGAATTCCCCATCATGGTTGCAGTCACCGCCGCTTCTTCTGCGACCGGAATATCTGAAGTGCCGGCGCTGACCACCAGGATTGTGCCCTTGCCGGTTATTCTAATCGGATTTGCGGTCCACGTAGCTGCCCGAGCGCCGGCATGATAGGTAAGGCCGACCTTCAGTTTTTTTAGTTGCGTCATTTTCTCAGCCGAAACACGCGTCACTAGTACATTCACTTTGCGGCGGCGCATGGCGCGGACAATGGCAGCAATTTCCCTCGCTTCTTTTCCCTGTCCCATGATGACCTCGGGAAAACCCTGACGCAATGCTCGATGATGATCAATCTTTGCAAAGCCGAGGTCTTCGAAAGGCAGATAGCGCAAGTCCGCCACCGCGCGCGCGACATCCAATTTGCCTTCCCGCACCTGCTCCAAAAGTTGTACGAGACGGTTCGAATCCATTTAACTATGCCCAACGACCAACTGAATCATAGTCTTTCTTATGCTGCCCGGCTACTGCTTTCTGAAATGGTCGTAACCTTTACTCGGCAGCGAAACGCGCTGACCTGAGCTGTCGAGCACCGTAATTCCCTTTTTTGCGGATATGCAGCTGCCAATGCGAGTTATAGGAATCTCGATGTCTTTCTGTAATTTTTCTATGCGGGCCCGGTCGCGCCGTCGAGCACAGAAGAGCAACTCATAATCCTCGCCGCCGTTTAAAGCGTGGCGGACACCGTTTTTTCCCGCTAGAACGCGGTAAGCATCGGATAAGGGTAACTTAGCCGCTGAGATCTGGGCGCCGATACCGCTGGCGTTGCAGATATGACCGAGGTCTTGAAGCAGGCCATCGCTGACATCGATCATTGCAGTAGCCAGGCGACGCCGCGCTATGAGTGCACCGGCAGCTAGCCTGGGTGTCGGTTGGTGATGGCGCGAAACTAAATAAGCAAAAGCGCGGCGGTTCGAGCCTCCCGCCCCGCTTTGTAAGAGTTTAAGCCCTAAGGCCGAATCTCCTAAGGTACCGGTGACGTAAATGTCGTTCCCGAGTTTGGCTCCGCTTCGACGCACCGGCAGATAGGGAGCATGACCGATTACACATACCGAGATAATTAGAAATTTTGAGACATTGGTGTCGCCGCCGACTAAAGCCAGCCCCGTCTTTGAACAAAGGGATTTGACGCCACGGTAGAATTCGTAAACTTTATTGCTGTCAAATTCGGCCGGGATGCCTAGAGCCAAAACTAAATACGATGGTTTACCGCCCATGGCTGCAATGTCGCTTAAATTCACGGCGACGGCCTTGTAGCCAAGCGAAAACAGAGAAGTCCATTCAAGTTTGAAATGAATGTCTTCTATGAGAAGGTCAGACGTAACCAAGACAGAGCCGGATTTGCTCTCAACCCATGCGGCATCGTCGCCAATCCCAAGGCGCACGCCGCGTCCTAGAGGCGTGGCGCGTCGGATCGATTCGATGAGCGCGAATTCACCCAGCCGACTTAATTTCATTGAGCCCTACTATTAGTATTGGCGGCTTCGGCGACGCATTCGAATACAATCACGCATCTAAAGCTCTAAGGCCTGCGTAGATGCAGGGACTTATGGCCGAAGAGGCACGGACCTGTCTCTATGGCGTTTTCTTGCGGCGTTTTGGCTCCGGCTGAGCGACTTGTCTTTACCGATCTTGAATTTTGATTTTGTCGCAGTACCTCGTCTAGCTCTACCGATGGCGTTTTCTTTGTCCAGCAAAGCCACTTTGAGGACGTCTGACATATTCTTCGCTACAATGAAACGAAGTTTTCGGCGCAGTGCCTTCGGTATTTCATCCAAATCTTTTTGATTTCGATCAGGCACGATCACGGTCTTGATTCCGGCGCGAAAAGCCGCCAGCGATTTCTCTTTTAACCCGCCGATGGCGAGCACCCGGCCGCGCAAGGTGATTTCGCCCGTCAGCGCCACGTCGCGACTCACGGGACGCCGGGTGAGTGCCGAGATCAGTGCCGTGGCCATGGTTATGCCCGCAGAGGGTCCGTCTTTCGGAATCGCGCCGGCCGGAACATGAATGTGGATATCAAGCTTTTGATAAAAGTCCGCTTCGATACCCAATTTTTCGGCGTGTGCGCGAGCATAACTGACTGCGGCCTGGGCAGATTCTTTCATGACATCACCCAACTGTCCCGTCAGGGTCAAATTACCGCGACCCCTTGAAAGCGATGCCTCCACGTAAAGAACCTCGCCACCCGTGCTGGTCCAAGCTAACCCGGTGGCGACACCAACTTCATGGTGTTCCTGCTCCGCCTCCCGTAAGAATTTCGGCGCGCCAAGAAACAAATGAATGCTGGCGCGGGTTATTCGCGTGAGTTCACTCTTGCCCTCGGCAATTTTTCGCGCCACCTTGCGGCAGATGGAAGCGATCTCTCGTTCAAGATTCCGCAAGCCGGCCTCCTTGGTGTATTCGTCAATGATGCGCAAAACGGCGTCATCGGAGATCTCGAGATGGTTCGCCGTGATTCCGTTGTCGTTAAGTTGTCGCGGAATTAAGTACTTGCGGGCTATTTCCAATTTTTCTTCATTGGTGTAACCCGAAAGCTGGATCACCTCCATGCGATCTGCCAGGGCCGGCGGGACAGGATCAAGCAAGTTGGCGGTGCAGATGAATAACACGTTCGACAGGTCGAAGGGTAAATTCAGATAGTGATCGCTGAACGCGTGATTCTGCTCCGGATCCAAAACTTCCAGTAGCGCGGCCGACGGATCGCCGCGAAAATCCGCACCGACCTTGTCAATTTCATCCAGCATAAACACCGGATTGTTGGTTCCGGCGTGTTTGATGCTCTGGATTACGCGACCGGGGAGAGCGCCAACGTAAGTTCTACGGTGACCGCGAATCTCTGCCTCATCACGAACCCCGCCCAACGATACCCGAACAAAATTTCTTCCCAGCGCCCGTGCGATGGATCGCCCCAGAGAAGTTTTACCTACGCCCGGCGGACCCACAAAGCATAAAATGGGACCCTTAATCTTTCGCCGTAATTTGTTAACGGCTAGGTACTCGAGGATCCGTTCTTTGATCTTCTCTAAATTATAATGGTCCTCATCCAGAACCTGTTTGGCTTTCTTAATATTGAGGTTGTCTTTGGTTCTCTTGCTCCACGGCAAGTCCACCAACCAATCAAGATACGTTCGCACGAGGGACGCTTCAGAAGATTCCGGGTGCATTTGCTCGAGCCGCCGGGTTTGTTTGTCCGCTTCTCGCTTAACCTCCGTCGGCATTTTGGCCTTTTCGATCTGTTTCCGAAGTTCGCTGATTTCCTCCGCGCGCTCGTCCCCTTCACCGAGCTCCTGTTGAATCTGTTTCAGTTGCTCGCGCAGAAAATAATCCCGTTGCGTCTTGCTCATCTCCTCTTTCGCCTGGTTTTGAATCCGCGCCTGCATGGTCGAAAGTTCCAGCTCGCGAGAAAGGAGTTCGTT
>JBGPIK010000033.1:0-29476 GCA_041484845.1 Binatia bacterium | reverse complement strand
TTCGCTTTGCCGCGCGCTGGTGACCGATCCGCAACTGCTGCTGATGGACGAGCCGTTTGGCGCGCTCGATGCGATGACACGGGATGACCTGGACATCGAGCTGCTACGCATTTGGGAAGAGCGCAAAAAGACCGTTCTCTTTGTGACCCACAGTATCCAAGAAGCGGTGTTTTTGTCGGACGTTGTGTTTGTCATGTCGGCGCGGCCGGGCAGGCTTTTGCAAACGTTTGCCATTGAGCTTCCGAGGCCGCGCACGATGGAGATGATGGCAACTCCGAAATTCGGCGAGTACACGCTCAATATTCGCGCTCTTCTCACCGCTAGCGGCGGCACGACAGCGGCGGTCGGATCGACGATGTGATTTTGTTCTCAACCTATGATAGGGTTTACAATAATCCCCTCATACGACCGATTCCCACACGCACTTTTTGCGATTAAATGATGAACTTAAGGCAAGCCATGACCTACGCCAAAGCCGGCGTCAGCATTGCAGCCGGTGATGAGCTGGTGCGCCGTATCGGTCCCATCGCGCGCCAGACCCAGAGGCCGGGAGTGCTGGCGGGCGTCGGCGGCTTCAGCGCCTTGTTCGACCTTAAGCCCCGGCGCTACCGCGATCCGATCCTCGTCTCATCCACCGACGGCGTCGGCACCAAGCTTAAAATCGCTTGTTTGATGAATCGCCACGATACCGTGGGTATTGATCTCGTGGCCATGGGAGTGAACGATATTCTCACCCAAGGGGCGGAGGCGCTTTTTTTTCTCGACTATTTTGTCTGCGGCAAGCTCAATATTGATGTGGCCGAGCAGGTGATTCGCGGCATCGCCGACGGTTGCCGCCAGGCGGGCTGCGTGTTGATTGGCGGTGAGACGGCGGAGCATCCGGGCGATTTCGCCGACGGTGAGTACGATCTTGCGGGATTTGTCGTCGGGGTCCTAGAGAGAAAAAAAATTTTCGATCCTGACGCGATTGTCGCCGGTGATGTTTTACTCGGTCTTCCGTCCAGCGGCCTGCATAGCAATGGTTACTCGCTGGCGCGAAAAGTCCTGCTGGAAATCGGCAAACTCAAACTGCGCGCCAGAGTGCCGGAGCTGGGGCGAAGTCTCGGCGAAGAGTTATTAAAGCCCACGCGTATTTACGCGCGGGTGGTCGCCGCGGTGTTACGGTCCGGAGCCGTAAAAGGCATGGCCCATATCACGGGCGGCGGTATTACCGGTAACCTGCCGCGCGTGCTGCCGCAGGGGCGGCGCGCCTGGATTGATCTCCGGACGTGGACCGCGCCGCCGATCTTCGATCTCATTCGGAGAGTTGGCCGCATTGCCCCGGATGAAATGGAACAAACATTTAACAACGGCCTCGGGATGATCCTGGTCGTGGACAAAAAACGCGTCGATGCGGTTACCCGAGCGCTTAACAAACTGCGCGAGCCGTATTATGTCATCGGCGAGATCAAGAAAGGAAGCCGCGGCGTCAGTTTCGTGGCGTGAACTCCATGGCCGGCAAACTCCCCATCGCCGTATTGATTTCGGGCAGCGGCACCAATCTTCAATCGATCATCGATACCATTGAAGCGGAAAAGCTCGATGCGCGCATCGCAATCGTTCTCAGCAATCGCGCCGACGCCTATGGCCTCGTGCGCGCTAAAAATCACCGTCTGTTGACGGAAGTGCTCGACCACAAGAAATTTACCAGTCGCGAAGCTTTCGACGAGGCCGTGGTGCAGATCCTGAACGCGCGCGGCGTCGAGTTGGTGGTTCTTGCCGGCTTCATGAGGCTGCTTTCGCCGGTATTCGTGAAGGCTTTCTCGAACCGTATCATGAATATCCACCCGGCTTTGCTCCCATCATTTCCTGGGCTCCACGTGCAGAAGCGAGCGGTGGAGCACGGCGTGCGTTTTTCCGGCTGCACGGTTCATTTTGTCAATGAAGAGTGCGACGAGGGACCGATTATTATTCAGGCGGTGGTTCCGGTTTTCCCCGATGACACGGAGGAATCCCTCGCCGCGCGAATCTTAGAACAAGAACACCGCATCTACCCTCGCGCCATTCAGCTCTATAGCGAAGGCCGCTTGCGCGTCGAGGGGCGCCGAGTTCTGGTTGACGGCCTTACCAAAGATGAAAGACAGGTTCTCTGTCAGCCGCCGCTTGAACAATGAAAAAATTCAAACCGCTTTTGATCTTACTGCTGAAGCTCATGGTCAGCGCTGGCCTGCTCGCCTATTTTTTTACGCGCATCCATATCGAGCGTTTTGTCCAGACGTTCGCGAAGGCGGATTTTTCATACGTTGCGGTCATATTGCTTATTTATCTGCTGTCCCAATTTGTCGGCGTCGTGCGCTGGATGATTCTTGCTCGCCCGCTGGGATTTAAAACTCCCCTGAAGGTGCTGGTGCACTATTATCTCATTGGAATGTTTTTTAATCTTTTTGCGCCCGGGACGGTGGGAGGCGATGTTAGTCGAATTTATTATTTGGCCCGGGATGGGGAGCAAAACGTCGATAAAAAATGGGGCGGAGCCACCATGCATGCCGCCGTTTCGGTCTTTATCGACCGCGTCATCGGCATGGCCGTGTTGGTATGGCTGGGCGCGCTTGCGCTGTTGTTGTTTCCGCAATACGCCATCCCTGCGGCCGTGCGGTCCGTGACTTATGCGCTCGCGGGCGGATTTATCCTCGGCGGGTTACTGCTGCCGGTGCTGCGCCGCGTTCTTCCCGTCGATGGTCATCCCGTGGTCGTCAAGTTGAGAGTGGCCTTGCGCAGCTATCGGGCCCATTGGCGGGCTATTCCGCAGGCGATCTTACTTTCGTTTGTCGTGCATTTTATCCAAGCGTGGATCCACATGCTTCTGGGGCGGGCGATCCAGATCGATATCCCCTATTCCTTTTGCCTTATTTTATACCCATTGGTCGGAACCTTTTCTGCGTTGCCGGTGAGCCTCAACGGACTGGGTCTGCGTGAGGGCGGCTATTTATTCTTGTTTCAGTTTATTGGTGTCGGTTCGGAGAAAGGAGTTGCGTTCGGGCTTTTACTTTTCGTGATCATCGCAATGGACAGCCTGTTTGGCGGCTTGTTATTCTTGCTGCAAAAAGGTTCCAAGCCCACGGCAGTGATCGAGCCGAGCAAGAACTAATTCGAGAAAAACGTTGATAAGCCCCGACAAACGCCACGCGAGCAAATAAATCCGCCCTTGCCTGCACATTTAACGACCCAATGAAATCTGGTATTCTCAGTGTGTTCAAAGGCGGGTCAAAGAGAAATGCAAGGGACGGAAATGTGCAAGTGTAAACGCATGGCGAAACGTTGGTCGGCAGCAATTCTTGGATTGTGCCTGTTCGGTGCCGCGCCAAACGGCGTCGAAGTCGCGGCGTCATCGGCTGCAAGCATGGCCGCGATGGACGGCCGTCCGCCCTCGTTTGCAGCGATTGCCAAAAGGACGATGCCGATTGTCGTCAATATCTCCACGACGACACAGCGCGCGGCGCGCGGCGGCTCGAACGATCCGCTGGAGGAATTCTTCGGGCGTTTTTTCGGTGAAGCGCCGTCCAGAGAAAACAGCTCGCGGAGTCTCGGCTCCGGTATTCTTATCAGCAAGGATGGTGAAATCCTTACAAATTTCCACGTGGTTCGCAGCGCGGACACGATTAAAGTAAGACTCGCGGATCAAACGGAATACGACGCCCGCCTCATTGGCAAGGATGACCGAACCGATCTCGCGCTAATCAAAATCAGAAAATCGGGCGGCAATTTGCCGTTCGCGCGCTTAGGAAGTTCAAGCCAATTAGAAGTTGGAGATTGGGTGATGGCGATCGGCAATCCTTTTGGTTTAGAGCACACCGTAACGGCCGGCATCGTCAGCGCCAAGGGACGCGTCATCGGCGCCGGGCCCTACGACAATTTCATCCAGACGGATGCCTCGATTAATCCGGGAAACAGCGGTGGCCCGCTGATTAACGCCGTCGGCGAGGTGGTGGGTGTCAATAGCGCTATCTTCAGTCAAAGCGGTGTCAATATTGGCATCGGATTCGCGATTCCCATTGATTCAGCCAAAAAAGTCGCCGATCAGCTGAGAAAAAACGGCCGCGTTGTACGCGGCTGGCTGGGTATCCGCGCGCAGGATGTTACACCCCAAATGGCTGCATCCATGGGGATAACTCGCGCCGGTGAAATGGCTGTGGTTACAGAAGTCGCGGAAAACAGCCCCGCTGCGGAAGCAGGCATAAAAACCGGAGATTTAATCGTTGAGCTCAACGGCAAGCCGGTGCCTAAGAGTCACGAATTGCCCTCGTTGATCGCTGATACGCCACCGGGCCAAAAGGTGACGTTGAAAACTATTCACGAAAAGAAAGAGCAAACCCTTGCGGTGAAGATCGGCGAACTGTCGGACGATAACGACACCAGCCAGCAACTCGAGGCTAAAGATCCCGAGATCGGATTGCGCGTGCAACGGATTACACCCGAGGCGGCGCGCCGCTTGGGCCTGAGTTCGACCAAAGGGGTTATGGTCGTAGAAGTTCAGCCGGGCAGCCCCGCGGACCAGGTCGGATTGGAACCGGCCGACGTGATCCGCGAGGTCAATCAGCGGCCGGTGAACAATGTCAAAGACTTCGAACGCGTGGTGCGGCAGGGAAGGCGCGGGGATCGCATCTTGCTGCTTGTGCAACGCGGGGATAACGCTGTATTCTTTGCGCTCAAGCGCAAGGGATAGGAGGACCTATGTTTGGACTCGGGATTCAGGAACTATTGGTGATTTTGGTGATCGCGCTGGTCATTTTCGGCCCGAGCAAACTTCCGCAAATCGGCAGTGGTTTAGGCAAAGCGATCCGGGATTTTAAAAAGGGGATCAGCGGCGACGAGGCTGAGGAATCCGGCAAGGACGCGAAAAAGGAAGATCCCAAAGATCTTCCGCGTTAGTTTTGCGCGTGCGTTCGCCAGTGATGTCGCAGGCGAATTGACGGCGGGCCATCATTGTAGGCAAGTTAGTGACGCTAATTGCAAACGGGAGACGACCGCATGAGATTTCTTCCCAGAGATGAAAAATTCTACGATTTTTTTGAAAAGGGCGCGCACCTGGTGGTTCAAGGCGCTATCCAATTGGAAGAGCTGTTAAAAAACTTTGACGATGTTCAGGTAAAAACGAAGAAGATCAAAGCCACTGAACACGAAGGCGACGTCATTACTCATGACACGATTGAAAATCTCAATCGGACTTTTATCACACCGTTGGACCGGGAAGATATCCATGATCTCATCACCGCGATTGACGATGTCCTCGATTACATCGAGGCCTGCGCGGAACGTCTTTATCTTTTCAAGATACAAAACATGACGGAGGAGGCGGTTCTTATTTGCGGCGTGCTGGTCAAAGCCGTTAAGGAACTGGAACAGGCTGTTTCTAACCTGCGCCGGCTGAAAGATGCGGATTCGATCCTAAAGCACTGCGCTGAAATTGATCGGCTCGAGAATGAGGGGGATTACCTTAACCGAGCAGCCGTAGCGAAACTTTTTGAGCCCGGCAACAACCCGCTGGAAGTCATCAAATGGAAAGAAATTTACGAGACCATGGAGAATGCGATTGATCGCTGTGAAGACGTCGCCAACGTGCTGGAAGGGATCGCTCTCAAAAACACTTAAAGCTAGGGCTGAAGGTTTATGCTTTATCGCTGGCGCTTCGGGTGAAATCCGTTCTTTTCATTTTTACTGAGCAAAACCGTATAGAGCGAAGCTTTGGAAAGTTTGTACACCCGTTCGACTGATAAATTCGTCGTCTCAATAAACGGTTTCAATCGAAGATCCGTCCGCCAGCCCAACCAGCGCGTAAGCGGGTCGAGGGCTTCCGTAAGGGATCCAAGGAGCGGAAAATCGCTGGTGAAATGATTCACGACGACGATTTTACCTCCGGGTTTGCACACCCGTTTGGCCTCGTTGATCATGCGCACGGGATCGGGCACCACGGTGACGACGTGAAAGGCCATGACGTAGTCGAAGGTATTATCGGAAAATTTGAGATCTAAGGCGTTCATCTCAAGAACTTTGAGATGCGCCCAGCCGTTGTCCGCGATTTTTTGCCGCGCGCGGGCCAGCATGTCGGGGGCCAGATCGATCCCGACAACTTCGCAATGCGTCGGATAGGCCGGAAACGAGGTGCCCGTCCCGGCCCCGACTTCCAAAACCTTTGCGCCCCGTGGAATATCCAGGTTTTCAATAACCTGTTCTAGCCGGGAGTAGAAGATTTTGCCGAAAATCTTGTCATATAGCGGGGCGAATTCAGAATAGATTTTGCTTTCGTGCGCCTCAATTTCAGCCATGATCCCCACCCCAACCCTGAGCGATTTTTTTAGGCATCGCGAATATCTCTGCTTTGCTTCTTGTTGAAAACAGAAATGTCTCTTTTACGGAATCTCCACTGTTTGCCTTTTTTAAAGGCAGGCAAAATATTTTTTCGCGCGAATTCATTCACCGTGTCTGGGCTCAGGTCCAGGATGACGGCAACTTGCCTGCTATTCAACAGATCCTCTTCTGTTTCCAACATAAAACCCCCGCGGCGGCCGGCGCGACGAAAAAAAGTTTTTCTTGGTCTACCAAGTAAGTCCCGGTGTGTCAAGGCAAACCCGCGTACCTGCCGGAACTATCGTTGCTCGTGGTCGGCGGAAGCGGGTCACGCGAACACCCGGATCGGCAGAATCATCATATCCATGCCGGAAAATTGCAGGCGCTGCTGTAACGTAGCCGGAGTGTGATTGTGGAGGAAACGGCTCAGCGCATTTTCTTCCTGAAAAACGAGCTTGCCTGAGAAAAAGATCGACTTGGGAAAGTCCTTTTTGACACCCGCACAGAGATCCTCGAGTTCCGCGATGACATCGACTCCTAGGCGGTAGCGATACTCCGCGTACCATCCCAGACAATTGGCAAACTCGACAAAGCTCTTTAAATCTTCTTCTTTCGCCTTTTTTAAATTTTCGATTTCTACTTGGCCTTTGAACCGGCCGGAATCAATCACCGCCACCGATATAAATATGACATTTTTAAAGTGATTAGGAAATAGCCGGGGGATAGTTAGTAGCGCGTGCACGCCGATGCCGTCGAAATCGCGCACGATAATGGCAGCCGTCGGCGCACTCGGATCTTTCGCCGGAACCGGCTCCTTCAGGTTGGGCTGGAAAGGAATCGTCAAGAGCGTGTCATCAAGGCTTTTCAAGGCCGCGCGCACGCGCTCGTAGTGCGCGCGCACGATGGTGCAAACCGAAATGAAACAAAGCGTAACCAATAGAGTCACCCAACCGCCTTCGGTGAATTTAATCGATACCGTGATCATCAAGATCGTGCTCGTCAGTAACAGACCTACGCCATTGACACACAGCTTGCGCCGCCAAACCGGCTGTGTTTTCCTCACTCCCCACCAGTGCTTACACATGCCTAGCTGGGAGAGGGTGAAGGTTAAAAACACGTTGATGCTGTACATGATCACGAGCAATTTGACGTCGCCGCGGCTATAGAGAAGAAAACTTAGCGAGGCCAGACCCATGAACCAAATCCCATCCCGGGTGACTAAGTGATCGCTCAGAAGAGAAAAGCGATGCGGCGCCCACGAGTCGAGCGCCATATTCGAAAGGACGCGCGGCCCGTCGATAAAGCCCGTCTGAGCCGCTACCAGCAAGAGCGCCGCCTCGCTGATCAGAGTGACCACCACCAGCGGAACCGTAATCGTTGCGTCGGTACCGAAAAAGGCGCTGAAGACGCTGCCGAATAGAGTAGCATTGAGGGTCTTGCCGGGCTCAAAGGTGACCCGGTGCAGCAAATACAACAGCAGGATGCCGCTGGCGGTAAATGCCAGAGAGACCGCCATGTAGAGCATCGTTCTCTTGCCCGTCTCTACTCGCGGTTCGCGCAAAATTTGCAGGCCGTTGCTTACCGCCTCGATGCCCGTGTAGGTCCCGCCGCCCAAACTGTACGCGTGGAGAAGAATCGCCAGAGTGGCCCAGAGGCCGATATTGCGGACGTCACCGAGGGTTCCTTGCGCCGATCGAGAAAGGACTAGCGGCAAGTCGCCGATTTTGATTCCTACTCCTAAGCTGATGGCGACGATGTGGGTGAGCACAAATAAAAGAAAGATGGGGAGCAGGAATTGCACGGATTCCTTGGTGCCACGCAGATTTAGAAATATTAGGCCGAGAACAATGACGATTTCCGTGAATAATTTAGCTCCATATACCGATGCCGGCAGGAAACTGAAGAGCGCGTCGGCGCCGCTGGCAACCGAGATGGTGATCGTCAGCATGTAATCCACCACCAACGCGGAGCCGGAAACCAAGCCCGCCTTGGCGCCTAATAATTTTGTGGCAACGAGATAGCCCCCGCCGCCTGTAGGAAAGAGCTCGATGATCTGGGAGTAGCTGGCGGAAATGACAAAGACGGTCACCGCGGTCATAATCGCAAGCGGCAGCGCTAGAAAAAAGTGTTGGCTCAGCGCCAGATAGGCTTCCTCCGGACCATAGGCCGAAGAACTTAAACCGTCGGCGCCCAGACCGACCCACGCGAGAAAGGCGATCAGAGAAATCTGGTGGAAAACTCGGGGATCGAGCGGATTTTTGGGTTTGCCGAGCAGTAGTTCTCGTAGCGACAACGATGGTTTGTGATTCACGGTTGCGTCCCTTGTTTTGATGAGTATCAGAATTTGGTCAAGTTGAGAAATGTAGATTCATTCATATTGCCTCTGGTGAAGTCGCGCCTAATACAAGTCTCAACATTTCTTTGCCGCCTGTTCTCCCGGTTGCGCGGATGGCGGAGTTCCATTAGCATGAACATAATTCCAGGTAGCGATTCCCGGTAAAGGCCGTGCCCAGCTGAATCATCGCGTTTGCGACTCCCTATGAAAAGAGCCCTCAAGATTTTTGCTTTCCTTGCGTTTGCGGGCCTACTGTTTCTCCTGGTCATTTCGCTGGCTTTTTATCATTTGGTACGCATCGGTGAATTCCGCCGCTATATGGTGAGCGAAATCGAGCAGCAGACTGCGCTGAAAGTGCAGCTTGGGGAAGCGCACCTGGAATTCGGCCGGATCTTGGGAGTGGCTTTCCACGACGTCGCTGTGTCGGAGGCCGATGCGGCGCGACCTGCAATCACCGCTGAACAAGTCACCGCCCGCGTCGCCTTATTGCCGCTTTTCGAACGTAAATTAATCTTCGACGAGGTTCGTCTTCAGAAACCCACGGTGCATTTGTTCCGCGACCGTGACGGGCGCGTGCCACTGCTCGATAAGCTTTTGAATCTGCCGTTTCTCAAGCGTCAAGATGCCGAATTCAATTTGGATTTACGCGCGATCAGAATCAGAGGCGGTCAAATTGACTTTGCCACCCCGACCGCGGACGGCGGACAAACCGTGCTGCATTTCAGCGATACCGATGCCGACTTGACCCGGATTGGCGGCGAATCGCTGCGGAAGTTCGTTACCGGTCTTATAAAATTGCAGCGGGCGGCGCCGCAAGGTCCCGCTCTGGAGTTCCATTTGAGCAGCGCAGTTGAACGGAACGGCGACAAAACAAGTTTGAAAGCTCAAGGAAAGATGCTCTTTGCCGCTAACGTTGTAGAATTTAGCAAAGCCTGGTGGGATGCCGAATTGCAACTCGTGGATGTTCCCGGAAGATTTCTGCAACAGTTTGCCGGTGCTGATCTTGGCATCACATCGCTGAACGGGCATTTTGCGCAACGATTGCGCGTCGTTGGCAATGCGGCTCAGGGAATACAGCTGAGGGGAGATCTTGAGTTTAGGCAATTTGCCCTTGAGGCTCCTAATGTCTTTCAAAATCCGGTGCCTCTGGGCGATGGTCGCACCGAATTTACTCTTCAGTGGAGCCCGGAGCGGCTCGAAGTGGACAGGCTTTATTTTCGCTCGAAACAGACACAATTTTCACTTCAAGGCGCGGTGCGGGAGCTCGACGGCAAGGACCCTCAGCTTCATCTAAACCTGTCGGCGCTGACGATGCCGTTAGGACACCTGCGTGATTTTCTGCCGTTAAAACTGGTGGGCTCGCCTGAGCTGGAACGCTGGGCAGCGTTTTTTCAGGAGGGTGAGCTTCAGCTCACGAAAGCCGGGATCAACGCCAGCTTATCGCAAATTCGCCGCATGAGTCGGAATGGTCCGGACGAGGGAGTGTGGTTCGAAGCTCAGCTCCGCAATGCGGCGGCGAAGCTGAACGTGGAAGGGGCGCTGCCGTTGTCGGGTTTGGATGGCCGGCTCAGCCTCAACAAGGGTGTATTGACGCTGCGCAATATCAAAGCGCAGTACGGCCAATCACGGATCACCGACCTAAACGGAAGCCTAACCGAGCTTTCTCCGAGTCCGAGCGCATTCGATTTGCACGCGCGGGGAGAATTGGATCTGGCAGAACTTCAACAACAGCTCAAGCTCGATTGGCTGCCGGCGCAAATCAATAAATTCGCTTCTTCCGCCCAACAGCTGGGCGGCAAAGGCAGGGTCGATCTAGTGTTGCGCCGTTCGGGGAACGTCCCGCTCGAGCTGAACGGTTGGCTGGCGATGGACAATGGGCGGCTTCGCCTTGGCGAATTTGCGCTTAGTGAGATCAGGGGTGAGGTCAATGTTTCCCCGAAAGAGATCAAGGCTCAAAAAGTTCGGGCGCTACTCTCGGGAGCGCCGGTGCAAGTCCAACTGGTATTAAAAGATTACAGCGCGGAAAACGGGACCTTCGATTTGGTTGTTGATTCTCCCGGCGTGAAAGCGGGCATTGTCGCTCAACTGCTGCTCTCCACAGGCTCATTTCAAGATCCAGGTGTCGTGCGCGGGTCGGTTCGTTATCAGGGCGCGTTGAACACCGTCGAAGGCCGCCGCTTCACGGGCAACTTGGATCTTGCCAATGTGCAACTTTTGGTTCAGCCGTTACTCCAGCCGCTCCGCGACCTCACTGGCAGAGTAAAAATCGATGAGGCGGGCATTGATTTTCAAAGCCTCAGAGGGCTCATTGCCGGGGTTGCGGGCAGGTTCAACGGGCGCTGGCGTTACGGGCAAAAACCGCAACTGCTTTTTGATTTAGCGTCGCCAACCCTGGATGTTACCCATCTGCTATCGCAAGTCGATCCGGAATCGACCGAGTTTTACGCCAATCTCCAGGCCGTAGGAAAAATCGCCGTCGCTAAAGGTCGTCTCAGGGGTTTTGAATTCTCCGACTTCAGGTCCGATGTCGTGATCGATCGGCGCGTTTGGCGCTTCACCAACCCGACGATGCGCTCCGCGGACGGCTTGATCGAGGGCACGGCAACCCTGACGGACAAACCCGATCTGTTAGCCTTTACGGTTGCGCCGAAGATTCAAGGCGTTCCGGTGCAAACGTTCCTCAAATGGTTCGACATGTCCACAACTGAAATGACCGGCAAGGTGAACGTCACGGGCAGCGTAGAATCATCGGGCAGGGACGGTGCTGAAAGAAAAAGAAATCTGCACGGGGCTTTTAATTTGAAGATTGAAGATGGGACCCTGCACCGATTGCGGATTCTTGTTCAGATTTTGAATCTGTTGGATTTGTCGCGGTGGTTTACATTCAAGATGCCGGATCTCGGCAAACAGGGGATCCACTTCCGTAAAATCACCGGCGATTTTAAGATCACCAATGGCGTCTATTCAACGCACAATCTCATTGTCGATAGCGACGATCTGCGCATGACCGGCGAAGGCAAGATCGACGTGCCAAAAGATGAAATCGACTTTATGGTTGCAGTGCGCCCATTTGCTGGAATTGATACCGCCATCAGTTATATCCCGTTAATCGGACGGAGCATCGCGGCGATCAAAAATTCGTTCTTGGTCGCAAGCTTCAGTATCAAAGGCCCGATCGATGAGCCGACCCTAACGCCGGCGCCTTTAAGCACGCTCTCTGAAGTCGTTTTGGGAGTATTGGGAATTCCCAAGAACATCATCGGTTTTCTCGGCGAGGAAAAAAAGGACGAGGCGCCGAAGGAGCAGCTCAAGGAAGCGCCCAGAGAGAAAACATCGGCACCCCCTCAATGAAACTGCAATTGCAAATCTACACACGAAAGGATTGCTGTCTCTGCGAAGAGATGAAAAATGTCATTCGTGAGGCGAAGGCTCCCTTTCCCACAACTTTGGACGAAATCGACGTCGATTCCACCGCCGAGCTTCAGGTTCTTTACGGGGAAGAAGTTCCGGTTCTTTTCATCAATGGCCGTAAAGCATTTAAATATCGAGTGACAGCGCGAGAGTTGCAAAAGCGATTCAAAAGAGAAAAGGGCGGTGATTGAATAAAACCGCCGGTCAGGCGATCGAGCGATCCGCTTCTCTGGGCAAACAATCCCGCGGAGGTGGCTCGCAACGCAAAAGGGCTGTTGCCTCAGGCCGTATTTGGCAACTAAAATGACGCCAGGTTGAAAATCAAGCTCGATCGGATGGAAGGAGTTGCCTTATGGCTAACCCAATCGTCTGGTGCGATATTCCGGTCGTGAATTTGGACCGCGCGATTAAATTTTATTCGGCGGTTCTCGGGGCCGAAGTCAAACGACGGGAATTGTCCGGCATGGCGATAGCCATTTTGCCGCACAACGACGGCGACGTCGGTGGTTGTTTGTTCGCCAGCGCCAGCGAAAAACCGACGGACAAAGGGATCATGGTGTATCTCAATGCCAATGGACGCTTGGACGATGCGATTGCGTCCGTTGCAGCCAACGGCGGCAAAGTCTTGCAAGGCAAACACCCGATCGGGCCGTTTGGCTTTCGCGCGATCGTTTTAGATTGCGAGGGCAATCGCGTGGCGCTGCACTCGGACTAGCAGAGTTTTTCAGCAACCTACTTACGCGATGAAGTTCACGACTCAAACGTTTTTGGTTCTCGGGCTGTTGCTTGCCTGCCGGACGGCCGAAGCCGTCGATTGGTTTCTTGCCGGACGGGAAGGGGAGTGCATGCCGCTGTCGCTCTTGGCCAAGCGTGGCGCCGATTTGCGCGCCGTGAAGAGTCCCTACGATCTCGCGGAAAAAATGCGCGCCGCGGGGCACCCGGCGGAAATCAAAGAACACAACGCCGGCAGTCGGCCCGCCGTCGAGGTCAGGGTTCCTTCACGGAATCTTGATGTCATGTTCGTGAGAGCGGAGCAATGTAGCAAGAGCGGGCCGAGGAAATGATGACGCGGACTGCGAACAAATCCAGAACACGTTGCGATATTGGGCCCAGACAGACCCCCGATCCATTTTAGAGGTCTATTTATCGGCACTGATTCACGGGATACGGCATAGGCTCGATGATCGAGTTATCGTTGTTTACTTCCAGTAACCAGATGCGCCGGTCTTTGAAGAAATTCACCAATTGACAGTTCTGAAGCGTGTTCATGCCCCGCGCCCAGACGACTTTTGCGTTATCAATATCGGCTTCGTTGTATACCCACTCGTGATGAAATGAATGCTGCGGACCATAACTCACGATCATCAGATGCTTTGCGACTGTGCGCCAACGCATAAAAACCTACTTGCGATTGGAGAGTGGAACAACGATCGGCAGTTCATCGGGCCGCAAACAAGAAGTCGTAACGAGAACCAACGCGAGTTGGACGGATGATTTTCGCTCATTTTGACTGATGTCGACCGATCGCGATAATTGAGCTCCCGAATGGAACAGATGCATTGCGGAATAATCTTTGTTCAACAATGGAAAGTAGCAAAAGAGTTTCATTCACCCACGGCGGGGGAACTTTAGGCACCCGAACTCGAGCACCGAAGCAACTCTCTTTAAAATGCAGGAGCAATTTCGGCGCAAAGGTCCAATGAAAAAAGTATCGGCAATTCAAAATCCTCATTCCGGCTTGCGCAGCCAGTGCGATCAGGCTTTTTTTTGTGTATCTTTTGAAATGTTTGTTTAAATCGTCGTGGCTTGTCCAAAGACACGGAAAAGCGGGGACCGTTAAAAGAAGAGTCCCATCAAAATCGAGCAGCTCCAGCGCATGCGTCAAGGAACTTGTTGCGTCGCTAAAATGTTCCAAAACGTCGAGCATCAGGATCAGTGAGTAGCGTTTCCCGGGTTGGAAAGTGCCGTCAAATGGCGATAGGTAAATCTTTTCTCGCCATGGGCCGCGTTCAGAAACCAATGACCGGTCGAATTCGATGCCCTCGACGTCGCCGAACTTGGCTAATTGGTCGAACAAGAGTCCGTCGCCGCATCCAATATCGAGGATATGGTCCGTGCGTCCGCTGCGTCGAATTTCTTCAATGGCCGAGAGGATCAGACGCTCCCGTGCCCGCCACCACCAATGATGGCGGTAAAGATCCTGATAATTAAGAGCATAGGCCGCGTCCACTGATTAACGACGTATTTTTTTTGCTATGATGTAATGTGGACGCCCCTTCGCTTCTTCGTACACTCGCCCAAGATACTCCCCGATCATCCCTAAGAAAAGAAGTTGAACACCAGAAACGAAGACGATGACTAGGATCAACGCCGTAAATCCCTCTGGTGAGCGGTGTGAAAAAATCTTTACATAGAGCGAATAAACGGCGAACAGCAGTGAAAGAAGTGTCGTTAACAAACCGAGGATCATAGCAACCCGCAAAGGCACAACCGAGAACGCGAAGATTCCGTCTAGAGCGAGACCGAGCAACCTACGCAATGTGTATTTGGATTCACCCGCAAAGCGCTCGGACCGTTCCACTTTGATCCCCGTTTGACGAAATCCAACCCAGGCACGCAGTCCGCGAAGATATCGATGATGCTCCGGAAGATGTCGTAGTTCGTCAACCACGCAGCGGGACAATAGCGCGAAGTCGCCGGCGTCCAGGGGAACTCTTAGGTTCGAAAGCACCGATTGAAGACGATAAAACCAAAAGTAACACGACCGAAGAATCCACCCTTCCCTTCGAACTAACCTTTGAGCATAAACGACGTCGTAACCCTGATTATGTTTTGCGATGAGCTCGGGGATGACCTCAGGGCAATCTTGGAGGTCGCCGTCCATCACAATGACAAGATCTCCGGTAACATTATCCAGTGCCGCGCTAAGCGCCGATTGGTGACCGAAGTTTCGTGAAAGCGAAATAGCTACGATGGTCGATTCTTGAGTAGCCGCCGCGGCAATTAACTCAAACGTGCGATCCGAACTTCCATCGTCCACCAAGACCAATTCGTGTGGACCGCCTGGCAACTGTTCGACGACCGCACGAATTCGCCGAAGCAGTTCTGAAACTCCCTGTTCTTCATTATATAGCGGAATCGCAATAGAAACCCGCGGCGATTGCGTGCTCATTTGGCTTTCCCTTTGAAGTACACCATTTTCCACAAGGCGATTCCGAAAATCGTGAGCGAGTATGGTTCAAAAATCACTCTCTCAAAGCTCTGATCAAATAGACTTCGCCATTTTTCCAGGGGTCGAGGGAACTCGCCTCGGTCGCAACTAGCTAAGATCCGAGGGATACCGAGATTTTCTGGCAGCACCAGGTCCAAGACGTGGATATAGCCATCCGGAGTCAGCAGGGTCCTAAGCTTCGATAGAATATTCAAAGTATTATAGTCATCGATATGATGGAAAAAACTGTTAACCAAAATAAAATCAAAACGACTCCCGGCTGGCGGAACATAGGAACAGACGTCGGTGGTAATAAACTTTCTGCCATAACGATGCCGCGCATACTCGATGTACCTCTCGTTGGCATCCAAACCGACGTAATCAGATTGAAGAAAGTGCGAAGTGTTCGTGCCAGGTCCACAGCCGACATCCAAGATTGCTCGAACTTTTCTAAGATCATTATGATTTCGCAACGGCACTAGCTTTTGATCGCAAAATGGGGCCTGCCACAAGCGATACGCAGACGCATTGTCCATGATTCTGGACACAATGTTCACTCTTTCCACCTCACCGTGAAATGCCCGACATCAACAAAATGAGGGAAATCTTCCTGCAGCAGTCCAACTGTTTGTTGATCCAGAATACGTGAGAACTGCGGCTCGTGGTTAATAACTACCACATGAATGTTCTTTTCTCTCAACACCGCACGAAGCGAATGCGCATCTTTTTTATCGCTGAAAAACTCGAACAGATTCCGCGTCGGATTACGCATGCCGGATAGAAAATAGATTTCAGGACAGTCTGGTGTTGCATAAATGTAATTTGACTGGGAATGTTGTCGAATCAAATTCACTAGCTGGGTGTAAAGGTGATTGTCATGCCTGGTCACACGGAGCTGCCCGCGAGGAAGGTCCAGCAGTTCCTTAGCCGGGTAAGAATTCCTAATGCCGGCGGCGACATATCCCGTGTTCGTCCATGTGATGGCGAAAAGGAAATAAAATAGCAGAATCCCGAAATGCAAAAACTTAGGTACTCCGGGCTGACGTGCAAGTACAGCAAGTAGAGTGAGGCAGACGAAAGGCGCTGTGTAACAAAAGTAGACGTCAGCAGCAAACGGAAATTGCACGAGGTTGATTAAGCTTGTCATGCTTGTTAGAAGGAACAATATTTGACGCTGTGCCCCGTCTAAATACGTGTGAGAGATAGGTCGCGAAAGAATTTGACAAGCTGCTAGTACAGCAACAACCCCAAGAAATCTAACCGATTGCCAAACGATGAAATAGGCCAAAGCAGAGGAAAAATATAGAACTGCAAATAGCAAGCTGATTAGGCCAAAACCAAATAACTTATCCCACTTGGTAGGATAGCGGGAAGGAGGAAAGAACAACACGGCTGCGTATGGGAGACTAGCAATCGCGGTTAGAGCAGGGGGAAAATCCAGGGAAGCAAACTCGAACCTTCTCTGTGGCAAAACAACAACTCCTCTATAGAGATCGGCAACAGAGTCACTCGAAACATACAGAACGACAAAAAGAACAACTGGAATTGCAGCGCCAATAATAAACGGTGATAACAACGCACACAGACTTTTTAGCCGAATGAAATGCGAGCAATGTCCTCCTTGCCGCTCGTCCCATAAAAGGACCCCACAAATCGCGGCCGGAGGGATTAAAAAGTAACAAATCTCCATTAGGTTTGGCTGCCGCCGCAAGAGCATCATTAAGCCGGCAAGGAAGAGAGAGACTCCAATTGTCTTGATCGATAGAAACAGCCGTGAAGAATCATGTTGAACTTCCGTCGCACGATTGTTTAAGATCTGCTCCCGGAACGTGAGAAAAAGAATGGCGGCAATAATATAATACAAACCGGTGATCTTAACAAGCAACGAAAACCCACCGAACAAACCTGCAGCAAATAACCACCGCTTTTCCCCCGTTTCAACGTACCAACTCAGGGCGAGAGTGCCGAAAGTGGCAAAGAACAAATTGTACCACGACGGAAGACTGGCAAAATAATTTGGGACACTCCAAACCACTGCGACCAACGTGACTGCGGCAGCGACGATTGGAGGCGCCAATCTAGCCGCGAGTGCGTAGAACCCTGGGACGAAGGCGAGGAAGAACACTAGCAGTACAATGCGGAGCGACACTAAATTTAGACCAAGTGTCTTGAAGGCAGCAGCGTGGAGATAACTCAGTCCACCCGTATAAATTTCGTCGAAATCCCGGTGGGGCATCTCTCCCGCTAGAATTCTTTCCGCACTTTGCGCGATAGCGCCCTCGTCGTGAGGAACCCATCCCCGATCGTAGAATCCAAATACATATAGGGCGCTGAGGCTCCATACGATTATCAAGAAAGCTTTCTTAGAGCCGCTTCGGAGACGCCGTGTTTTAAAACTCGCGTTCAATCCCAATTTCAATCGTCGTCCAATGAGAAGAGTCCCCGCCATCGGCAGCACAAGCTACGTTTTGTGAAGCCCAAGAGCTAAATAGAAGCCGGCCCAACCGTAAAATATGATAAAATCACCGTGCTCGTCGGCAACGTACTTTCCGGCTCTCCCAAAGTATTTGCGAGATGAAAGATTAAGGAGCCCGCAATAAACGCCGCAATCGGTAAAAACTTCCTGGTAGATCGCGCTATCTTCGTTTAATTGCCGACCATGAAAATCCCGTACGTCGGCCTCCGCTGACCTTCTGCGAATCTCCACGATGATGGTCGGAAGGAAGCAAAGACCGAAAGCGATTAGGATTGCCAGTCCGAGAATTGCACTATCCACGTCCCTTGCTGGTCCTCCTTGAGACTTTCATTGGTAAAAGCATAAGGCGTGCCAAACCGGGATGACTGCTGCCTAGGAGTTTATTGAGATAGCAGGCTTGTGATCCGCGACCGTCTTGACATTCTCCGCGGTCTAGAATGCCTCCAAGCTCCACGCTATCTTTGCGAGGCATAATTTTCTCGGTTAGACTTTTAGTTACAAATTTAGACAATACCGGTCGGGATGGTGACACGTTTGTCACCCGTTCCGGCCGTTTAAGCCGGTCGAACTTATCGTCAAGCGTGCGGATGATCTCATCACGAAAGTCATCAAACTTACTGCTCATGGTTCCCTCCTTTTTAACCACCATCAAGTCCTTACCGCCAAGGCGCCTCATTTTTTGGCTTCTGTTCCTGACACTTAGGAGAAGGATTTAACTGATCGCCGCCTCAATCAAATTGTGTGGTCTGGAACAGGGAGATTCTCCTGGGGTGCCCTGCAAGAGCAAACCTTTGGTTCCAGAAAATTCATACTAATGGCTTAACCCCATGATATTACGCATTTTCAGATATCGAGGAGTATGGAAAATTATGATTGGGAGGCCAAGAACCGATAGACGAATTGGGCTAGAAAAGCGAAAGCAGGCGAAGAAATATATCTAAAGTGAGCGGCTAGGGGAGGTTCAATAGGCAAGGAGCAGACCAGCTGCGAAAAGAAGAATCGTATTCGGGATATTGAGCCGCCACGTACTGGATGCATATTAGGGCGGTTCGGGAATCTTTAAAGGAGTCCAATTTGACAGGACAGATCGCTGTGGGATAGTTTCCTCACGAGAGCAGCCGGTGGTTGAGCCTTGCGGGGCGGCTCAAGCGCTTTCGCGCGGAAGATTGAAGCGATGCCGAAGCATTGACAGTGAAAGTCGTCGAGCCTCACCATCCAGCGGGAGCTAAAAACGCCCCATGGCTTTACGAGAGAACGAATCACAGCGGAGACTTAGCTAGCATGCAATCCGTTAAAGTTTTTTTCGCGGTTTCCTTTTTGGTGTTTCGGTTGGTCTCGCCGGCGCATGGCGCCGACAAGATCGTTGCGGACTTTGGCGGGCTCGGCGCATTTCAGAGTACCACATGGGTCGCCAAGGATCTTCAGATCTTCGACAAATACGGATTGAATGTAGACCTGGTGATGATCACAGGAGGAGCGCGGTCTGTGGGCGCTCTGTTGGGCGGGAGCACGCAATTCTCCGGCGGCTCCGCGACCACGCCTCTTTTGGCATCCGCGCGCACCTCGGAAATAGGCATCATCGCGGCGGCTTACAACCACTTCCCGTTTTCTTTTGTCTCCAGACCTGAGATTACGTCTCCTAAAGAGCTGCGCGGAAAAAAACTCGGCATCCTCAACTTCGGTGGGTCGCATGATATTGCCTACCAGTTAGCGTTCCGGGAGTGGGGTCTCAAGAAACAAGAAGTAAACGTGATTCCCATCGGAGACCAGCCGACCCGGCTGGCGGCTCTTCTTGCGGGAACCATTGATGCGACCATTATGTCGATGCCGCATCTCATGGTGGCCAAGAAAGCTGGCTATCGAGTTCTTGCCGATATGGGAGAAATGCAGGTCAACTTTTCTCAGTCAACGGTGTACGTACGGCGCAGCTATCTCCGGGAAAACCGGGACATCGCGAAACGCTATCTCAAGGCCTATGCTGAAGCCGCGTATATTTTGCGGACGGATCGTCAAAGAAGCCTTAAGGTTATGGCGAAAAGACTGCGACTAGAAAATCAAGAAATTCTCAATGCGACATACGACGATGTTGCCCGCCGCTTCTCATTTCCGCCCCGAGTCAATATGGCGGGGCTGAAGGATACGTTGGATTTCTTCGCACAAACAAATTCCGACCTAAAAAGCCGTCGCCCTGAAGAATTCGTGGACGAGTCACTGCTCGACGAGTTGGAACGGGAAGGATTTTTCAAGGGGCTGGGTTCGTAGCCGATAAGCCAGGGAGTGATTTTGTCGGGCGATAGGCTGATTTTCAACCGCGCCCTTGGTCGATCGGCGCCATTCTGAGTGTGATTCCGTTCTTGTCTAATTCCTCGTAGTACTCCTCTCTGATTGCCGGATCTTCTTTTTCGTAACTGATCTTGAACCCGTAAGCATAGGGATTCTTATCTTGGGCCGTGTATGCGGGATCATATCGCCTGCCGCCCCCGTATCTCAACGAGACTCCTCTGAATGCAAGCATGCGGTAAAATCCCTTGCTGGTATTGAAGTGCTGATGAAATTCGTTGCGGCGAGGCGCCACGACCGCGTAGGGCTTGGTCCGTACCTTGCGGCGCTGCTTTTCTTCTCCCGGCATAAACAGCAATTCGTAGCCGTCGCCGTCAATCACGATCACATGCGCTCCAGGGTCATGGCGATGAGCTGTTACATAGGTCCCTTCAGAAACGCTCATCACATGCATTCCGATGGAAACGCTCGCCATGGAGAGGCGCATAATGGAGGTTCGCTCGCCCCTTTCCGGATAGGGGTCCAGCACAAACCGTCGGATGTCCGGAATAAAATTAGTTTCGAAAACCCTCAGGTTCCGGCGTGTGCCCTCGTGCGCATAGAAATCTCTCAGCGCATAGGAATATCGGTCCTTGAAAGAGAAAGGGTTGTTAAAGACGAAATCGAGATTGTGATACAGGTTGATCACGTTTGCCATATTGGTGCCGAAAAGAATTCTGCAGGGTTCATCGCCGGAGCTGTTGAATTCCTGATGCCACGCATTGAGCGGTATCCCTAGCAGCGAACCCTCCTCCCATTCAATGGTTTGTTTAGGTTCTCCTTCTTGCCAAATGTCGGTTGCGCCTCTCCCTTTCATGACGTACATCACGGAATCGTAGATGTGGTGTTCCGGCTTGAGTTGCGCTTTGGGCGGTATCTCGACTATCTGGAGGCTGTAATTTTCATGCTCCCCCAGACGGGTGTAAGCGACTTTGCCTCCCCGCCGCTCCCATTCCCTCAGCTCCAGCGTGGCAAGGTCTTCGAGAGCGCTCCCTTCATACAACGGTGCACCTTCCTGTTGCACGAATTGCTGATAGGAGCTGGTAACGTACCATTGGTCAAAATTAGCCGGTGTTTTTGACATTTGAAGTGACTCCTCTCGTAGCTCATGAGCTATTATTGTTTCAGCGGCTCGAGGGCTCTTGTGGCCCAGTTTCTCCAAAATGGAAAAATCTGCGATTACTCGTCGCTGAACCGCCGAACGGGGCCGGGAATTTGGCCGCTCACACCCAGAATAGCGGGTCAACCTCCGCCGAATAATCCTGTTGTTCCATAAAAGACACATCGGCGATTGCGGTGCGGAAGTTTTGCTGCGCGTTATTGCCTAAGACATTGGCAATGTCTATGCCTGAGGGATTGAGGAGTATCGCTCTACGAATGTCGCCCACGACGAGTACTGTTTTTTGCGGCGCTGGTTTGAGGAACGACATTTGATTGTAGATTTGAGGTTGTCCACCACGCCAGCGTAGGATGATCAGTCGCTGGAGTGTCCACGACCAGCCTTCCAAAGGTTCGCGTGTTCCATCCTTGTTTACGAAAACAAGATAGGTAATAAACTCTGCCTCACTGCGAAATCGCCAAAGATAGTTCCACCGGTCCGTTTTGGAATTTCGCTCATCGGTATTGCTGACAAAGCCTGGTGTGTCGCTCATGATGGCGAAGTAATCGGTTTTCAGACGGCTAGTAGCCGCGGCGTTATAAAAGGGAAAATTGACAGCCGCGTTGGCCGCTGAATTGGTTAAGCAATCGAGGAGAATGTTGGTCAACCCGCCCCGGAAACTATATGAAAGCATCCCATCGGCGCTCTTTCGGCCGGCAAATTCCACGGAAAAGTTCTTGATGGTCACGAGTTGCATAAAACGAACATCGTTGTCATTCATCTGCTGGATGGAGAATCCTTGTGTCTTCGCGATTGCCGAAATGGCGTAGCCCGGGGAAAGAGCTTGGCCGTTTTCGTCGACATCCGTGGAAGTTGTAAAACGGAGGACGGGGCTGCGACCGGCTAGGGTATGCGGGACGAACCTTGCCGACGGCGATGCGTTCGGCTTCGGTGGTGAGAATCGAACGTCGGCAATGACCAGTCCATTCTTGAGCGTGTACGCAGCCATGATTCACCAATTCGCTTTCGTGCGTCTGTAGAGGGGTAATACGCGATCAGCCGCATCCGACGCCGCCGTGGTGGCAGGAGAGGGTGCGTCGAGCCTGGGATCGGCCGCGATGATCTCGTCGAGCGTGTCGATCGTATCTCGCCCGGCGACTCCGTCGATCGCCAGGCCATATTTCTCCTGAAATTTACGGACGGCCTTCTCGGTCTCGGAACCATAAATACCGTCGGCTCGACCCTTAGCAAACGTGCGCGTAAGGTCGAAGTCGAGGTCACAAAGGGCGTCCTGTAACTCGGCAACCCCGTCGCCCTGCGCTCCTACCGTTAGTGGCGGCGAATTTAATTCCGCTTGCTGCAATTGCCTATTCGAACGAAAACGTCTTGAAATAATCATAGGGATACCTCGTTCTACTAAACACTACGCTTAGTTAGGACCGGATAATGTTCACAATATGAGATTTTACACTTGGCAGCACCGATACTACTGCGGATTCGACCTGCATGCCAGATTGATATACGTCTTTATCCTGGACTCACAGCGCGAGGTCCTGTTGCAATGAAACATGTGCCAGGCTGTCCGGCATTAGCGCGTCATTTTCGCTGGCAAAATCACCCCCGTAAATTTCGCTCCGTTCCCGCAATGTGTACGTCTCGCCTACCTGCGCGTCTTCGCGATGCAGGGCTTGCGCACCAGGCTCGCTCTTCACCTTGTCAACGAAAGCCAAACGGCCAACCGCCATCGCTTTCGACCAGCGATCGTCTCGTACCGCCATCTCAAGCTCAGACGTCGCCTTTAGGCGATCGGTCTGAATCAATGGGTTACGCTTGATCGATCTTTAGCCATTCCTGCCATCTCTCCATTCCACGGAATAAGGGCAATGAGTCTGTTACCAACTCGCTCCGCACCAGCCGGAAATGTCTCTGGAAAAGCTGCTCGGCTTGCTTGTCTGTGAGAGGGTAGGGTGGCGAGTTTGATTGTTGCCCATACAAAAAGACGCCAACCAATCTTCCTCCGGGCGATAACAAGGCTGCCATCCTGTTTGTATAATCGGGCCAGCGGGACGGGGGCATGGAACAGAGGAATGTCCGTTCGTAAATGAGGTCGAAGCGGTCCTGTCCGAAGTCGTGCGTAAAGAAATCTCCAAGAATAACCCTATCTGCTAAGACGCCCAGTACTCGCTTGGCTCGGTTAACGGCAGCAGGCGAAAAATCAATTGCGGTGACGTCGTAGCCAGCGTCATGAAATCCTTGAACCTCGTAGCCGGAGCCGCAACCGGGGATGAGAACCCTTCCCGGAGCAGAAGACCTCGCAAGAAACGATTTCAGAGCCGCTGGGACACTGCCGAAATCCCACGGCATCTTACCCGCGGCATAGAGGCTGCTCCAGAAATCAGGGTGGGTACTATCAACGTACTTTTCCATTAGGATGGCTTTGGCGACCTAACGTTAAGGCTCAAAGACGCGCAGCGCTTGGTCACGAACGATTTCTTTCGACCCGAAGTGTCGACTACCCATAAACGAAAATTCCCACAATCACAGCACTATCCAAAGCGATCCAACCGACGCACGGCAAGTAGATGTTCCTGTCGTGTTTCTGTATCCCAAACCAGAACCAAAGAATGACAGAGGCAAGATACGCACTCCAAGATAGCAGCGAAACTCCCGCGGCCTGCCGACCGACCCATAGGGTCAGAACCTGCGGAATCGTCATTAGCATGGTGAAGATGGACATGCCCCCCAACAGGCGACGCAGGACTGCATCGGAGCCGAGGAGCGAACCGCGGGGATCGACTGATTTGGATGCATATCGTCTCCCAGGGCAAGCCTTTCGCACCGAAGCCGAACGTTGCGGATCACGCGAGGCTGTAAGCCGTCGCGTGAATCCGGCTTGTTCGGCGTTTCCCGTCCTGACGACTCACGACGTGTGCCACACAATTGACTTGATCGCCGCTCTGCCAAACCAGTCGGACAACGTCTCAAGCGCCGAGGCCGACAGCTCTTGCGTAAATAACAACGCGAGTCGCTGTTTGGGCCTTGAGCATGCCACGTAGAAAAGGTTGCGGTTTCGCTCGTATGCTGCGGCCTTGTCCGCAGGCACGCCCTCTCGATACCATTCAAGGAACTGCTTCCAGTTGTAGTCGTTCCAACCTCTGCCGAAAACCACCAACACGTTTTCAAACTCAACCCCCTTCACCCCATGTTTGGTTGAGAAGGGGGTCTGCTCATTCAGATACTGAGCAAGCTGGACGACCTCCCAATAGGGAACAACCCGAAGAGTGCTAATCTCCGTCAGCCTTTGAGACTCAGTGATCTCCTCTGCAGATGCGCGCGACAATTCCAACTCGGTTTCCAATACCGCCTCGGGCAAGGGCGGGCACCCAGTGTCCTTGAGGTAGTCGAGCACCTGTCCTATTGTCCCGATTTCGCGAAGCTCCAGAAGCTTGTCCAGTGCCTCTGCCCGTTCGCGCTTGTCGTCCTGCGAACTGATCGCCAATGAACGAGAACCCAGCACCGTGAACATTTCACCGAAATGTCTATCCTTGTACGCGACACACACCGGCTCCACAGTGTCAACTAAGAAGGCGATATACGGGGATTCCTTCTTCGCGAAGGACTCGCTGCGGTGAAACGCATGTGCAATACCACCATAGCCCTGCTCCGCGGCCAAGACGCTGTGCGTCAACATCAGAATCTTGGTCCTCTGGGGTGTGAACTCCCATCCTTCTGCATGCAGCCGTTCCCTGACCGCCTGGAGGCAATTATGCGCTTCTTCGGCCGGGAGATCTCCGAACCATACCCCGCCTTTGCGTCGAGTCCCGGCCCAGTCGTTCGTGTGATACACGGCGACCGTTCCAGTTGCCTTAGGGTCTTTCACGTGTTGTGGCAGCTCCGGACGCATCTTGTTGAGCACATCGACAATCGTCGTGACTGAACGGAAGTTCGCCTCCTTGCCGATGAACGTGAGATTCGGGTGGTCAATCAAACCACAACCGTCGCGATATATCTTCTGCCAGCTATCCCCAAACAGCCCAATCAGTGGCCCGGTTCGTGTGCCGATGAACCGAGTCAACAGACTATGCGCAAAGGCGCTGTTCGTGTCCTGGTACTCATCGATGAAGAGAACCGGAAAACGCGACGTGAGTACATCCCGGAATTTCCTCTCTTCCATCAAGGACACAGCCAAGGCCAGCACGTCGTCGTGCCCGAGAAACACGCTCGTGTCCTCCGCTTTGGCGCGCGGATGGCCCAGATCATAGTCAACCCGCCTGTTCCCAATCCCCCCAATCTCGTCCAACCTCTCTTGCCAGTGTGTCAACTCTGGA
The DNA here is from genome assembly GCA_041484845.1 of Binatia bacterium. Taxonomy (GTDB): domain Bacteria; phylum Desulfobacterota; class Binatia; order UBA9968; family UBA9968; genus JBGPIK01. The sequence continues at coordinate 3,973 of JBGPIK010000033.1, read as the reverse complement.
AGCTTTGTTCTGAGAAACGGCTGAAAACAACTGATCAGTGACCAACAGAATGAGTGAATCGTGGACGAGTGGACAACTGGATGGCGGTCAATCTGTGATGTTATCTGGTCAGAGGCAACATTCGTATAGGTGATACACGCCACGCGCTGGTTGCGCCTCTTGAGTGTCACGTTTTCTTCGTCGATGACGAACTTGAGGGCTTTCACGAGGGAATACGTCTTTCCTGCACCGGCGCCAGCTTCAAGCCGGAAACTCCTGCGCTCACGAATGCACGCAAACACTCTATCCAGCGCTCTTTGTGCTGCGGTCTCTGCAGGGCTTGGCTGGGCCATTCGCTCAGTCATTCCCGTCGCCCTCGCCCACAAGTGTTGCGTCTGGCGTGTCCCCAGCAGTCTCCTCTTCCGGCACGTCAGTACCGGGACACTGTGCCAGCCACCGCAACCCCTCCTCGATATAGCGAGGAGTCGTCCAATCAGTGTCCTCAATCGCGTACTTCAGCGCGAAGTCCGTCTTGTCAACGTCTTTCGCCGCTTTCCATGCCTGCTCTTCCCGCTCCGCCGGCGTCCCACCAGTGATGTCAAAGCGAGCAGGATTCGCCAACATGAAGGCATCCTCAAAACTGCGGCCGCAGGCATCGCCTTCCGAATGCGGAATCTGGAAAGCCAGACGCCGGGCATTGCTTACTTTTTCTCCCGGACCTTTTTGCAGAAGCTGATCCTTCGTCGGCTTGTCTTCACCATCCGGCGCGTACCATGTGTTGATACACGCGTTGCTGGAATGAGAGCCTTCAGAGACCTTGCATTTCCTGCGGTTGTCAGCGGCGTCGACAGTATCCAAGTCCGTTATTATCAACGTGGGGAGTTGAAGGAAGTCCAGCAAGTTGAAGAAGACTTGCGCGTATGCGCCCCCGACTTCCATGATCGAGAGATACTGACTCCCCAGTTTCTGCTCGTCAGGTTGGCCCTCGTCTATCTTCTCGATCACTATGGGCAAGAGCAGCCTCTCCGTCGGTCCCTCGACCAGGATGCTCCTATCTGCGAACAGCAGGTCGCAACGGGTCAGCGTCATGTACTTGTGCAGGAATTCGCGATTCTCGGGCTTTTCTGCACCGAGACCGGCGCATAGGTCTCGAACCACCGATACAAAGACCCCCGGCCGGGTTCCGCTCGGCCGAGCCAGAAAGTACCGCATCGATTCAAACGGCGCTTCATTGGCTATGTGAGATGAATGGGTCGTGACGACAAACTGGACTGGCCAAATGCGGCCGTCGTTGTACATCTCGCCGAACAGTTTCGCGATCTCCGAGAGCTTCCGGATGAACACATTCTGCATTTGAGGGTGCAAGTGCGCTTCAGGCTCTTCGATGAAGACCAGGCAGCTACCAGCCACGGGTTCGGCTGATGTGAAGGACCGGAAGAACTCAAGCAGCTTGAGAAGAATGAAAATCAGATTCCGGGGTCCAAGTCCGTTGTAGGATTCCGGCAGGTTCACCCCGTCAGGGCCCTCGTACGTCACGGTCGTGTGATTGGAGAGAAGCGTCTCCACTTTTAGGGCCGTCTCGGTACGCAACTTGGGGTCCGTCAGCCCCGGATACCCGAACAGTTTGAACGCAGGGATGAGTTTGAGAAGCTCACTGTTGAAATCGTTGTCGATGCTGTCCTGGATCGTGCTAACCGCGGCCTTGAGTTGTTCGGCTGTGTTGCGACCACTGGGGTCCGCCGTCTCCTTCGTCGCGGCGATGAAAAGCGCCTCAAGCACCTTTCCAATCACTGCCTTCTCTGCCCTCGTGGTGTCATCTAAAGCGCGTTGCGCGTTGATGTACCCAAACTGGAGTAACGCACGCAATTGCGGAAGGTCAACCGATTTTCTATTCGAGGGATCATTCGGGTCTTCAGCTTCCACAGTCACTCTGTAGAGCGCGGGTATGCGTTCCCTCAGTTCCTTGAAAAAGGCTTGCCTCTCTAGCGGCGTGTCGTCGAACAGGGCAGGGATCTTCCCGTCTTCAAGTACATACGAGATGTTGATCCGGGCCTCGGTGCACTCGACGTCCAAGTCGATGACGAAATGGCTGAGGGGGCCGAGGTCGGAACTGCTCTCCCGATAGTCCATGGTGAGTTCGACATCGATCGTCGGCAGCGTGTCCCGAATTTCCTTTTCCGCAGCGCCAGCCCTTCGCAGCCCGAAGGCCTTCCAGAATTGCTCGTACACGCCCAACGAGAAGTCCTCAAGCCTGAAACGCGGCGATTCATCCCGGGTCAAGCGTCGGAAAAGCTCCGTCAAAGAGGTCTTCCCGCTGTTGTTCCTCCCGACGATAACAGTGGTCTTCTCGTCAAGGCATAGCTCCACGGCCTGCAGGAGGCGGAAGTTTCTGACGCGAACCTTGCTTAGGTACATAGCACCATCGCCTCCTACTTCATCCGAGTCTCTTGCTTATCTCTGGTTTGCCGAACGCCCGGATCAGCAGCGAGCGCCTCCGACTGGCCGGGCGCTCATCTGCTGCATTCGATTGTTAGCGCGCCGACCAGTGTGCGTGCATCCGAGCTGTGTCATTCGGGACACCCTAGCTTCCGTTGAATCCAATGTACCCCTCCGCTGGCGCGTAGCTCTAAAGCGTCGATCGGCCCGCCCACTTCGTTCCTATCAGGGAGCAGATTAATCGTGAGCTGCACCAAGCGAAGTACGCGCCGCCTTTCCCGCTCGTCTTCAGCTAGGGTGCGAGTCTCACGGGCAAAGCGGGCCGCCTCCACCCTTGCACGTTCGCTCGTGAGCCCAAGGAACTCCGTAACGATCTCACCTCTCCCGAGGGCGCATGGTGGGCATACCTCAGGCTCGATTCGGCGGAGCGGCAACAATGCGATTCTACCGTCCGAGTCAATGCCAATCTGAACCACGACAGCCCGGATTCGCTTCCCACGCCCTGTAGCGACGAGCGCGGTCGTCAGCAGGCCATTTACTACAGAAGAGCGGACGGCGAGCGGATTGAAGTGAGCGAGCGCAGCTACGCGCGATCGGACGAGATTACCCCAGGCCATAGCGAACTCGTCAAGACGATCATCCTGCCATTCTGAATCCCGCTTCAAGAGGTGCGCATAGACGCGACGTGCTTCGTCAGTGGCGCGCCAGGTGTCGAGTAGATCCCGGGGGCCATTGTTGTCGTATCCGACAAGGCCCGACGCCACGAACGCGGCATGCTCTCCAAGACTGGCGACCTTACAGGCCCCATCGTTTGTAGTTGTATTGGAGCGTGTGCCAAGGTTAGTGCGACTGTCGGCCGCGATCATGAGCCGGGATAGGCTGTACCGCACCACCGCTATCGTACCGTGCTCCTCCTCGGCGCCGGTCGGCACAGTACTGGCTATAAATGCTACGAAGGCACAGAGCGCCCAGGTCTTCATCTCCTCCTCGACGATGTTGTGGGCGGGCTAACGTATAGCGTTTTATCCCCAAAGGCTGGAAGTAATCAAGCTCTGAAATAACCTGGGTAGGAGCGATGGGGGGATAAAACGTGTTGGACCAAACCGCGGAGCCGCACGGACGTTGCGGCTCCGCGGATCGTAATGTGGTGGAGCGGCATGGATCGTGGCGATTCGTTAGCGATAGATCGACAAGTGGGCGAAGGTTGAGTTCTCCGCCGATAGATTTTCGGTGATTGCGACGGTGCGATGCGACTTGGGGGTCTTTTTCACGAGGAATCATCTTGGCGAGAGCTTTTTGTGCGGGGCAGATCACCGACAACGATCATCGTTCCTTTCCGGCAAGACTGGCAGCGACTCTCAAGGGTTTACAAGAGCCTTTGAGATGGCATAGGATTCGCCCGACGTCTCGACAAGACCTTAACGTTGCATAAAATTCGGGTTCTGACAGTTCAAGCCACGTAACCGCGAGTACCGAAATACCTATGAATGTTGAAATATTTGTGATGATACTTTCGCTTAACTTTCTACCTCTCCCTAGAGTTCACTTTTGGTGAAGT
>JBGPIK010000032.1:0-29548 GCA_041484845.1 Binatia bacterium | reverse complement strand
CACGAGCCTTACTGGCGGGGGGGTAACGGTTAACGCAGGCGTTGGGGTGAACACGGGGAGCGGGACCATTTTAGTGGATGGCAATGACGGCGCTATTCAGCTGAATACGTCAACTCTCACGACGACCAATGCTGGTTCGACGGCGGTGCGGATCATAGACGCTACGACCGTGGCGCTGGGAAATGTGACGGCGGCTTCGGGGACGTTGGTACTGGGCGAAGCGGGAGCGGACAACCTCTCGGCTGCAGTGACGCAGAATCCTGGAACCGTGCTCAACGTTAACACGCTTGGGGGAAATGCGGGTTCGACCGTTAATCTTGGGAACAACAATCAAATCGCAACTCTGGGTGAATTCACTTCCAACGGAAACTTTACGCTTAATGACACCACCGGTGGGCTGAACGTGACAGGTCCAGTGGATGCGGGGGTAGGCCTAGTGTCGATTACGACAAACGGTGGCGCTATGACGGTGAACTCAATCACCGCGGGCGGTGGAGCTACCCTTGTCGCCAGCGGAGCCATAGTTGCCGGGCCTGGGAATGTTCTGGGAACTAACTTAACTCTGGGAGGAAATTCTTCACTCACCGCAGGGGCCGATATTGGCAGTAGTACTGCCCCCTTAGTTGTAAGCCTTACTTTACCGTCTACGCTCACACTCACGACTCCGTCAAACGCATACATTAATGCAGGGTTGCCGGATAGTCTGACAAGAGGTCAAATAAAGGACATCCCAGGAGTATTAGGCTTCCTCTTTTTCAATAATGTCTTGGCTGGTGGGCTCGGCGCTAATGCTTTCGGCTTCACTAGTCTTAGCAACGTTGCTTCGTGCGGTGATTCCAGGAGCGCCATTATAGCCGGATGCGAAGCCAAACGGCTTGTCAGTGTATTGGGTGAGAAGTTAATTCTAGAGGAACCGGATCGGATCCAGCTCGAGGAAGAGCTCAAGAAGAGTTTGCAGATCAGTCGAGGCTTTGATGACATGACGTGGGCCGTTGCGGCTATCGCGGTGAATTATGTGCCGCGCGCTGCGGTGGGATTAGGATTTGACGCGACTCTTCAAGAATCGTCGGCTTTCTTGGCCGTGACTTTAATTTCGGAGCAACCGGAGCGATTTCAGTTGGAAGAAGAGCGCAAGGAGATATTGCAGATCAGTCAGAGCTAAGGATCTCCGCGAGAAAATCCCCAACAGAAGATTGCTCAGGCTGCGTCCATAAATCCTGTTCGCCCTTGGTTAAGGGGCGAACGGGATTTTACCGTTGAAGCAAATCATCGCCGGAACTTACGGACAGGAGAGACTATAGTGAATTGGATTTCACGGAGAATCGTGTTCGGCTTAGTAATTTCGGTGTTCCTATTGACGGCTTCGGTATATTCTCAAACCGCACAGATACCCCAGCCTGAGCGGGCAAGGACGATCTTTGATTACAAAAAAGAATTAAATCTCACCGACCGACAAGAGCAGGACATCAAGACAATTCTTGAAGATCTCAACAAAGAAGTTCGTGTTACCCGGGCAAAACTTACGCTGCTCGATGTTGAAGTGAGCGACCTCATCAAGAACGAGGGCGATCTAGAGCAGATCAGAAGAAAGTTAAAAGATGCAGCCGATGTTCAAGTCGCTTTGAGACTTGCCGATCTCGTGGCCACTCGGAAGATCAACAAGACGTTGTCGCCGGAGCAACTCAAGAAGTGGCGGGAGATGCAGTCAGCGGCAGCAAAGCAGCAGAAGTGATAGGATAAAAATTTTTGGTGGGACTACGTGCCGCAGTTTTTTAATTGCTCGAATTTGTCGTGAAGTCGGACATTGAGACCTGGGTCAAGTTCCACAGCTTTGTCGTAGCTGATTCTAGCCTCGTTGCAACGTTTGATAGCTAATAAGCTATTGCCTTTAAATGCCCAGAGCGTTGCGTTTGTCGGGTTAATATCCAAGGCTCGCTCAAAGCTTTGGACGGCCTCTTCGTGCCGCGAGAGATCGGTCAGTGCGAGTGCTTTTTTCGACCAGACAAAGGCATCTACAGGATTGATTGCCAAGGCCCGATCATAGCTTGTAACGGCTTCGCCGAAACGTTTTAATCCGCGTAACGCGTCCCCCTGGAGATCCCATGCTTTGTCGTAGGCCGTGTTGAGTTTCAGCGCTCGCTCGGATTGTTCTAAAGCTTCCTGGTACTTCTGTTGCCGAATCATTCCCGCACCTAAATTCACCAAGCGCACCTGCTCAGTTGTTGGCTTCGTATCTCGCGAGGAGCCGGTGCCCGGTCTTTCTTTAGCAAATTCCAATCCCTTTTTCTGAATTGCTATGATCGCCTGTTCATTTGCTCCCCTCTTTTTTAGATCCTCTTCCCCGTCAGGAGTCAGCTCAAAGTTGACGCCCAGCTTTTCTATCAGTGTAGCCGCTCGCCTTGAGGTAATTCCCTTAATTAATATTCCTTTGATGTCATCAAGTGATAACGGTTTCCCTTTAGGCACGGTTGCTTCGGCTTCCCTCGCTCTTGCGGCCCGGTCGAGGCCGGCCAAAACCTCTTTATTTGTCGGACCCATTGCCCGCGCCTTCTCAAACTCAGAGGTGGCCTCTGCATAAAGCCCCTGATCAAGATAGGAGTTGCCCGTCCTGATGCTGTCCCTCAATTTCGCGATTTCCGCGGTTCGTCTTTTCTCATCCTCGATCAATTGTTTTTCTTTTTCTAACCTATCCCTATCCTCGCTAATTTTCTTTTTTTCTTCCTCTTCCTTTTTCAGTCTCGCCAACTCGGCTCCCCTTCTTTGCATTTCCGTTATGGCCTGATCGCAGATTTGCGCGGCCTTTAACTTGCTCATTACGTCAGGGGTCACATCAAAGTTGATCCCTCTCTCCGCGATCCGGGCCGCGAGCGGTCTACAGGGCACCTCGTTTCTATGGAGGTCGAGGATTTGTGCTAATGTCAATCGCGCGCCGATTTCCTGGCTACCGATTAAGTCAGGACGCAAAACAAATGTGAGACCGACAAATAGAACAAGACACGTCATCAAAAGAGGTGGGCGAATTTCTTCCCTGAGAGGAATCATCGGTTTTTAGTTCGTCATTTTCCTAATCGCTTTTCCGCATCCCAAGCTTTCTGGACCCTTATTCGAAGGGATCGAGCCTCTTTGTTGTCTGGATCTATTGTGGTTGCCCGGTTCAGTTCAGCTATCGCCTCTGAATATTTGCCATCATCATAGTAAAGCCTTGCGAGCTTTAGGTTGCTTTCTATATCGGGCTTAGCCTTTACAACTGTAGCTCCACCTACCGGCTTCGTCGGTTCTGAAACCCGAGCTATTTGTTTGGTCTCTTTAACAATATCTTTGACTACCAAAGCGATTGCGGGGCTGGTGACTCCTTCGTAACTGGCGGTTACTTGAACATCGCCGCTGTTTCGCGCCGTAACCCGTCCTTTGGAATCGACCGCAGCGATTCGCTCATCGCTGATTGTCCAGACAATACCCTGATTGAGCACTTTTTCTCTTCCATCTGAATATCGGCCGTTTGCCTGCAGAAGAGTACGGTCGTTGGGTTTTAGTTCCCGCTTCGACGCGGAGACCGTCAACGACGTCAGCGTCGGCGCCGCGGGCACTGCAGGCGGTGGAGGTCTTACTGCTTTGACCACGAGAGTAATGGGGGAGCTTATACGCCCGCCAGATTGCGCGGTGATCTCTGCGACACCTTCGTTCTGAGCTTCGACCTCACCTTGAAGATTTACGCGAACCACGGAATCATTGCTACTGCGCCATTCTAACCCGCTTGAAATGACCTTTTTCGCACCGTCGGAGTAGGTACCACTCGCGTTAAGCGTTATTCGTTCCCTTGGAGCAAGGTTTGTCTTGCCAGAAGTAATCGCCAGTGTCTCGATCTCAGGCGTGCTGGTCGATAGGTATAGATAAGCTCCCAGGCCGATCAATCCGGCGACAGCAAACGCGCCCAGGGAAGCCATAACCCATTTCACTGCAGGCCATGGGGGTTTGGGAACAAAGACTGTTACCGTGTCACCCGAAAGCACCTGGGTGATGGCGTAGGGTTCGGCTACAATCTGCGTGGCGAAGGCAGGTTCGTTTGTAACGGTCTCGGCCCTTTCCCAGCTCTTACTAGCGGTCTTTCCGACCGGCTCTTCGGGCGTTTTCTTGAACCATGACCGGGTTGGAGCCCAACCTTTGGTTACGCCGTCCGTGCGCAATTTTTCTTCCAATTTACTTAGCTGATCCGCCACTTCGTCCGCGTTTTTTTGTCGCCTGGCTGGTTGTTTCTCCAATGCTTGCATGATCGTGCGCTCGAGAGCAGCCGGCAGGTCGCGGCGCAATTTGCGCAACGGAATCGGGCTCTCCTGGATTTGCTTCACCAGCACGGCGGCCGGAGTCGACGCCTTGAACGGCACCGTCCCGCTGAGCATCTCGTAAAGGACGATGCCCAAAGCATAGATGTCGGTTTTTTCACTGACTTCGGTTCCCTCCGCCTGCTCCGGCGCCATATAGGCCGGGGTTCCCATGATCAAGCCTGAGCGTGTTAACTGCGTTGACGATCCGGTGTCTCGCAGTCGCGCAATGCCAAAATCCATGAGCTTTATTTCTTCCGACCCATTTTCTCCCACAACCATTATGTTGTCGGGCTTGATATCCCGGTGGATGACACCAGCGCGATGCGCGGCCCCTAACCCTTCGGCGATCTGCAATGCTAACCGGGAGGTGCGCCTGATCTCCAATGGACCATCCTCCCGGATGACGTCACTCAGCTTATGCCCAGGCAAATACTCCATGGCGATAAACAGACTGCCGTCATCGGCCTGATCGAAATCGTAAAGCGTGACGATATTGGGGTGACTTAAAGAAGCCGCGAGGCGGGCTTCGCGACGAAATCTGCCGATAAACTCTTCGTCAGCGGCATAACTGCCCTGCAATAACTTCAGCGCAACCTTCCTGCCGACGCTCATTTGCTCGGCGAGATAAACAGTTCCCATCCCGCCTTCGCCGAGTTTCTTATGGACTTGGTACCGACCTCGAATGAGCTTGCCTAGATAAGGATCGACCTTTCCGCTGATTTTGAGTGTTGCGCCGTCGGTATCGCATACCGCTACATCATCTTCGTAATTTTTGGCACAAAGGGGGCAGTACTTCATCCGGGCGTTACCTGTTGATGAGACCTCGAGATCTCGAGCAAAATTGCATTCACTTTAGGGCTTTTCTGAGGCCATAATGCAACATCTCTGCCAAAAATCGACGGAAGTTAAGGAGGTGATCCGGGTAGCAAAACGCGCATGCAACCCGATTTGTCCGAGAATTTCGCGTAGATATTCATTGAGCCTTCTCCCAGCAAAATCTCAGCGATTCCTGGCAGCCTGTGGGACTCCTCTCTGAGTTCCACAAAAAGCCAAACCTTCAAACCGGTCTTCGACGAGGTCAACTTTACACATAATCACATAGGGAAAGTCAAGGCTGCCGAGGGGCGGGCGCGGGGCAACCTCAAAGGCAGTTTCACCTTAGCGAATTGGTTTCACAAGTCCCGTTTGTCCAAAAATTCCTCCTCCTCCATTTTTCCAAAGGGGGAAATTGAAAGTCTCCCTTTGTAAAGGGAGATTTAGAGGGATTTCTTCCTGCTCGACACGACTTTGACGAGACCCTGAGGGCGGGCACCGTCGGCTAGACGTGGCGACGGAGAGACTACGGTCGCTCTCGTTTGGCGAGGTTATTTTTAGGACCTCATCCTTCGGAAGCCCCCGTGGTCAATTCCCTGCGAGTGTTGTGTGCGCTATTGCTGCTGATTTTGACATCTAAGTTCATTAACCTTGACTGGATGTTTAGATTTTGATTAAAATCGCCCGCAGTCAAACAACTCGATAATTCACGATAGCTTCAGGTAAGCGCTCCAAATGCCAATCTTTATAAAGCATATCGAAGGCAGTAAGGCCGGCGAACTTGAGTCTTTTGATAAGGACAGGATCCGCATTGGCAGGCAATCGGATAACGACATCAAGTTTGATCCGCAGAAAGATGTTTCGGTTTCGGGCTATCACGCTGAGATCTATCATGATGGCGAGACGTTCTTTATCAGCGATCTGCAAAGCAGAAATGGCACTTTTGTAAACTCCCGTAAGGTTAGCCAACCTGTCGCTCTCAAGGAAGGCGACGTGCTGCAGTTTTCATCGCGCGGACCGAAGCTTGCCTTTTCCACAAGAGATCCCTCCGAGGAGAGCGGTACGGCGGTCTTGGACGCGCCAGACGCCCAATCGACACAGATCTTGACCGCTGAAGACAAACCGGCGCCGCCGCCGGAAAAAAAATCGGCGCTCTGGGAAACGACTCGACCGATGCTTCCGGCAATAGCGGCGCTGGCTGGACTTGGCGCCTTGTTGGGCATTGGCCGCTACTTCGGCTTTTCTTGGTGGGCATTGCTGATCGGCGGGTCCGCCATGCTCCTTGTCTCGGGTGGAGTCTATCTCGGTTGGCGATTTTGGAAACAGCACAAGGAGCAGCGCGCGCGCCGCGATGCCGCGCGCCAAGAGAGAGATGGAAGCGCCGATCGTGGTGGAGGCGGTCTGCAGGATATAAGGCGCAAGTGGGCGGAGGTTGTTCGCTCTTTGAAGGAGTCGAAATTCCAGCGACTGGGAGACGACCCCGTTTCCGCTCTTCCATGGTTTATGGTGATCGGCGAGCCGGGTTCCGGCAAATCCACTCTGATCAAAGGCAGCGGGCCGCTGTCTTCGGTTGGCAGCGGCGGGAAAGAAGACTCCACGCGCAACTGTGACTGGTGGTTTTTTGATAAACTCTTGGTCCTCGATACCTCCGGGCGCTACGTTTTTCAGACAAAGGAAAGCGACAGTGCGGGAGAATGGCAGGAGTTGCTAAATCTGTTGAGAAACAACCGGCGCCGCGAGCCGATCAACGGTGTGATCGTTGCTTTACCGGCGGACTCGCTCGCGACCAAACCTGTCGATAAGCTCAAGGAGCAAGCCGGTCAAATAAGGGAGCGCCTTGATGACATGGCGCACCGCTTGGGCGTCAAGTTTCCTGTCTACCTAGCCCTCAGCAAATGCGATCTCATTGTCGGCTTCAATGAATTTTGGACGAGTCTGCCGGATCAGTTCAAAGGCCAGGCGGTGGGTTTGGTTAACTCCGATGTGAGCAGTAATAGCGATGCCGGGCGGTTCTTCGACAAGGCGCTTCGCTCCATCTGCGAACGAGCCGAGCGGCTACGCTTGGCCTTCATTCAGGAAGAGCAGCGCAGCGATTCCGCGCCTGGACTGTTTCTTTTTCCGGCGGAGTTGAAGAGCTTGCAGGTGCCGCTCAAGGCATTTGTCGATGTCCTGTTCAGGCCGAGCCCCTATCGCGATGCGCCCTTCTTTCGCGGGTTTTTTCTCGCAAGCGCGCGCCAGGCAGGGTCTCCGGTCTCTCGTCTGTCGCGCGTGTTGGGGGTTCATTACACTCACGTCAATGCTACAGGAACGAGCCGCGATAATTTTGTGCGCGACATTTTTTCCGTGATACTGCCCAATGATCGTGCTCTGGTAGGTCAGACTTCGCTCCGACGAGAACGCTACCAACTAGCGCGCGCGGCGGGATTGATTGTGGCGAGCGCCGCTTCTTTACTGCTGTGCGGAATTTTGACGCTGTCGTTTACAAAAAACTGGCTGGCGTTAAGGCGACTCGACGTAACCACTTGCACCCGTATTCCTCGAGATTCGAGCTCCATAGCGCAAATCCTCCGACCTCTGGATGATTGCCGGCAGTCCATTGACGACCTTACGCCACGTTCGCTGTGGAAAAAAATCTTTACTAATTTTGGCCTGGGGCAAGCGAAGCGGGTGGGAGCGAAGTTGCAGGAGCTGTTTTTGAGCGAGTTTCGCGCGAAGGTATTGGGCCCTCTCAATGGGAGGATTGATCAAACCCTTTCGAGCGTAACGGGTGACCCGATGGTGGTGAGTGCAGTGCTGCAACGTATCCAGCTCCTGGGCCAATGCCGGGAGAAGGGCAAGTGCCCGGATCTGGAAAAGGTTGACACGTTGAACTATCGGGTTTTGCTTGCGGTCGTCCAGCCACAAATTAGCGACGGCGATCCGGTCATCGTTCATATGCGCCGAACGCACGATTCATACTTGCTATGGCAGGCTGATGCTAACGCCGTAAGAGAGATGTATGCGGCGGATTCAGAGCGAATCAAGCGTTGGTTGGATTCCGGAGGTTTGCGCGAAGATCGAATCCTGGAATCCGCCAGAACACAGTTCACGCCGATTCGCGCCGCGGATTTTTTCGGCACCGATGCCCCTGGACAGGTTGATGCGGCTTACACAGCGCAAGCATGGCGCCAGGGCATTGCTCCGCTCATAGCAGGGTTGCAGATGATCGCGGCCGGGACAACCGGTGTAACCGAGTCGATCAACAGATTTCAATCGAATTATAGAACGCAGGCGCTGCGCCAGTGGCGCGATTTCTTAACCGGCTTGTCGCAAGCGGGAACGTTATCCGCGCAAAGGGCAACGGGCCGCGATAGCGTTACGAGCGGCGGCAAAATCGAATCCCCCTTTCATCGCGTGATTGAAGCCGCCAACTTCAACTTGAGCGCAGTCCTGGGCGACTCCTGGCAAGGCGGCGAGCTTGAGCCATGGGCCATGACGCTAAAAAAATACGCGGTTCTTACCGCTAAACTGGCCGAAGCGCAAAAGGCGGGCAAGCCGGCGCCTCAGGACGGCGGTCAAGACGGTGAGGCCCTAAAGTATTTAACCACCTACCTCAGTTCTCTGAATCAGATTCGCGCAGAGCTAAGCACCGCAGAAAAAAGTTTCTCGTCTTCCAAGAAGGCTTTCGAAGAGGGAGAGGCTAGCGCAAACGCAACCCATCCGGCGCTAAAGGCGTCCTGGGCGCTGGGCATGCTCAAAGACAAAATCGGATCGCCGCAAGGGGAAGATAGGCTGATTTGGCTCCTGCTGGCACGCCCGGTTACGTTCGGGTGGAAAGCGATGCTGGATGAATCCGGCAAATATCTGCAACAGCAATGGGAAGGCCTTTTGCTTGAAGTGAAGGACTTGGATCCGGGACCGAGAGGGGGTAGGATCATCGCATTCGTAAATCAGTCTGCGGCCGTTTTCCTTACCCGGCAAGGAAGTTCCTGGACTACGCGCCGCATTCTCGATCAGGGAGTGCCTTTCACCGATAGCTTTCTGCAATATCTGTCGCGACTCAGTCGTGACGCTAGAAATCCTACCGCCGTCGGGTCGGTGTTGCCTCCACCGGTTTTACCGGGACCTCAGCCCCCCGCGTATATCGCGAGGACTTCATAAGATGCAGGAGTCTGAATGAGTCGAGCGAGAAACGTCATCTGGAGCGAGGGCTTGTTTCTGACGCCCCATCTTTTTCAACAAGCCGATCGTTACCATGAAAACTTACTTCATTTTCGTCTGAAACCGCTGTCACCGTTCTATTGGGGGCTGTCGGAACTCGAGATTGACAGCGCCGGCCTGCCGAACGGTTTGTTCGGTGTCTACCGTTGCCGCGGGATCATGCCTGACGGTCTGCCGGTGCAGATTCCGGATGAAGACAACGCGCCGGAAGTGCGCCAGGTAAAACCGTTCTTTGCTCCATCGGCGGAAACGCTCGACGTCTATCTAGCCATTCCGGCCAAGCATCCCGACTCGGTTAACGTGCACTTGAATAATGGCGCCTCCGCGCGTGCCCTCCGCTACCAAATGGAAATGGTCAACGTGGCGGACGATACCACCGAAGGTAATGAGGTCGAGATTCCGGTCGCGGTTAAAAACTTCCAGATCTTGTTTGGCAGTGAATCTGCGGAAGGAAAAATATGCGTCAAAATCGCCGAGGTGGGGCGCAGCGCAACAGGCGAAATCATGCTTAAGGAATCCTTCATTCCGCCTGCGATCTCGCTGACGGCTTCGGCGACGTTAATGGCCATTTTGCACCGCATCTTAGAAATGCTTTCGGCAAAGAGCAGCGCGCTTTCTCAGCAGCGCCGGCACATCGCTGAATTTGGCGCGTCCGATGTCGCCAATTTCTGGCTCTTGCACACGGCAAACTCTTACGTGCCGCTGCTGTCGCACTTCTATCTTGCCTCCGAGCATCATCCGGAGATCCTTTATCTGGCGCTTGCCCAGCTGGTTGGAGAACTTAGTACGTTTTCGCTTCAGGCAGATCCAAGAGAGGTGCCGCGCTACGAGCACGAGAATCTGTACAAAACTTTTGATGAGCTGGAACAGAAGATACGGTTCTTGCTCGAGACGATTATTCCTTCAAAATACGTCATTATCCCCTTAATAAAAACGCCGGAACTCTGGTATGTGGGCCAGATCCTTGATGATCGCCTGCTGGCCAATGCCCAGTTCTACCTCGCGGCCAATGCCCAGGTCGCGCCCACGCGGTTGATTGAAGACCTTCCCGTTAAATCGAAAATCAGTTCGCCCGACGAGGTGGGTGCGCTAATTGGCCGCGCGGTTCAAGGGGTGGCAATAACTCATGAGCCGATACCTCCATCGGCCATTCCGGTAAAACCTGGGTTCAAATATTACATCTTGCAAACAAAAGGGCGATGGTGGGAATCGATTTGCAAGGCGCGAAGGGTGGCTCTCTATTTGCCGGATGAGTTTCCCGAATTAAAAGTTGAGTTGGTCGCCGTGAGGGAGTAGGGAGCGGGGGGGAGGCAAGAGCAGGGAACGGTCGCGACCGTTCCCTGGGAATAAAGAGGGCGTGATGAGGTGTAAACAATATCGCGCCGTGTATCTGAGCGTGTACATGATGTATCTAATCGTTTACACACTTGGTTGCACAGTAATCGTCAAGGAGAGAAATTCTCATAGTATAACGCGGTAAAGATCGGCGGAAGACCATTGCTGAATGTCGGTGCGAGGGTTGCTAATCTGTAGAGGCAACCTCTTGTGATTAACTGACGGAAGTTTATCAAGGGAGACTTTTATGGCGTCGTCGGAGATCCTGGACCTTAAAGTTTTGCTTGCTCCTATTCCAGGAGAAAAACCCGGTGGTGAGTCCGCTGCATACGATCTTCGCAGCACAATAGAAGAAGCGCGCCGTGCGGACGATCAACTGGCAAAGGGCGCATGGGGAACCGAAAAGGTTAAGACCGCCGATTGGGTTGCTGTGACTAAAATCGCAACCGAGGCTCTCGCCGGCAAAAGTAAAGACTTGCGGATTGCGGTGCGGCTTACGGAGGCGCTGGTTAAGCGCCATGGCTTCGCCGGCTTTCGCGACGGGTGTCGTTTGCTCCGCGAGCTCCAGGAAAAATTTTGGGACAGTTTATATCCTGAAATTGATGAGGGGGGGGACTTGGAGGCCCGCGCGGCGGACTTGCAGTGGCTTAATGATAAATTGGACTCCTCCATCAGGGATGTTCCTTTAACCGACGGGGATGTGCGTTATTCCTGGTATCGCTGGGACGAGTCTCAGAAGGTTGATAACTCGATACGTCAAAATCCGGCGGCGAAGGCCGCAGCGGAAAAGGAAGGTAAAATTGATGGGGCAACCTTTGGAAAGGCAGTAGCCGCTACATCGCGGACCTATTATGAAACGCTGTTTGAGGATTTGAAGCAAGGATTCGAGGAATGCGAAAAGCTGATCCGAACATCGGATGAGAAATTCGGCACGCAGGCGCCGAGCCTGATCGATTTGAGAAAGGCCGTTGAAGATTGCCGCACTCTGGTTGAGGACCTTGTTAACGCAAAAAGGAAACTCGATCCAAATTATAAGCCCGAACAAACACCTTTAGCTGTTGTTGAGTCCGGCAAGGTCGCGGAAGCTGAGCCACAAGCCGTGCCGGTCAATAGTGCAAGCGGAGGCGGTGGCCTGCCTCGTGAGCCGACCAGCCGTGAAGACGCGTTTCAGAGATTAGCCGTCATCGCGGACTACCTCAAAAAGGTCGAGCCGCAAAACCCTGTATCTTACCTGGTCGACCGCGCCGTCCGGTGGGCGGAAATGCCGCTAGAGAAGTGGCTTGGGGAGGTGATCCAGAATCAAGAGGTGCTCAAACACTTGCGTGAAACGCTGGGCATCAAAAACTAATTAACCTCTTGACATCCAGTATGGTAAAAGGGTAATTTTCCGCGTTGCAGAGAAGGGTAAAATCTGAAGTTAGACAGTATCGATTTTCAATTGATATAAGGAGGATTGTATGGCCAGAGAAAGTACTCAGAAGAAAATCAGCCGGGTTCGACCTCCACGGGTGCACATCACATACGACGTCGAGGTCGGTGATGCGATTCAGTTGAAGGAGCTTCCTTTCATCATGGGAGTCCTGTCTGACCTGTCGGGCAAGCCGGACGAGCCTTTGCCACGTCTAAGAGATCGCAAGTTCGTCGAGATCGACCGGGATAATTTTAACGACGTTCTCGAGGGCATGAAGCCGCGGCTTGCGTACAGGGTGGATAACAAGTTGGCTAACGATGACAGCAAACTCGGTGTAGAAATGCGCTTTAAAAGCATGAAAGATTTTGAACCCGAGCAGGTGGTCAACCAAGTTGAGCCTTTAAGGAAGTTGACGGAAGCGCGAAAGAAGCTGTCGGATCTGCTCAGTAAAATGGACGGCAATGATCGGCTCGTGGAACTCATGGACGAGGTCATAAAAAGCACTGATGCGCTGCAAAAGTTAAGCAAAGAAGCCGGTGGGGATACTGCGCAGGGCGGTGAGGAGTCCCCGGCCAAGGAGAAGTAAAATGGCAGAAAGAAGCGCTCAAGGAAAAGCCAAGCTATCCATCGCCGAAGAGGTCCAAAAAGAAGGCAGCCTCTTAGATGCCATTGTCGCCGAAAGTCGCATCGCACGTACCGAATCGGAACAGTCAAGAGCGAAAGACTTGATCGGCGAGTTTGTCCAAGAGGTCCTCCAAGGCGAGGTCGTTGTAAAAAAGGACCTGGAGACTGCGATACAAGCAAGAATCGCGGCGTTGGATGAAGTAATATCGGATCAGCTCAACCAAGTCATGCACGCCCCGGAGTTTCAGAAGCTGGAAGGCTCGTGGCGGGGTCTGCACTATCTTGTGCACCAGAGCGAGACCAGCACGATGCTGAAGATCAGGGTCATGAACGTTTCGAAAAATGACCTGCGCAAAGACCTTGAGAACGCCAGCGAATTCGACCAAAGTGCGCTTTTTAAAAAGATTTACGAAGAAGAGTACGGCACCTTTGGCGGTGCGCCTTATGGCGCTCTGATAGGGGACTATGAGTTCGGCCGCCATCCCCAGGATATGTCGCTCGTTGAGCAGATTGCTCATGTGGCTGCCGCGGCGCATGCGCCATTTTTCTCGGCGGCTGATCCGGGTCTCTTTAACCTGGAGAGTTACACCGATCTGACTCTGCCGCGCGACATGGCAAAGATCTTTGACACCGTGGAGTACGCCAAGTGGAAATCCTTCCGTGAATCGGACGACTCCCGCTACGTCGGGCTCACCTTGCCGCGTACGCTCATGCGGCTGCCCTATGGGCCGGAGACCGTGCCGGTGGAATCGTTTAATTTTAAGGAAGACGTGGACGGCAAGGATCATAGCAAATATCTTTGGGGAAATGCCGCTTATGCGCTCGGTACGCGATTAACCGATGCTTTTGCCAAGTATGGCTGGTGCGCGGCCATCCGGGGAGTAGAAGGCGGTGGGCTTGTGGAGGGTCTGCCGACCCACACTTTCACGACGGATGAGGGGGAAATAGCGCTCAAGTGTCCGACAGAGATCGCCATCACCGACCGCCGGGAAAAGGAGCTCTCGGACCTCGGCTTCATCCCGCTCGTTCATTGTAAGGGGACTGATTATGCCGCCTTCTTCGCTGCCCAGTCGTGCCAGAAGGCGAAAAAGTACGATACCGATGCCGCCAACGCCAATGCACGGCTCTCGACGCAGTTGCAATATATAATGGCGGTATCTAGATTTGCCCATTACCTGAAATCAATGATGCGGGACAAGATCGGCAGCTTCATGTCTCGGGGCGAGTGCGAGACTTTCCTTAACCGCTGGATCAATAATTATGTGGTGGGATCCGACGACGTTGGGCAAGAAATGAAGGCTAAACATCCTCTTCGAGAGGCTCGGGTTGAAGTGACCGAGGTCGCCGGCAAGCCGGGGGTTTACCAGGCGGTGGCTTTTTTGAGACCCCATTTTCAGCTTGATGAATTAACGGTTTCCTTGCGCTTGGTGGCGGCTTTGCCTGCCCCGGCAAAGCGCTAAAACTACGGTTATTGACAGTCGTAGGCGGTCTATGGGCAAAGCGTGAGTAAATTTAACAGATTCCAAAAAGGGAGGGTTGATTATGGCAGCAGATGCATTTCTTAAAGTCGATGGAATAGACGGAGAGAGTACTGACGCCAATCACACAGATTGGATTGAGCTGACGTCATTCAGCACCGGAATGTCGCAGCCGGTTTCAACAAGTAGCGCTACTGGCGGGAGAACTGCGGAACGAGTTAATATTTCGGATGTCGTCGTAAGTAAAACGGTCGACAAGGCGAGTCCCACCCTGGCGCAGGCATGCTGTGACGGCCGGCACATCAGCGAGGTGAAGATAGAAGTCTGTGAAGCGAGCGGCGATAAACACACCTACCTGGTGTATACAATGGAGGATGTCATCGTTTCGAGCGTGCAGGTAAGTGGGGGTGGGGATAAGCCTATGGAGGCTGTTGGTTTCAACTTTGGCAAGCTCAAATGGGAGTATACCCCAATTGGAAATGATGGGACGCCAGGGTCTAAAGTGGGCCCGGTGGGGTGGAACCTCGAACAAAATGCCAAGATTTAAGAGCTGCCTGTTTCTTGGCAGGGCTTAATAACATCATCTGAAATGACCATCGTGCAACGCTCCGGTGACTCTGAGCGTTGCACGAAAGATGATCCGCACACTGATAGCGCGAGCATTCTGGTTTAAAGACAGGTTATAAACTCGACCGACGGTTGACGGCAGGTCGGATGTTCTGCCGTCATCTTTGGCCAGATTATTATTCTTCCTGACAGTATCAAGGTATCAACGCGTAGTGAATGTCACTTGGGCGGCACGGTACGTCACGAAACCGGCCGCTCCGTATGGTGAATTATGAATAGTGTCCCCAATCATACGTTTACGAAGGATAGAGACGTGGTCGGCCAATTTTTTTTCAAGAACCAACTTTAGCCACAACAAACTCATCTCCTATGGCAAGAGCCGATCATAAGACTAATATCGTTCCTTCCGTTCTAGACCGGCTGATAGATGACGCGCCCAATGCATCACAAGAGCCGGTAACCGGTCGGTTCCAGAGCATTAGGGAAATGGAACGAGTCGTCGCGCGCGATCTTGAAGCACTACTCAATTCCCGGCGCGAGGCTCTGGAAGAGTTGCCGAGTGAGTTTACAGAGGTAAACCGTTCGTTGCTTACCTATGGACTGCCCGATCTCAGCTCCTTCAGCCTGCTCAGTGAAAATGACCGGAACCGGGTTCGACGTGTTATTGAGCAGACCATTGCCGCCGCCGAGCCTCGGCTTGGGCGAGTGAACGTCAAATTGGAGTCTCCCCGGGATCATGACCGCGGCCTCCGTTTCCGTATTGATGCCCAACTTCAGATCGATCCCGCGCCCGAGCCTGTGAGTTTTGATGGACAGCTCCAGTTACAGACCCAACAGTACATCGTTCGAGGTCAAGACTGATGGCCGATGAGCTCCTACCCTACTATGAGCGCGAGCTGAGCTTCATCCGCCAGATGGCCGGAGAGTTTGCTGCCAAATACCCCAAGATCGCTAGCCGGTTGCTCCTTGAATCGGACAAGGCCGAAGATCCTCACGTTGAACGGCTGATTCAAGCTTTCGCTTTTCTCACCGCGCGCGTTCACCACAAGATCGATGACGAGTATCCGGAAATCACGGAATCGCTGCTCAATGTCCTCTATCCGCATTACTTGGCGCCGATCCCGTCCATGTCGATTGCGCAGTTTGTGCTTGATCCGGACCAGGGAAAGCTCACCGGTGGATATCCGATCTCCAAGGGCGCGGCTCTTTATTCCCGCCCGATTGGCGGTTCTCCCTGCCGCTTTCGCACCTGCTATCCCGTCACCCTATGGCCCATCGAAGTAATTTCCGCGCGTCTCGATTCTCTGGATCGACTGGGACCGACCCATAAGGCTGCGGTGTCAGTGTTGAAGCTCGACCTCCGCTGCCTGGGCGGTACGAAAATCTCAGAGATGGATCTCCACAGACTGCGTTTTTTTCTCCACGGCGAGAGTCCGCTGGTTCATGCCATATATGAATCGCTTGTTAATAACGCCTGTGAAGTGCAGCTTCGCGATCCAAATAAAAAAGGGGCCTCGCCTATTGTCTTGTCGAAGGCGTGCCTGCAGCCCGTAGGTTTCGGCGCTGACGAAGGCATTTTGCCGTACGGACCGCGGTCTTTCCTGGGGTATCGTCTCTTGCAAGAGTATTTTTCCTTTCCCGAGAAATTTCTGTTCGTAGATTTGCTGGAACTGGACCGTGCCGCCCGTGCGGGCGCCGCCGATCAGTTGGAAGTTCTGATTTTTCTTGACCGCCTACCGCCAATTGAACAACCGGTGACCAAAGATACTTTTCGCCTGGGCTGCGCTCCGGTCGTCAATCTTTTTGAGCAGATTGCCGAACCCATCCGCTTGAGCCACGCGCAGACTGAATACCGCGTTATCCCCGATGTGCGCCGTCAGAACACGACGGAGGTCTATTCCGTTGACTCGGCGATCAGCACCTCTCCCCATCTTGAAGAGGCGCGAGAATTTGAGCCGTTCTACTCTGTCAAGCATGCATCGGGACGCGAAAAACAGCAGGCTTTCTGGTACACGGCGCGCAGGCCGTCACAACGACCGGGCGACACAGGAACGGAAGTATATATTTCGTTGGTCGATCTTAACTTTCGCCCGGCCCTACCGCCGGTGGAAACGCTGACTCTGCACACGACCTGTAGCAATCGCGACTTGCCTGGCAAGCTGCCCTTCGGCGGTGATCAGGGAGATTTTGAACTTGAAGGAGCGGCGCCGCTTTCGCGTATCCGCTGCCTGAGAAAACCGACTGAGGCACTCCGCCCGCCTTTAAGACGGAGCACCCAATGGCGCTTGATCTCCCACCTTTCTCTCAACTATCTCTCTTTGTGCGAGGGCGGGCGGGAGGCGTTGCAGGAAATTCTCAAGTTATACGATATTTCCGATTCCTCAGCGAACCGGCAGCAAATCGCCGGTATCACAAAGATGACCAGCCGGCAAATCGTTGGCAGGCCGGTCTCTATGGCGTGGAACGGCTTTTGCCGTGGGCTGGAAGTGACGATAGAGTTCGATGAGCAGAAATATGTCGGCAGCGGCGTATTCTTATTTGCCTCAACCCTCGAAAAATTCCTGGGTCTTTACACGTCACTGAACTCGTTCACTCAACTGATAGCAATATCTCAGCAACGGGAGCAACCTCTAAAACGATGGCCGCCGCGGGCGGGCGAACACATCCTCCTTTAGGAGAAGTCCTTTTCGAGGAAGGGTTCCGGTTCGACTTTTTCGAAGCGGTGCGCGTGCTCGAGCGCCTTTTTCCGGAACGGCAACCGGTCGGGCGGAGCGCGCCGCCTGAGCGCGAGGTCGCGCGTTTTCGCTCGCGCGTCTCGTTGACTTTTCCTGCCAGCGCCATTCACGAGATCACTCAGCACGACGACGCGGAAAGACAGCCTGAGATGACGGTCGCTTTCATGGGACTCGCCGGCCTGTTAGGTGTTCTTCCCAAGCATTACACCGAGATGATCCTGGAGCGAATCCGTCAGCGGGATCGCACCTTGTGCGATTTCTTGGATCTCTTTAATCATCGGCTGATATCACTCTTCTATCGTGCCTGGGAAAAGTATCGTTTCCCCGTGGCGTATGAGAGAGCGGCTCTAAGCCGCGATCGATATGACCCTTTTTCGCTCTATCTTTTTGATCTGATCGGCATGGGCACGGGGGGAATGCGCGAACGGCTGACCGTAGAGGGTGAAACCGTTTTGTATTACGCCGGACTCGTCGCGCAGCAGCCTCGCTCCGCCAATGCGCTTGAAGCCCTTCTCGGGGACTATTTCGACGTGCCGGTACGGGCAGAACAGTTCGTAGGACAATGGCTGCCTCTCTCGTCCGACCAACGTACCCGGCTATCATCGCGCAGCGAAAATCGCGGTGCAATCGGAGGCGCGATCTTAGGGGCGCGTTTTTGGGATCAGCAGGCGAAGTTTAGACTGCGCATTGGACCGGTGAGTCTTTCCCAACTAAAAAGGCTTTTGCCGATTGATACTTCGTTTGGAAAACTTGTTCAGCTTACGCGTCTCTGGGTTGGCCAAGAGCTTGATTTCGACGTCCAAATCGTTCTAAAAGCGACCGAGGTTCCGGCGTGCCGTTTAGGCAAGCCGGGCGAGGAGGCTCTAAGGCTCGGCTGGTCGAGTTGGCTAAAGACCCAAGCATTCCATCGTGACGCGGAAGATGCGCGATTGGGAAGTCATTTAACACGGATAGGAGCCTTAGCCCATTGGAAAAGTACCAGGGACAAAGAAGGAGTCGCGTTATGAATGTGAATCTCAAAGCATTGATCGCCAAGCTAAATGATACCTGCCGCAACGCTCTGGAGGCAGCGGCGGGGCTATGTCTGAGCCGAACCCACTACGATGTCGATATCGAACATTTGCTGATCAAACTCGCTGAGGGTCAGGACACAGACATTCAGAGGATTCTCCATCACTATGGGGTTGATCAAGCCAAATTCACGCGCGATCTAACGCGCTCACTCGACCGGTTAAAAACCGGCAATGCCCGAACGCCTGCGTTGTCGCCGCGAATTCCCCGTCTTTTGACCGAGGCATGGAACATCGCCTCTATCGACTATAGCGTCCAGCGAGTGCGCTCCAGCCACGTTCTCCTGGCCATATTGAGGGATGAGGACCTGGCGCGGTTGGTCCGTGATTTCTCTCAAGAGCTGCAAAAGATTTCTATCGAAGAATTGCAGAAGCACCTGTTCGACCTTACGGCGGGCACTTCGGAGGATAAGGCGGAAGCGCCGCCCGCCGCCGAAGCGTCTCAAGATGGAGGTCGCGGACCCACCAAGACGCCATCCCTCGATCAGTTCACCATCGACCTTACTGCAAGAGCCAAGAAGGGGGACATCGATCCGGTCTTGGGCCGTGACACCGAAATTCGCCAGATGGTCGATATTCTGACGCGACGCCGCCAGAATAACCCCATTCTTACCGGCGAGGCCGGAGTCGGAAAGACCGCTGTAGTCGAGGGGCTCGCGCTGCGTATTGCCGCAGAGGACGTGCCGCCGCCACTGCGCAACGTGGCATTGAAGTCTCTCGATCTCACGTTGCTGCAGGCAGGCGCGGGGATCAAGGGCGAATTTGAGAATCGATTGAAATCCGTTATAGAAGAGGTCAAGGCTTCGCCGCAACCGATCATTCTGTTTATTGACGAAGCGCATACCATGATTGGAGCCGGCGGCCAGGCTGGCCAGGGAGATGCGGCGAACATATTGAAGCCGGCGCTGGCCCGCGGCGAACTGCGCACGATCGCGGCGACGACCTGGTCGGAGTACAAGAAGTATTTTGAAAAAGACGCTGCGTTAACGCGGCGCTTTCAGGTGGTGAAAGTCGACGAGCCGACGGAGGCGCAGGCAGTCAATATGCTGCGCGGTCTCATAGGCACGCTCGAAGCGCACCACAACGTGCGCATTTTAGACGAGGCAACCGACGCGGCGGTGCGTTTCTCGCATCGCTATATCTCTGGCAGGCAACTCCCCGACAAGGCGGTGAGCGTGCTCGATACCGCTTCCGCCCGAGTGGCGTTGGGTCAGATGACTACCCCGCCTGCAATTGAAGATTGCCAACGCCGGATCAGCCAGATCGAAACCGAGCAGGGAATCCTGGAACGGGAAAGCCTCACCGGCGCCAATCTCGCCGAGCGCTTGCAAGAGCTTGCAGAAGAAAAGAGTAAAATCGAAGCTCGTCTCGCGGAGCTTCAAGCGAAGTGGGCGCAGGAAAAAAAGCTTGTAGACGAACTGCGGGAAATTCGGACGAAACTCGAAGCCCACGCCGCGGCAAGCAAAAAGGGAGCTGAGGCGAAAACGGATGATGTCCTAACTCCGGATGAGGTGAAACGGCTGCAGGGAGAAATTGCGCGTCTTAATGATGAACTGGCCAAGATTCAGGGCGACACGCCGCTATTGCAGGTTTGCGTCGACGCGCAGGCGGTCGCGGAAGTGGTCTCGGGTTGGACCGGCATCCCTGTCGGTAAAGTAGTAAAAGATGAAATTCAGACCGTGCTCTCTCTCAGGGAGCGCCTGGAAGAGCGCATCATCGGACAGTCGCACGCCCTCGAAGCGATCAGCCAGCGCATTCGCACAGCGCGCGCCAAGCTCGAGGACCCGCGGCGGCCCATCGGCGTGTTTATGCTCGTCGGTCCGAGCGGCGTAGGAAAGACGGAAACAGCTCTGGCGCTCGCGGACACTTTGTTTGGGGGTGAGCGCAACAGCGTGATCATCAACATGTCCGAATATCAGGAAGCGCACACGGTTTCAGGGTTAAAAGGCTCGCCTCCGGGGTATGTAGGTTATGGCGAAGGCGGGGTGCTTACAGAAGCGGTGAGGCGCAAGCCCTACTGTGTCGTGCTCCTTGATGAGATGGAAAAGGCTCACACCGACGTCATGGAGCTTTTCTACCAGGTCTTTGACAAAGGCATGTTGGACGACGCCGAGGGGCGGGAGATCGATTTTAAGAACACGTTGATCCTAATGACTTCCAACGCAGGGACAGACACGATTATGAAGCTCTGCGCCGATCCGGACACGAAGCCGGAACCGGAGGCGCTGGCAGATGCGCTCCGTCCCGACCTGCTGAAAATTTTCAAGCCGGCGTTTTTAGGACGCGCCATTATCGTTCCCTACTATCCCATCGCCGACGACATCATGAAGAAGATTATCCAGCTGCAGCTCGGGCGCATTCAAAAACGGCTCATGGAGAATCACCGCGCGCAGTTCTCCTTCGACCAAGCCCTGATCGACGCGGTCGCACTTCGGTGCACGGAGGTCGAAAGCGGCGCGCGCAACGTGGATCACATCCTCACCCGCACGCTGTTGCCGGAGATATCAAAAGAATTCCTGGCGCGGATGGCAGCCGGGGAGCCAATCTCCAGAGTCCATATAACCGTGGGGGTGGATGGGGGATTCCAGTACGCGATTTCATGAGCCGTTGATTTTTTAGGGCAACAGCAAAGCTTGTATGCCGTGGCCGGAGGGTTGGCCTTACCCTCCTGCGCAGAAGGCCACGGGTGTAAACCCGTGGATGAATGCGAGGTGGGTACCCTCCGTAGCCTTGGCGAAGGAGGGTGCGCTTCGGAGGGTTCCGCCCGACGACGCGTGTGGAGAGGTGCCACGGCCGTAAGGCCGTGGGGCTCCACACCGACGAGCAGGTTAACCGTCTTTTCATGCACATTCAAAGTCCGAACCGCGTTCTTGCCGGATTAGGCGAGATGGAAAGTGGGGATGGCGTAAATCCCCAACGGTTGACCGTCTAAATCCGAGTTCGTAGCACTTCGGCGGTAATTTGAGCTGGCGTGCCCTTCATCCGTGTCTTTCACACATATACGGGTCGAAGGGCTCCCAATGTTATTGCACGAATCCCGGACATTAGCGGCTGGCATATTGAGGAGAGCAAGTATGAGCGAAATGACGCAGGAAAAACGGATTCTGGAACTGGAGACACCTTTAGGGAAAGACGTTTTGTTAATTACCGAGATGTCCGGGTCCGAGACGCTGTCGTCACTTTTTAGCTTTGACGTCAAGGCCTTCTCCGAGAAGGAGAAGGTCGCGCCTGAAGATATCATCGGCAAACGAGCCGGCGTGGTGCTGAGATTGCCCTCCGGAGACCAACGATTCTTTCACGGGATGGTGAACCGGTTCGGTCACACGGGCCAGGATCACAGAACGAATCACTATCAGATGCAGATCGTTCCCTGGTCTTGGCTCCTGACGCGGACTACCGATTGCCGAATTTTCCAGGACAAGACGGTACCCGAAATCATCAAAACGGTCTTCGACGACCTCAAAAAAAACTTTCCCATCCTGGTGAACTACGAGGACAAGACGACTGATGGGCAGTACAGAAAGCTGGACTATTGCGTTCAATACCGGGAGACCGATCTGGATTTCGTTTCACGTCTCATGGAAGAGGAAGGGATTTTTTACTTCTTCAAACATGAGCGCAACAAACACACCCTGATCTTTGCCGATTCGTCTTCCGCGTTTCTGTCGTGCAAGCCTGGCAAGAAGGTTGTCTTCAAGTCCGACGAAAAAGAAGACAAGGGTTTGGATGACGTTCTCAAATATGTTTTCGATAAACTTGTCAAAGGCGGAGCGCAAATTGCCAAAAATGTGCTGAAGCCCACGATCAAGACGGTTCTGGCGGGATTGGGCTGGCTTCCCGGCGTGAGCGACGCCATTGACAAGGGAGTAGATGGAGCCGTTGACGGCATCGTCGGCGGACTGGAGAAGCTACTGTTCGGAGAAGAGCCGCCGCCTCTGCAAGAGGGTATCAAGATTTGGCAAGAAAAGGATGAGCTGCAATCCGGAAAGTCGACCCTGCGCGACTATCACTTTGAAATGCCGAGTAAATCGTTCGAA
The DNA here is from genome assembly GCA_041484845.1 of Binatia bacterium. Classification (GTDB taxonomy): domain Bacteria; phylum Desulfobacterota; class Binatia; order UBA9968; family UBA9968; genus JBGPIK01. Next base: position 6,956 of record JBGPIK010000032.1, on the reverse strand, counting down.
GTGGAAAACCCGAGTGTCATCAATGTCGGAAATAACAGCACGCTCGGACGGTACGATTACCCTGGCCGCTATGCATTCCGGTTTAATAAGCCGGGCGAAAGGCTCGGTGAAGTGGAGCCTGAGGGACGAAAGCTGGTGGACATCCGCATGCAGGAGAAGGAATGCCAATATCGCATTATCGAAGGGATGTCGCGTGAAGGGGCGTTCACTGCCGGCCATGATTTCGATCTGGCTGAGCATCCACGAAAAGAGTTTAACGATCGCTATGTATTGAGTTTCGTAAAGCATTCGGTCAAGCAAGGAGATTATTTTTCTGAATCGGCGAAAGACGGTGGGCCGTATCGCAACGAGTTTGCTTGTATTCCGTTCAAGACGCAGTTCCGTCCGCCCCGTATGACGGCCAAACCAAGCATCAAGGGACCGCAAACGGCCGAGGTGGTGGGACCTTCAGGCGAGGAAATATGGGTGGATAAGTATGGCCGGGTTAAGGTGCAATTTCACTGGGATCGAGAGGGTAAGAAAAACGAGAGTACTTCATGCTGGATTCGGGTCGCGCAACTATGGGCCGGTAAACAATGGGGAGCCATCTTTATTCCACGTATCGGTCAAGAGGTCATCGTCGATTTTTTAGAAGGCGATCCTGATCAGCCGATCGTCGTCGGCAGCGTTTATAACGCCGAGCAGATGCCGTCATACGAGTTGCCCGCCAATAAGACGCAAACCGGTATAAAGACGCGAAGCTCGTTGAACGGCACGGCGGAGAACTCCAACGAACTGCGCTTCGAGGATAAGAAAGGTGATGAGGAGGTGTATCTCCATGCGGAGCGCAATCTGACAACGGAAGTGGAAGCCGACGAGAGTCGAACTGTTGGTGGGGGGCGCACCACGTCGATCGGCGGTGATGATAGCTTGACCGTGGGCAGAAACCGGAGCGCCACCATTGCCGCTCAAGATGACGAAACCGTGGGCTCCAACCAGACGGTCACCATCGGCGGCAGTCAGAGCATCACCGTTGGCGCTGCTATTTCGATCACCGCGGGCGGAACAGTAACCATCACTGCGCCTATGATTGCGCTCAATGCTGGCATAGTGACGGTATCGGGCGTGCTGAGCGTGGGCGGCAGCATCGTCTCGCCGGTTTACACTCCGGGCGTGGGTAATCTCATTTGATGACGGATCTTGCAAAACTCCAGGACGGGCAGGAACACGTCCGTCTCGCGGCTCTGGCCGAACGGCTACAGGGGGAAGCGCCGCCGCTCTCAATCGTGCCGGCAGTCGCCGAGCGCCTGAATGATCCCAGCGAGGAGGCGCGTAAGTTGGCGGTTCTCGTCTTGGAACGAGCGGGGGTGTCCGCTATTCCTGCGCTTGTGCCGGCACTCGACGAAAAACAGCCGACTTCTGTGCGTCTGCTCGCGGCTTCAACCCTGGCCAAAGCAGGCCAAAATGCAACTCCGGCCATCAATCCGCTTTGCGCATGCCTGCTCAGCCATGACGGTACGCTACGCTGGCATGCGGCTTTCGCCCTGGGAAAGATCGGCGCCCCCGCCGTGCCTGCGTTGCAGGTCGCGTTGAGATCTGCGGAACCGGAGGTGCTGTGTGCCGCGGCGGACGCGCTAGGGTGGATCGGATCCGACGCCAAAGCGGCTGTGGAAGATTTAAGACCTCTGGCATCATCGGCTGCGCTCTCCGTTCGACTTGCGGTTCACTCGGCCCTCGCCAAGATTACCGGCGATGCGTCGGCCGGATTGCCGATGCTGTTGGCAACTCTCAAGGAGAAGGATCCTAGTGGCCGCGCCTCTGCTCTCGAACGAATCGGTCACCTGCGCACCATGGCTCGCGAATCTGCGCCTATGCTCTTGCCGTATTTAGCCGATTCCTCAGGCGCGGTGCGCGCCGCCGCCGCATTGGCGTTGGGGCGGATCGAGGCGAATACGCCAGAGACAATCGAGGCGCTAACTTGCGTGTTAGCTGATCTCGAGACGGACGTGCGCGCGAACGCGGGCATTGCTCTCGCCTCATTGGGACCCGCCGCTGCGCCGGCGTTGGCGGCGCTCCGTGTGATGCGGCGGTCCACAGCGCCAAGACTAGCGGCCATCGCCAAGGCAGCGGTGGAACGTATTTCGAAGCAGACAGAATCGGTGAGATAGCCGCGAGAATGTCTGGGTTATCGCCGCTGGCGCAACAGCCCAACGGGGTGAGGATCTAACCACGGATACAGTAGTGCGGGCAAGCCACAGTCAAAAAAGAAGAAACGGATTTTACCACTGAGGCACGGAGAACACAGAGAAAATCGAATGAGGATATCATCTTGATTAAAAGAAAGCCTCAGCGAACTCTATACTACTATAGTTAAAACTTTTCGTAGCTTGCGAAAATTTGCGGCAGTCATGATTAGTAATGAAGTGCTCTTTACAAAATAGCGCGACGCCCCCTCTCTCACTCTCCCCCGCGAGCGGGGGAGATCTAAGAGGGGGTCCTTTCGGCTTCGATTGTTTGGTTGCGGCTCTGCCGCGCCGGGCCTCTGTGGTGAGAAGAAGAAGAGCATTCGACCGCGGAGGCGCCGGGCACACAGAGAGGACCAAATAACAATTATCACACTGTTGCGACAAACCGGCGGGTTGCTGTAGGGTCATGTTCGCGCGTTTAAGCGTCCGTCATGTCCGGATTAGGAGTATGAGAGCGGCATAATGAATTACACTCAGGAAAATCGACCCATGGGGGTGACCACTCCATTAGGGCCGGATAAGCTCCTGCTGGTGGGATTCACTGGCCAGGAAGCGGTTTCGCGGCTGTTTAGCTTTCAGCTGGACATGATTGCCGAGAACGACACGGACGTCGCCTTTGACAAGCTGCTCGGCCAGAAGATCACCGTGCGTTTGAATCTGCCGGACGATAAGGAGCGCTATTTTAACGGCATCTGCAAACGGGTGAGCCAGGGCGAGCAGGGAAACGATTTTACCTCGTACCGGATGGAGATTGTGCCGCAGTTCTGGATGTTGACGAAAAAGGCGCAGAGCCGCATTTTTCAGCAAAAATCAGTGCCGGATATTTTAAAGAAGGTACTCGAAGGGCTCGACGTCGCCTACGAGATACGGGGGACTTTCCAGCCGCGCGACTTCTGTGTTCAGTACCGGGAAACGGACTTCAACTTTGCCAGCCGGCTGATGGAGGAAGAAGGCATTTTTTACTTCTTCAAGCACAGCGACGGCGGGCACCAGATGGTGGTGGCCAATTCTTCTTCGAGTCATAGCGATTTGCCCAACGGAAGCACGATCATTTACGAAGATATCGAAGGCGGCGGGCGCGACGAGGACCGGATCTACGACTGGGAAAAGGCCCAGGAGTGGCGCTCGGGAAAGTACACGCTCTGGGATCACAGCTTCGAGCTGCCGCACAAGCATTTGGAAGCGGAAGCGAATATTCTCGACAGCGTCCAGGCCGGGAAAGTCAGCCATAAGCTGAAAGTCGCCAACAATGATAAACTCGAGATCTACGATTACCCCGGCGAGTACGCGCAGCGCTTCGACGGCGTGCAACCCGGTGGCGGCGACCGCGCCGGCGATCTGCAAAAGATTTTCCAGGACAACAAGCGCACCGTCGATCTCCGGATAGAGGAAGAAGCGGCACCGGGCTTGGTGATCCAGGGCGCCAGCTCTTGCCGGCACTTTGTCAGCGGCTACAAGTTTACTTTGCAAAGGCATTTCAACGCCGACGGCGCCTACGTGCTCACCGCCATCGCTCATTCGGCGCGGCAGTCGGGGGATTATCGCTCAGGAAGCGGCGACTTTCGCTACAGCAATAGTTTTACCTGCATTCCATCGGCGCTACCGTTCCGGCCGCAACGGCTGACGCCCAAGCCAGTGGTCCAGGGCACCCAGACAGCGATCGTTGTGGGGCCGTCGGGAGAGGAGATCTTCACCGATAAGTACGGGCGCGTGAAAGTTCAGTTCCACTGGGACCGTGACGGAAAGAACAACGAGGAGAGCTCGTGCTGGGTCAGAGTGGGAACGCTGTGGGCGGGAAAGCAGTGGGGCATTATCCATATCCCGCGCATTGATCAGGAAGTGATCGTGGATTTCTTGGAAGGTGATCCCGACCAGCCGATCATCATCGGCAGCGTTTACAACGCGCGCGAGATGCCGCCGTACAAGCTGCCGGATGAAAAGACTAAAAGCACGGTTAAGACCCGCAGCAGCAAAAACGGTACGTCGGATAACTATAACGAGATCCGCTTCGAGGACAAAAAAGGCAGCGAGCAGATCTTTATCAACGCCGAAAATGACATGGACACGCGAGTCGAGAACGACGACCGCCAGTACGTGAAGAAGGACCGGCACATCATTATCAAGAATGATCATCGCGAAAAGATCGATAATGACATGTCGATTCAGATCGGCAATAACTTAGATGAAAAGACCGGGACAAAATTCGCCCACGACGCGGGGCAGGAAATTCATCTCAAAGCCGGAATGAAGGTGATCATCGAGGCCGGCGTACAGATTTCTCTCAAAGTTGGTGGCAATTTTGTTGACATTAGCCCCGCGGGCGTCACGATCGTGGGTACAATGGTGCTAATTAACAGCGGCGGGTCTGCAGGCAGCGGCAGCGGCGCAAGTCCGAAAGATCCGGACGAGGCGGATGATGGTACGAAAACTGGCAAAATGAATTAATGAGTCGATGCAGAATGTGAAAGCCCCCTTCAGGAGAAAAGGAGTTGAACATGCCTCCAGCAGCAAGAGTGACCGATCCAACCACCCATGGTAGCCCCCTTTCACCGGGACCAGGTAGCTTGGATACCCTAATTGGAAACCTTCCCGCTTGGCGCACAAATATTGACCAGCACGCTTGCCCGGCAGCGAGTATCAGCGGAGCCGACGGCGTCGGCGCGGTCATTATGGGCAGCCCAACCGTGCTTATCGACAATCAGATGGCCTGCCGAGTAATGGATATTGTTGTCGAAAAGCCAGGGCTGGCAATGGGTCCGGCAAACCCCATCGCCATGGGCTGTCCAACAGTTATCATTGGGCCGTGAGAAACGTCGTACTACTCTACTCGGCCCTTGGTTACCCAAGCCAAGTAAGAGGGTCAAGGCTAGCATTGTACAAAAGCTCTTTCTTGATACTTCTTGACGGTCTCACTCAGGGTTCCAATGGGGCGACCGTTACGAATAGAGTTTCCAGGGGCAGTGTATCATGTCACCGCGCGAGGCGACCGTCAGGAAGCGATCTACGAGGATGATGAGGACCGGCGGCGATTTCTCGATCTGTGGGGAAAGTCGATCGCCGAGTGGAATTGGAAGTGTTACGCCTACTGTTAGATGAGTAACCACTACCATTTGGTGATCGAGACCACCGAGGGGAATCTAACCGAGGGGATGCGTCAAGTGAATGGGGTTTACAGGCAAATATTCGAACCGTCGGCACAAACGAGTAGGGCATTTATTTCAAGGCTGCGGCCTGTGATGAGTAATCTAATTTAGTAGGTTCTCTTTGACCTGTGGCGCTGGTTCTTTGTAGGAGATGAATTATCGGGCGTAAAGATGTAAAGTGGAGCATTGATTCCAGACATCTACTATTCTTTACCGGGGGACATTTATGGCGGGTGCACAAAAGGGAATCATCGGTCAAAATCCGGAAGTCCCATCTCCGTCGACACGTGGTCCACACGGGTCTAACAACGACGCGGCAAGTCCAGATACCCCCCATTGGTTTATAGGCGAAACATCCGGGCCCAACGGGCAAAACGATGCTAGTGATCCGAACACTAAAATGTTTCGGAACTGGCGGGCGGCTCGAGCGGGAACCCCCCTGATTTCACCGACTGGCTACATGTTGATCGCTGAATTTTCGCATCGAATCGAACTAGCTAGCACCCTTCAGGAACTCGCCGAAGTTGCGGACGAGTTTATCGAAGTCCGCAAAGAGTTTGAGCAGCTCGGCTTGATCCGCGCACCGAAGCGGGGCGACGAGGAGGTCAGAAACGCGGTAAAGGGCGCGATAACCGATCAGCTAAGCGGGGCCCGGGAGATCCTCTTTGACGTCGGCTGGGACGTCGCCCACGAGGGAATCGATGCTGCGATAATGGAGGGCTTGAAAAAGGTTACTTGGGAAATTGCCAAGGAATACTTGGAGAAGGAATACGGTAAATTCTCGCGTGAAGCGGCTGTGGCTATAAAAGATCGGAGCCTGAAAGGCGTGCTCTACGCAGCAGGCGCAGCAGCGGAGGCACTCGCAAAATCGTTCAGCGATCGGGATGGCTTTTTGCGCGAGACGTTTCTGAGAATGCGGCGTAACGGTCTTGTCTTGGACAAGAAGCTTGAAAACCAACTCAGCAAACTATTTGCTACTCAGCTCAAGCGTTTTGCCGATTGGATCACGGGCACCGCGAAGTTACTTTCCGCCCCTGTTGCCGTGTTCGTAAAGGTCTTCTTTACGTCCTCGATGGTGGTCGATAACGCGGGGGAGCTATATCTCGGGTTTAAGGAAACGCAAGAACACTTGGCAACGCGCTTGCAGGAACTTGCGCCGTCCGTGCCATCTACCAACATAAGTATCGAGCCGCTCCAGCCGCTTCCAAACTCGCCCAAGTTAATGCCTTGAACGGGGAATTAGGGTCACCCATTAGCGCCATTACACAGCTTCGCGGTTGAACAACGGGAAGTAACTTGGTGCCGAGCGCGGAACCATCAACTTGGCCGTGCTTCGTTTCAAAACAGTTGAGGCAGCAGACCGGCATGACGGCTTAGGTTCCGTCTAGGGGGAGGCTTAGGGTCAGGCTTGAATATATTAATCTATAGCTTTCCGTCCCTGTTTCTTGTAGAAAGTGTATATGATGCGAGCCCTACGCATAGAATATCCCGGGGGCGGTCTACCACGTTATTTGCAGAGGGAATAACCGCCAGGCGATCTTCCGTGATGATCAAGACCGAAAGAGGTATCTCGAAAAGCTGTCCGTTT